>NZ_LAMX01000013.1:0-158945 GCF_001275035.1 Rheinheimera sp. KL1
CGCCCCAGTCACATAGGTCAACTATGCTCCTGGGGTCTCACGCTCTTGTCGCCTCGCTGCAGCTCCAATTACTTTGGCTATAAGCCTCGTACTTGAAGCTGCAGCTTCAGCGTTTTGTTTTGAGCCGATTTTGTTAGCAGTAAGGTGTAGTAAGTGAAAACTTTGGTCGTGAATAAAAAGCAGATTGGTCTGGCTGCTGTAGTAACTTTTTTAATGGCGTCATGTCAGCAAGTGCTAGTGGATCCGCAATCAGAGCAAAAGCCGGAACAAGGCAAAAGCTGGCTGGCTGGTGATCATCATGTGCATACCCATTACAGCGTGAAATGGGATAATTCGGTGTTTCCGCCAGCCCCCATTTTAGGTGGCGATGCGAAATATTCGATTCCGCTGAATGCCCAGATGGCCTCGCATTACGGCTTAAGTTGGATGGTGATTACCGATCACGGCGGGCCAAACCGCGCCAAACTGGCGCTGGAGCAGGCGTACCCTGAACTGGTGGCTTCACGTAAAGCGTTACCGCAGATTCTGCAATTTTACGGTATGGAGTTTGATGTGCCGGGCAACAGCCCAGGCGGTCGGCATGCCAGTTTTATTATGCCGCACAGGCCAACAGAAGCAGAGCAGCTGTACCAAATAGAAAGCCGCTACAACGGCCGTCAGGGTGTACCTCCAGGGCCGGAAAAGGCCGAAGATGGCTTTATGCTGCAAGCACTCAAAGCTATGAATGAATTACCGGATAAACCACTGCTTTTGGTGAATCATCCGGCGCGTTTAGCCACAGGTTTTCGCCAGTATAATAAAGTGACTCCAGAGCAATTACGCGACTGGCAGGACACAGCACCCGATGTGGTGATAGGTATGACAGGCGCTGAGGGCCATCAGGCGGCAACTTTAAATCCGGATGGTAGTCAGGACCCAAACGCCATCCGCGGCGAATACCCGGATTATCCGACTATGGGCGGTTATGACCAGATGACAGCCCGTTTAGGTGGCGTTTGGGATAGTTTATTAAGTGAAGGCCGCAATTGGTGGGTGACAGGAGTATCCGACAGTCATGGTCATTACACAGATGGCTGGGCCGACTTCTGGCCGGGTCAATACGCTAAAACTTATGTGTATGCCGATAAAAACTACGATAGTATTTTTGCGGCACTCAAAGCGGGTCAGATTTTTGTCACGACCGGTGATTTAATAGATGCCTTGTTTGTCGAAGTGGCGGTAAAAGGTTCGGATAAAACCGCCACAGCGGGCCAGACTTTGACCGTAAAACCTGACGATGAGCTGGTGCTGCGGGTGTGTTTTCGTGACCCCGACAGCAACAACGGTGGTGGTTATAACCCTGAAGTACAAAGAGTGGACGTGATTCAGGGGTTGATCACAGGCCCGGCCGCACAAAGAAACAGCGACGAAGCACCGGATACCAAAGTCGCTAAACGTTTTTATCCAGCCGACTGGAGTATCAAAGACGGCTATAGCCAGTTTGAATTGCCATTAGGCAAAGCTAACCAGAGTCAGTATTTGCGCCTTCGCGGCACCAACAATAAAAACGAGCTGGAACCAGAACCTGATGCCAAAGGTGAAAACCCATGGTCCGATTTATGGTTTTACAGCAATCCGGTGTTTATTCAAGTGGTTCAGGACTAAGCTCAATCTGGCTCAGTCTTGAGACTCTGACCAAACTGCAAACTCGTTACCGCTGGGTTCGGTAAAGTGGAAACGGCAGCCGCCCGGGAAGTCAAAAATAGCTTTAATCACAGAGCCACCATGCTGTTGTACTGTGGCTAAAGTGGATTTGATATCTGCACTGTAAAACACCAATAAAGCTCCGCCTGTGGCCGTGGTGGAGCATTGTTCAGAGCGGAAAAAGCCGCCGTCTAAACCTTGGTCGGAAAAGGCCACATAATCCGGGCCATAGTCAACAAAACTCCAGTCAAAAGCCGCGCTGAAAAATGCTTTGGTGGCGGATAAATCTTTGGCGGGGAATTCGACATAATTTAGTTTTCCGTGTTGGTGCATAGTGCTGTTTCCTTAGAATTGCTATGACTTTGAGTGGTGCAAAGCTAATTTTGCAGGTTCAGGCTACAAACTGCTACCTGTTGTTCCTGTGAGCATTGCGTCTCAGTTCTGGGTGTATTCAGCAGTTCTAGATTAACTGCCATGTTCGTCGTCCCTTCAGACTGTATAGAAAGACCAGAATAACTGAAATAACAGCTCTGGGTGACGGCAATAACACAACAGTATGGCGACAGCAGATGCTCAGGACCAGGTTAGTGCTGGTTTTCAGCCTTTTTCTTCCATCAGACCTATTAAGTTACCGTCCGGATCTCTCAGAAAAGCTATCCATAGTTGATGATCCGGCATCTGTGCTGCAAGCTGTGGAGCTCGCTCCGCTACAGCACCGAGAGCCAGAGCCTTGATATAAAACTGTTCTATGTTGGTTGTTTGAAAATAAGGAATGGAATTTTTGCCAACTTCACCTGTACCTTGCGGCGTGCTGAGCATTAACCGGGTGGCACCAGATTGTACAAAAGCCAGTTGTGGTGTCGGAGCAAATAGAAAGTCTAGTCCCAGTACCTGAGTATAAAATGGCAACGAAAGCTGTACATCTTTTACCACTATGGCCAGTTGGCCTAATCCAATGATTTTATGGTCCATAAATGATTTCACCATCTCAGTGATGTGGTTGAATGCGTTGCCCTGCTAAGATAGCGAACCATGCCATAGGCAGATAAGCTATCACCAGATCTAACGCAATAAACCAGCCTGGAGCCGGGATCATAAAACTCGCAGCTACGCCGCCGCAAAGGAAAAACACGCCAATCAGATAAGCAAAACGATGTTTATGCTTAGTCGCTATCAGGTAAGCGACCATAGCTCCGGCCAAAGTACCAAGAGCATGCGCCAGAAAGGGCATCACAAAATGTTTGGGTTCAAATAAGTCGATGCCCAAACTCAGGCTTTCGGTGTTTGTTACGTCGACGCCCGCAGGCGGAGGAATAAGCGCAGGACTGATGTGAATCAGTGCCATATTCACTGTCGCTCCAAGCAGGATCCCTAACAGAATAGCCAGTAGATTTCGCAGTAAGTTCAACATGCTGATATTCCACAAAGACATCGTTAGCTTTTAAGTTAGATGAGTTATTGCGACTGAGCAATGACATCACCATATGTGGCACCAGTCTGAAAATGTCGTCGGCGATTAGCCCGATGATTCAGCAGATGTTGCAGTAAAGACGAAATCTTGTGTCTGAGAGTCCCTTCAGGAACCGGCTGAAGGGACTCGCTTTAGAATCTACTTAGCCGCAGCCCCAGCAATAAAACGGTCCATTTCTGCTTCCAGAATTTCCAGTGGCAAAGCGCCATTGGCTAACAGGGCATCATGAAAAGCGCGCAGGTCAAATTTGTAACCCAGTTGTTGCTCGGCTTTAGCTCGCAACTGGCGGATTTTAATTTCGCCCATTTTGTAGGACAGCGCCTGACCAGGCCAGGATATATAACGGTCCACTTCGGCTCTGACGTTAGCTGGTGACAATGAAGTATTGCTGGACAGGAAATCCAGCGCCTGTTGACGGCTCCAGCCCTTTGAATGGATACCTGTATCAATCACCAAACGACAAGCCCGCCACATCTCGTAACTTAGACGGCCAAATTGCTGATAGGCATTTTCATACACACCCATTTCCACACCAAGACGTTCGGCATACAAACCCCAGCCCTCGCCATAAGCACTTAAATACAGATTACGGCGAAACTGCGGCACATTTTCCAGCTCTTGCGATAGGGCATTTTGTAAATGATGGCCCGGCACAGCTTCGTGTAATGTTAAAGCTACCAGTTCATAGAGTGGGCGTTGGTCCAGAGCATGGGTATTCAGCCAATAAGCACCACCACGGATACCACCTATGGCAGCAGGGTTGTAAGAGGCTGTCGTATAGTTCGGTGCTATTTCATCTGGCACAGGCACTATACCGTATGGCAGGCGGGGTAATTTGCCGAAAAACTCCGGCAAGCGGTAATCAATACGTTTGGCGATGTAAGAGGCTTCTTTTAATAATTCTGTTGGAGTTTTGGCGTAAAACTGCGGATCTGTACGCAAAAATTTCGTGAAGTCGCTGAAACTGCCTTTAAAGCCGGTCTCTTTAATCAGCGAGTCCATTTCAGCTCGGATCCGTTTTACTTCGGCAAGGCCAATGCTATGGATCTCGGCCGGATCCATATCCAAAGTCACATAGGTATTGATGGTATGACGGTAATAGGCTTTGCCTTGCGGCAGTTGCTCTGCAGCCAGACTGTCTGTAGCGGCGTTCATATAATCGCCTTCAAGAAAGTCAGCTAAACGGGCAAAAGCAGGTAAAGCTGTTTGTGCAATAGCTTGTTTGGCGGCCTGCTGTAATTGCTGTTGTTCAGCTGGTGAAAATGAGGCCGGGAATTTAGTAAAAGGTTCATACAAGCTGCTTTGTGTCGGGTCTTTATAAACCTGAGCGCGCACTGTCGGCGCTATCCCCTGCACGACAATTTTTGGTAAAACAAAACCGTCTTTAATACCGGTGCGCATATTGGCGATGTTTTCATCAAAGTAGCGGCCAAAATCATTAATGCGGGCAATGTAATCCTGATAATCCGCTACTTTAGGCATAGCCAAACCACTGCTGGCATCTAAAGCGCCGCTCCAGAAACTGTAAAAAGTATTAGCCGGAATGCGGTCAAGGAACAGTGTATTGGACTGGATCGAATTACGCAGCACCCAGGCCAGAAGTTGATGATTGACACGGTCTGAGTCTGTTAGTTGTTTTGTGTCTATTGCTTGCAGGCGTTGCAGTAAAGCTTGTTCGGCGTTCAGGCGACGCTCTCTGTCTTTGGCTGTCACACCTGGAAGACGATTATTGTAACCAGCCAGTCCCATCCGGCCTGCGGTAACAGGGTCTTCCTGCAGGCTGAAGTGCCAATGGTCATCTATGACCTGTTGTAGTTGTTCTGTTGCAGTGGCGGCTAAGGCGGCTGGTGCCAGCCACAAAAGCGTCAGGCTAAGTAGGCTATGATAAACAAAAGACAGAAATTTGCGGGACCTAAACACAGGGGTTCTCCAGACAGATGGATCGGCTTATTTTTATAGCTTTACCTTAGCATGAGCCCTTTCTCTGGTGGCAACTTCTAACCCGTCATTTAAACGCTACACCGCATTCGTTATGTATTAGTCCGCAAATAGCTTTTTGCCTTGGGCAAAAAACAGGACAACAGCACTGAGGCCAGAATAAAAGCGCTGGACCAATACAGGCATGCCTCTAAGCCTTGAGTTTGATATAAATACCCTGACAACAGCGTGCCAATGAGGCGGCCCATGGCGTTGGCCATATAATAAAAACCAACATCCAGCGAGACGCCATCTGCTTTGGCATAGCTGACAATCAAATAGCTGTGCAAAGACGAATTGACCGCAAACACAGCGCCGAATATCAGTAATACAGAGACTAACAAGGTTTCAGTCGGGAAGGGCAGAGGCAGAAGTTTGGCCAGTACAGCAGGAATAAGACAGAGCGCAAAAGCCCAGCCGACCGCAGCCCAACGCCCCGGTACTTTGCCTGCTTTTTTACCTGTAATAAAAGGGGCCAGGCTTTGTACCAGACCATAACCCATAATCCATAAGGCCAGAAAAGAACCTATGGCTTGTTGGCTCCAGGCCAGTTGCTGGGCTAAAAACAGCGGCAGGGCGATGACAAACCATAAATCGCGCGCACCAAATAAAAATAACCGCGCCGCCGATAACAAATTAATAGGGCCACTTTTGGATAGCATGTCTTTAAACTTAGGTTTGTAACTACTTTTGCCTAAGTCTTTTTTCAGCAACACCAAACTTAATAACCACACTAGCGCTAAAGCGCCAGCCATCACTGCCACAGCACCCTGAAAGCCGATGTGTGTCAGTAAAAAACCACCTATAAAAAAACCAACCCCTTTCAGCGCGTTTTTCGAGCCTGTCAGCACTGCAACCCACTGATACAGCTTGCTTTGTGAATCCTGCGGTACCAACAATTTAATCGAGCTTTTGGCGCTCATTTTATTTAAGTCTTTGGCAACACCAGACAAAGCCTGAGCTGCCATCACCCAAGGTACGATAAGCCATTGTGCCGGAACCAATAACATCGCAAGCGCTGCTATTTGTAAAAATAGCCCGATGTTCATGGTTTTATTCAGGCCAATACGAGCGCCCAGCCAGCCACCAAACAGGTTGGTCAGTACGCCAAATAACTCATAAAACACAAATAACGAGGCGATTTCTAAAGGGCTGTAGCCGAGTTTATAAAAATGCAGCAGCACCAACATCCGCAGAGCGCCGTCGGTCAGGGTAAAAGCCCAGTAGTTGCCAGTGACTACCAGATACTGTTTGATTGCTGCATTCATTTTACTCGTCCTATTTGGTGCCACAGCGTTGTTGTCTGCGTGCTTTCGCCCCAATCACTTCGACGGATTAACTATGCTCTCTTGCGAGCATTCGCTTCGATCCGAAAACACATAGGTGAACTATGTTCATGGGGACTCTCTTACTTGTCGCCTAGCTGCAACCCCAACTAGTTTGAGTAAAAACCAGTCTGCTGCATGTTGTATTAAGCCTGATCCGCTAAGCCAACTAATTTCGCCAACTCCACTGTGCGATTGGCGTAGCCCCATTCGTTATCGTACCAGGCGTAAATTTTCACTTGTGTGCCATTGACCACCATAGTCGACAGGGCGTCAATAATGCTGGAGCGCGGGTCGGTTTTATAATCGACCGAGACCAGTGGCCGCTCTTCATAACCCAGAATATCTTTGAGTTCCTGCTCTGATGCGGCTTTTAGTAAGGCGTTGACTTCTTCCGCTGTGGTGGCGCGTTCTACTTCAAATACGCAGTCAGTTAAAGACGCATTAGCCAGTGGTACTCTTACGGCATGGCCATTTAACCGGCCTTTTAGCTCAGGAAATATTTCAGTAATGGCAGTAGCAGAACCTGTGGTGGTTGGAATTAAACTGCTGCCACAAGCGCGGGCACGGCGTAAGTCTTTGTGGGGTGTATCCAGAATAGACTGAGTATTGGTTAAATCGTGGATAGTGGTGATAGAGCCATGTTTAATGCACAACTTTTCATGGATCACTTTGACCACGGGCGCCAGACAATTGGTAGTGCAGCTGGCTGCTGTGACTATTTTGTGTGTTGCCGCATCAAATAACTGGTGATTGACACCCATCACCACATTTAATACGCCAGCTTCTTTCACAGGAGCACTGACCACTACACGTTTTACGCCTTGATCTAAATAAGCCTGTAGCTGTGCTGAGCTTTTCATTTTGCCAGAGCATTCAATCACCAGATCGCAGCCTGACCAGTCGGTGTCGTTAATGGCTTTATTGTGCGTCACAGCAATAGAATGACCCTGAATGATGACGGAATTGCCCTGAGCTTCAGCCTGATACTGCCAGCGACCATGCACTGAGTCGAAATTGAGTAAATGAGCAAAGGTTGCAGCGTCACCGGCAGGGTCGTTGATCTGCACAAATTCAAATTCAGGCCAATCAAATGAAGCACGCAATGCTAAACGACCTATACGGCCAAAGCCGTTGATACCCACTTTAATTTTTTTCATCACAGTATCTCTTTGCTAATAAGTTATGACAGGCTTTGAAAATAAGCCTGATGTGGAGCTAAAGTCAGCGCATTAGGCCGCAGAGCCTGAATACGTTGTTTCACCCGTTCTTTATCTATGCCACGTTCAAGCAGAATTTGTGCTGCTACTAAACCAGTGCGGCCTGAACCCCCTTTGCAGTGAATGGCAATTTTTTTACCCTCTTTTAGCAACTGATGAATTTGTCGGCCTTGCTGCTGCCAGGCTGTGGCAAAGTCAGCACGTGGGGCATGGTCGTCTTCAATAGGGCAATGAAACCAGGCTAATCCAAGCTCTTCGCACAAGGCTGGCAAGTCAGTAACCTGGTTGAGTTCCATTTCCTCGCGAGGCATTAAAGTCAAAATGGCCGAGGCACCTGCTTGCTTTAACGTCAGCAAAGCGTCTTTTAATGCTTCAGTTTTAGTGCCAGGACAAGGGGTGAACAGAAGTGCTGCTGAGCCTTCCAGTACTAATTCGTCAAATGGGTTTGACATCAATTTTTCCTTATCAACTATGCAATAGCTTTTATTCATCGCGCAAAAACCAATGGCGGGTGCGGTTAGCAAACCACACCAGGGACAACATCACAGGCACTTCAACCAGCACACCAACCACTGTGGCAAGGGCTGCGCCTGAATTCAGACCAAACAGTGAAATAGCCACAGCAACCGCTAATTCAAAAAAGTTACTGGCACCGACCATACCGGCAGGGGCCGCTATATTGTGAGGCAAATGCAGTTTGCAGCCGGCAAAGTAAGTCAAAGCAAATATGCCGTAGGTTTGTAGCAGTAAGGGTATGGCTATCAACACTATGGCGAGCGGTTGATTCAAAATGGTTTGTGCCTGAAAACTAAATAACAGCACTACAGTGGCCAGTAAGCCAAAGATGGACCAGGGTTTTATTCGTGCCAGTAAAGTCGTTAGTTTTTCAGGACTTTTGCCTGAGAAAGATTTTCTGGTCCAGACCCCAGCCAGCAGCGGCAGCAGTACATAAAGCAGCACAGATAAAATCAGCGTCGACCAAGGCACAGTGATATCTGACACGCCCAATAGCAAAGCACTGATAGGGGCGAAGGCAAAAATCATAATAATGTCGTTCACAGACACCTGCACCAGAGTGTAATTGGCATCGCCTTTAGTTAACTGACTCCAGACAAACACCATAGCGGTGCAAGGTGCTACGCCAAGTAAAATCATACCTGCTATATATTCAGTGGCAGTTTGTGGGTCGACCCAATCGGCAAACAGCACCCGGAAAAACAACCAGCCGAGCAGCGCCATAGTAAAAGGTTTGATCAGCCAGTTCACTACCAGCGTCAGTACAATGCCTTTGGGCTTTTTCGTCACATCTTTGATGGCGCTAAAGTCAATCTGCACCATCATTGGATAAATCATCACCCAGATAAAAGCGGCGATCACCAGGTTCACTTGCGCATATTCAAAGGACGCAACCACCTGAAACAAGCCGGGGAACAGGTTACCTGCAACAACACCAAGCAGCATAGCCAGTGCAACCCAGACCGATAAGTAGCGTTCAAATAATCCCATTGTGGGTCTCCTTTTTGATGCTGGTCCGTGAAATTAACAGCAGCTTTTTTGTCGCTCTGGTCTGTCACCCATATGACATAACTGCTGTTGGTTTAATTCCAGCCAGTCAGAGTTTGCCTCCAGCGTTTGTTGCAAACAGAATATAGCCCACTGCGGTAATTCAGGATTTAAGCGGTAATAGACCCATAAACCTTGTTTGTGGTCGAGCACAATGCCATCGCGGCGCAACTGGGCTAAATGACGGGAAATTTTCGGCTGACTGTCGGCAAGTGCAGCCACCAGCTCACAAACACAAAGCTCTTGTTCCTGCTGGATCAGCAACAAAGAACGTAACCTTGTTTCATCTGCCAGAGCTTTAAAAAAGGTGATAGGGTTAAGTTGCATTATTGAAACTACATATGGAAAACCATATGCAGTAGTATATATCTGCTTTTCCATATGTAAATTGAAATCTATGGAGAAACTTAGCTTTGCGATATGCTAGAGCCAATAAAAACAAGGACGCTTAGCCATGACCAATCAGCTGCTTGATGCTGGATTTCTAGATGATCAGTGTTTATCGGGACCATTACCTGACCAGTGGTTAGTGTTACCAGCTACTGCTTTAACTAAAAGACGCTGCAGCTGGGCTTTGGCTTTGCTGGTCGTATTAGGCGCAGTCGTGGCAGCGCAGTGGTGGTGGGAGTTACCTTGGATACTGCCTGTCCTGGGCAGTGTCAGCGGATTGATCGTTCTTGCCAGTTGGTTCTGGTTACCACTGGCGATCCGCCACAGCAGATTTTTACTTCGTACTGAAGATTTTTTACTGCAATCTGGTGTGCTCTGGCATAAAGCTGTGTTGATCCCCTTGCATCGGGTGCAGCATGTCACCATCAGTCAGGGACCACTGCAAAAACGTTTTGGACTGGCGACCTTAAAAGTCTATACAGCTGGTGGTCTGGACGCTGAAGCGACGTTGGCGGATATAGAATATGGAGTCGCGCAGGCGTTAAGTGAGCAGCTGAGTCAGTTGATCCCACGCGGAGACAGTGATGTTGAACGCTGAGATGCCAGAGCCAAAAACCGCTTCTGAGCAGTGGCAGCGCAGTTCTATCTGGGCTCTGCTGCCTTTGCTGGTCAAAGCTGTGGTGCAATGGGCTGGTGTGATCCTTGGTGGCGCCTATCTGACGTTTAGTGATCGTTTTCAGCATTATGCTCCTTATGGTCTGACAGTTTTGACGCTATTGATCATCGGCAGTGCCGTGTTGAACTGGCGCAGCACTTTGTTTCGTGTTTCAGCTCAGGGCATTGAGTTAAGCCAGGGCGTATTACAAAAAGAGCATCTGCTACTGGCAAAATCCCGGGTGCAGGAGCTGCAGGTGCAACAGCCGTTTTATTTTCGGCCGCTGCAATTGTTTACGGTCAGCCTGGACAGTGCTGGTAGTCAGCAGCAGGAGTTTTATCTGACCGGCCTGACGGCGCAGCAGCTTAGTCTGTTGCAAGGCGATGCGCAGGCCTCGCGGGATAGTCCTTCAACACCTTTTTTCCGCATCTGGTTGGCGACTTTATACAACAAACATTTGTGGTTACCTTTGATGGCTGTCTGTGGTGCTGTTTTGTCGCAGCTTGATGGCAAATTAGGCGAACAGCTGTTGGCGCAAGGTGGGGAAATGCTGCAACAGGCAGGTCTGGAACAAAGTCTCACTATGCAAATAGCTGTCAGTTTTGGTCTGGTGCTGTTGGTATGTTTAGTCTTAGTGCTGATGAGCTGGATTTGGCTTTATCCGCAGTATTTTGTGCGTGATGACAAACAACTGCAGCTGATTCAGGGCTCGTTGCTGAAAAAATCTCAGCGGATCCTGAAGAAACGAGTACAGCTGCTTAGGCTGAATCAACCCTGGCTGGCACGGATTTTTGGGCACTTCTCTGTTATTTTTCATGGTTTTACTAACTCTCAGGAGCAAAGCAGTAAATTTGTGCTGCTGGGACAGCGTCTCGACGAGGTCAATCAACAACTATTAGCGCAGCAGCTGTTAGCCTTGTCTGATATACAAAAACTAGCCTGGCAGCGTTTTACTCCGGCCTATTTCCGGCGTTTACTCTGGCTTAGAGGGAGCATCATTCTGTTATTGAGTCTGGTGATTGCCCTGTTGCTGCACACCCAACTGCTCACTTTAAGTACAGGTATTCTTCTGCTGTGCGTGTCTGCCCTCTGGCTGCTGGCGGACTGGTGGGCCTACCGGCGTTGGCATGGATTTTATCTGCAGGATCAGGTGCTGTACCTGTGGCGTGGTGGTATCAGTCAGTGCTGGCAGATATTACCTTTGTGGCAAGTACAAAAAGTGCAGTTGGTACAATCGTTGTTTTTGCGTAAGCATCAATTGGTACAGCTCAGGTTTGATACGGCTAATGGCAGCATCACTCTGACTGCTATTCCAAATCAGCAAGCCAGGGATTTATATGCCGAGGTGCTGAGTTTGCGACACTGAGCTCAGTATGGTCTGCTCGATGCGTCGACTCGTATAACAGCGGAATCATGATGAATTCAGCAGCTGTGGTTTAACTCTTTAACGATGTAATTTGCAGCAAAAACAGTTTTGTTATTTGAGAACAGTTCTTGTTTGTGGCTATACTGCGGCAACTTTCAGTGAACCCCAACGGAGTATTCGATGAAATTTTGGCAAAAATCTTTAATCGCAGCAGCCTTAACTGCTGCAACTATGGCTCAGGCTGCAGAAGTGAATGTGTATTCTGGTCGTCAGGAAGAATTGATCAAACCTATGCTGGATCAATTCAGCAAAGACACAGGGGTAAAAGTGAACCTGATCACCGGTAAGCCGGATGAACTAATAAGCCGCATGCAAAGCGAAGGCCGCAATAGCCCTGCGGACCTGCTGATCAGTACAGACGTGGGGCGTTTACATCGTGCTGAAGTACAAGGATTATTACAACCTGTTGATTCAAAAGTGCTGACCGATGCTATTCCTGCTCACTTACGCGATCCCAAACAGCAGTGGTTTGGTTTAACTAAACGTGCCCGTCCTATCATGTATGTGCCAGGCAAAGTCAAACCAGAGCAGTTAAGCACTATTGAAGATTTGGCGGATCCAAAGTGGAAAGGTAAAATCTGTGTGCGTTCATCTGACAATATTTATAACCAGTCGATGGTAGCCGCGTTGATCACCCAGATAGGTGAAGAAAAAACTCAGGCCTGGGCCAATGGTTTTGTTAAAAACTTCGCTCAACCACCTAAAGGCGGCGACCGCGATCAGATCAAAGCAGCCGCTGCTGGGGTTTGTGATATCGCCATTGCCAATACCTACTATTTAGGTGGTATGTTTGATGATGCGGGCGACAAAGCCGCGGCTGAAGCTGTGAAAGTATTCTGGCCAAATCAGCAGGACCGTGGAGCTCATATCAACATCTCTGGTGCTGGTGTGGCGAAATATGCACCAAACAAAGCTGAAGCGATAAAGTTGCTGGAATATATGGTGAAACCCCAAAGTCAAAGCTGGTACGCTGTGACGAACCACGAATATCCTGTTGTGGCTGATGTGAAGTGGAGCCAACGTCTTGAATCTTTTGGGCAATTTAAGGCTGAGCAAGTACAATTATCGACTTTAGGTGAGTTAAACGCTAAGGCGATTCAAGTCATGGACAAGGCGGGCTGGAAGTAATTCCACTGCGTAGTTTTGTTGATTGGATAAGCGGGCGACCATAAAGGTCGCCCCTACGTTTTTTAGAAGGACACTCCTCGTTTGACCAGCCCTTTATTTAGCCGGACTATCACTGTATTCGGTTTGCTACTGGCAGTGCCTGTGCTGGTGGTGCTTGGCTCTTTAGTGACGCCTCAACCACAACTTTGGACACATTTGCTCGATACTGTGTTGGCTGATTACGTCATCAACTCTTTGGTATTGGCCTTGGGTGTGGGTTTGTTAAGTGCTGGCATAGGTACTTTTACCGCCTGGACAGTGGCGCGTTATCAGTTTGCTGGTCGTACTCTGGTGCAGTGGTTATTACTGCTGCCCATGGCGATTCCGGCTTATATTATGGCCTACAGTTACACAGGTTTACTGGATTTTGCCGGACCAGTACAAAGCCAATTGCGGCTGTGGTTTAACTGGTCTTACGGTGATTATTATTTCCCTGAAATCCGCTCTTTGCCTGGCGCTATCCTGATGTTGTCGCTGGTGCTTTATCCTTATGTCTACATGCTGGCGCGTACGGCCTTTCGCCAGCAATCCGGTTCTTTACTCGAAGCTAGCCGCACTCTGGGCCTCACACCCCGACAGCATTTCTGGAAGGTGGCTTTGCCAGTGGCTCGCCCTGCCATTTTAACCGGGGCGGCGCTGGCGATGATGGAGGCTCTGGCTGACTACGGTACAGTGCAGTATTTTGGTGTGACTACCTTTACCACTGGTATTTTCCGCACCTGGTTTGGTATGGGTAATCAATTGGGGGCTGCGCAATTATCAGCACTGTTGTGCAGTTTTGTGTTGCTATTGCTGTATCTGGAGCAATGGTCCAGGCGCAAACTGAAGTTTTATCAGCAAGGTCAAAAGCAGCAGGAGCAGTCCCGGCAGCCAGTGCAGGGGTTAACCGGTTTTAGTTTACTGCTGCTGTGTTTATTGCCTGTTATTTTTGGTTTTCTCTTACCGGCGTTGCAGTTAGTTGGGTGGGCTTTAGAAAGGTTAGAGCAACTGTGGTCAGCTGACTTTATTCAGTTATTAATCAATAGCTTTTCACTGGCTGCTTTAACCGCTGTAGTCACTGCCAGTCTGGCTTTATGTTTTGCTTATGCCAAGCGTTTATCCGGCCATTGGTCTTTGGTATTGCCGGTGCGTGTTGCAGCTATGGGTTATGCCTTACCAGGCACTGTGATTGCCATAGGTGTGATGATTCCGCTGGCGGCATTAGATAACTCCATCGATCTATGGGCAGAGCGGCAGTTTGGTATTCGTACCGGTTTGTTGTTATCTGGTACTTTAGTCGCGCTGGTGTTGGCCTATACAGTGCGTTTTATGGCTGTGGCTTTGCATAGTGTTGAAGCTGGTCTGATGAACATTACGCCTTCCATGGACAATGCCGCCCGTAGCTTAGGTGAAAGTCCGGTTGGTGTGCTAAAACGGGTGCATTTGCCGCTGCTCAGAGCTTCGGTGCTGAGTGCTTTATTGCTGGTGTTTGTGGATGTGCTTAAAGAGCTACCAGCCACTTTGTTACTGCGGCCTTTTAACTTTAATACCTTGTCGGTGCGCAGTTACGAGCTGGCTTCAGATGAGAGGCTGGCTGATGCGGCTTTGCCCGCGCTTGCCATAGTACTGATAGGTTTAATTCCGGTGATCCTGCTGTCCCGTGCTTTGGATCGTTCAAACAGAGGAGCCACGTAGTGCTGGTATTACAACAAGTATCGATAGCTTATGGTTCAGCCACTGTGGTCAAAGATGTGAGTCTGAGTTTACAACAAGGCCAGATCGGCTGTTTGTTGGGACCTTCTGGCTGCGGTAAAACCAGCCTATTAAGAGCTATTGCGGGTTTCGAACCTGTGCAAACGGGCTCAGTAATACTGGCAGATAAGAACCTATCAGAGCCAAACCAAATGATAGATCCTGAGCAGCGCCGTATAGGCATGGTGTTTCAGGATTTTGCGCTCTTTCCGCATCTGACCGTAGCGCAAAATATTGCCTTTGGCTTAAAGAAAAAGCCAAAAGCTCAGCAGCAACAGATAGTAGCGGAGCTGTTAGCTTTAGTCGGCTTGCCGACCTTAGGCGAGCGTTATGTGCATCAACTCTCTGGCGGTCAGCAACAGCGGGTGGCTTTAGCCCGGGCTTTAGCACCAGAGCCAGAGGTTTTGTTATTAGACGAGCCTTTTTCAGGCTTAGATGCTGATTTACGTGAGGCTTTGGCACAGGATATCCGCGCTATTATCAAACAACGTGGCATCAGCGCTTTGATGGTGACTCATGATCAGTTTGAAGCTTTTGCCATTGCCGATCAGATAGGTGTAATGCAACATGGCAAGCTGCAGCAGTGGGGCAGTGCTTACGAGTTGTATCACCAGCCTGCCAACCGTTTTGTGGCTGATTTTGTTGGGCATGGCGCTTTACTCAAAGGCGAAGTACTAGCGGATGGGAAGGTGTACACAGCCTTGGGCGTATTTGCTCAGACGCAATCGACTTTTACCCCTGGTGTCGCGTTAGATTTACTGGTGCGGCCGGACGATATAGTGCATGACGATCAAAGCGGCGTTACTGCCAAAGTGGTGGGTAAATCCTTCCGAGGCTCACATATTTTGTATAGCCTGGAATTAGAAGGGGCAGAGCAGGTGTATTGTTTAGCGCCCAGCCATCATGATCATCAACTGCAAAGCCGCATTGGTATTAAGCTGGAGCTGGATCACTTAGTCTTATTTCCACGAGCATAAAACTAGGCTCAGCTCAGATTGTTAAGGGTTAACAATCTGAGCTGAGCCTCATCGAATTTACAAGGTAAAACGTGCAACGGCATTGTTCAGGCCGTTGGATAAAGTGCGAAGTTCATGCGCCACTTCACTGTTATGACGGGTCGCTTCGCTGTTTTGTGCCGACATAGTAGCGATACGTTCGATATGACCTGCCACTTCGTTACTGGCGGCGTTTTGTTCCTGCAATGACATGGATATAGATTCAACAACACTCACCACCTGCTGAAAGCTGTGCTGAATAGTATCTATGGCTGTACCAGCCTGGCCTGCCAGTTCAACCCCCATATTCACTTGCTCTACCCCTGTACTCATCTGGCCCACAGCATCCACTGTGCCATTTAAAATCACGTCTATCATGCCGGAAATTTCAGTGGTTGATTGAGTAGTGCGCTGCGCCAGTAAACGTACTTCGTCTGCCACTACGGCAAAACCCCGGCCTTGTTCACCAGCCCGGGCTGCTTCGATAGCAGCATTTAATGCCAGTAAGTTGGTTTGATCAGCAATGCCTTTGATCACGTTCACAATAGAAGAGATTTGTTCAGATTGTTTACCCAGCTCTTCAATACGGCCTGAGGCTGAACGCACTACCCCAGCTATCCGTTCCATACTGGCGACTGTGTCGTTAATCACTTTACTGCTTTGTTGCGCTTGTTGACCGGACTTTCCGGCAATAGTCCGGGCTTCGCTGGCATTGGCTGAAACGGAATCTATGCTAACACTGAGTTGTTCCACAGCTGCAGCTATCGACGAAGAGGCTCTGGATTGTTCTTCTGCTGAGGCTGACAGCTGCTCTGTGGTACTGGCCACTGTTGAACTGGCACCACTTAAATCGGCAGCAGCGGTTTTGATTTGACTCATCAACTGATGCAACTGAGTTTGCATTCTGGCAAGTGCTTGCAGCAAGTCCGCTACTTCGTCGCCACCAGTGGTATCAATTTTATTGGTTAGTTTGCCATCGGCCACAGCGGAGACTAAATCTTTAGCAACCTGCAACCGATTTTGCAGCGAAGTTTTCAAATAAAGAGCGATAAAAACACTGAACACCAGAATAATTAAACCACCTAACAGCAAAGTGGTTAAGACAAAACTTTTGGCCTGAGCTGCGTCCTGACTGCGACTGTCTAATAAAGAGCGTTCTCTTTGCTGCACAGTTTCCATCTGCAGACGAATTTTATCCATAAAGGCTTTGCCTGTGCCGCGGCGCTCAAATTCCCGCACAGCCTGACGTGCTGTTGTATCTGTGCCTGCTGCTTTCATTTGACTGATACTTGGATCAATAGCCTGAGTCAACCAATCGTTATAGAGGCCCTGTATAGTTTTTAAGCTTTGTTGTTGCTCTGGATTATCCGAGGTTTTCTGCAGTAGTTCTTTGATATCTTTTTCAGCTTCCAGTTTGCCCTGATGATAAGGCTGCAAGGAGGCTTCATCGCCGGTGATCACAAAACCACGCTGGCCTGTTTCTATATTCACGAAGGCTTCCGACAATCTGTTGGCAGTGCGAATCACTTCAAAGGTATGGATATTCATTGCAACAGCCTGCTCCATTTTATTTAATTGATTCAAAGTGATTACAGTCGACAAAGCAACCAGCGCCACAATAGCTGCAAAAGCAAAAATAAGTTTTCTAACCAGAGTCATGGTTTACCTCAGTGGGGAATAGCTGTTAATTAGCGGCCTTAAAGCCCGGTGCTGTAAAGTGATTAATACATTTAGAAGTGGGTACGTGAAGTTTGAATAGTGGATCAGTCGTTTCAGTAATTAAATAGGGACAAGGTGTTGCTGAACACACTCAGATGTCACATCAATATGATGAAATTTCATGCGCCGAAAAGATGATTACCATCTGGCAACCTGACCATTTGCTGCGACCCAAAACACAGAAATCTTTTGCTTTTTACAGAAATCCTGCAAAAGAAACATTCTGTCTCTGTATTCATTCGTATCTGGCAAAGCTAAACCAACTTCATTGGTTTTTTGTGGATTTTCAGTTTCATTGAGTGCAGTGAGCATGGCATAAGCCACGTTTGTCCAGGAGCGACTCCATTGATCTCCCGTACCGGCTTCGCCCTTGCACTCTATAGCTAATAGTTTGCCTGAGGTCGGATCTTTACCCTCAACGTCATAACCTTGCCTTGTTCCTAGTCGCACCACTACCTCTGAATAGCCGTGAGCTTTTAGCCAGGCTTCCATGGTTCTTTTCACATCATCTTCAAGTATCGGCATGTCTGTCCTTTTTAGAGTTGAAACCAGCCGCAAAAGCGGGCAACTTGTTGCAAGTCAGGCGTCTTTGGTTGCGTTGTGCTGGTATTTGTTCGCTGCTTTAAAGCAGCATCAGTGCATTACAAGTAAAAATGCAGAATAAATCCTAAGTAAGAAACC
The DNA here is from genome assembly GCF_001275035.1 of Rheinheimera sp. KL1. NCBI lineage: Bacteria > Pseudomonadati > Pseudomonadota > Gammaproteobacteria > Chromatiales > Chromatiaceae > Rheinheimera > Rheinheimera sp. KL1. Next base: position 18,004 of record NZ_LAMX01000013.1, read on the forward strand.
ACTTGGAGATGAATCCACACACAACAATGCTCGCACCAATGAACGCTGCATAATGGTTATCTTTATAAGTCCCAACTGCCAAGCATGAAAATCCTACAGCTAATGCTAGATCCCCAAATTTCTGACCGTAAAAAATAAAATTAACAACGTTGATAAAACTAAGAATTACAGCCACAGCTAAAAAAACTTTGCCATCTCTTTTCATGCAGAATTAGCCTCCGGGCTTGAGTCATGCTGCCGCAACTATTTGTAGTTCTGCTGACATGTTGTTCCCTTTTATTATCCTGTTTTTACTGTTTTTTTCGCTTTAAGTCTATAAATTATATTGGTTTATTTATTCAATCATAAATAAACCAGACCGAAGAACGGGCATAGCAGGGATGTTTTTATTTGTGTTATAAAAAACAGCTAAAGCACAAGCTTTAGCTGAACCAGAGGAAGGCAACCTCTAAAGGGTGGATAAAACCAGTGATGAGATATTTTACTGAGCTAAAAACTGACGAATCTGTTCTGCTTTGCTTTGAATATTCAAAAGCCCGTCCAGATGACCTGCCTGACCGGAAATCTCTTCGTAGCCAGCGCCTGGCATCTGATCTTTGCTGTGTTTGGCCATAGCTTGTGTCAGTAATAGATCACCTGTTGCTGGCAGCCACAGGGTTTTGGCTTTTACACCGCTCAATTTTTGTTGCCAGTTATCCCCCATACCGGCGCGCCATAACTGTGAGGCGCGCACTAAATACAGCAATGAATTGGCATCCATGTGGGCAGAGCGCTGTTTTGCTGCGTTCATCAGTTGGCTCCAGGCTGGTAGTTCGGCCTGAATAGCCTGATGAATGGCCTTGTCCAAAGCAGGCGCTGGGTAGCTTTGATTAAATAAATCCGGGTGCAATGCATCCTGTATGACATAAGCCAAAGCCCGGGTTAAGCCTGCAGGTTGCTGAGTGAGCGGATAAGCGCCTTTATTCCAGGCCGGGTCTTGTTTGATTGGCTGAGCCCAACGTTCTAAGCGCACTGCACTAAAACTGTCGATATAAGCTGTGCCTATCACGGGCATTAAGCGCTCGACTTTTTCCGGATAACTCACCGCCCATTCAATCGCCTGAAAGGAACCCATTGAAGGGCCTATCACGGCATAAAGTTTTTTGATACCGAGTTTATCTAGCAGGGCTTTTTGTACTTCAACAAAATCGCGGATGCTGACTACGGGAAAAGTTAAACCATAGGGTTTGCCTGTATCCGGATTGACACTGGCAGGGCCAGTGGTGATCACATCAGGCGAAAAGGCATTTAAATTGGCTAAGCTGTCGACGCTCAGCACATAAAATTGGTTAGTGTCTATGGCTTTACCCGGGCCAATAATACTGTCCCAGTAACCTGCTGCTGCGTCTGTAGTGCGGTATTTGCCTGCGGCATGCGAAGTGCCGGAAAAATAATGGGTGATTAAAATAACATTGGATTTATCGGCATTGAGGGTGCCATACGCTTCCCAGCCGACTTTGACCTGCTTTAATGCTATGCCACTTTGAGTGGTAAAGTGCGCCAGTTCCAGTTGCTGCTTTTGTACTAAAGGCAGTTCTGCCGCCTGCAGCAGGCTGCTGAACAGCAGCATAATACTAAGCCATATCTTTTTCATAACATCCTTCTACCTAAAGCCATTGAAACAGCAAAATAGCCAGCATCACACCTAAAGTCGGCACTACCACAGTCACAGCGGCGACAGGCCAATAAGCATTTTGATGGCTTTCACCACAGATAGCACGGATGGTTGTAACCACATAGCCATTGTGCGGCAACGAGTCTAAAGCACCGGATGAGATTGCGACCACGCGGTGTAACTGCTCTGCATCGACGCCACGTTCTAAATAGACTGGGGCTATCTCAGGTAGCGCTATGGCCTGACCACCCGAGGCTGAACCTGTTAAACCCGCTATCACACTGACCGCCACCGCAGCACCTATTAGCTCGGAACCCGGTAAATGTGTCATGGTTTCGACCACCGCAGCAAAGGCTGGAGTCAGCTTGGCGACTGAACCAAAACCTACCACAGCTGCAGTATTGCCTATGGCAATTAAGGCCCCGGTGGCGCCTTGATCCAGAGTCTGGCCCAAAGAGGTTAAGAACTTACGATTGAGTAAATACAAAGTGCTGACACCACCCGTCAAGGCAACAATCAAGGCAGCCTGCTGCATGGAATCATGTAATAAATACGACAACAGCAGTACCACCAGCAAAGGCAAAATACCCATTAGTGGATGAGGCAAAGCTTTGTCACCGACTACAGGATCAGCGTCGCGGCCTTCAAATATTTCGCCTTTTGCCATGGCAGTTTTGATCATCTTCATCAGCCAGCAATAGCCTACTATCGCCATAAAAATCGCCACTATAATGCTGACTTCCCAGCCGGCATAAGGCTGGTGCCGAGGTATTGAATAGGGATCCAGTTTTGTATTTCAGGTGAACCTGCTGAGGTCATAGTAAAAGTCACTGAACCTAAACCTAAAGCAGCCGGAATAAAACGCCTTGGCAGGTTGGCGTCTTTAAATAAACTCACCGCCATAGGGTAAGCAGAAAATGCTACGACAAAAATGCTGACGCCACCGTAAGTCAGCACAGCGCAAGCCAGCACAACAGCCAGCACCGCACGCTGTTTACCTATACGTTTGACGATAGCCAGTGCAACAGCGTCGGCAGCGCCTGTATGCTCCATCAGTTTGCCAAACAAAGCACCGAGTAAAAACATTAAAAACCAGCTGGAAACAAAACCGGCAAAACCTGACATATAACCTTGTACAAAATTAGCCGGGTTATCGGCCAGCCAAAATGGGATGCCATTGAATAAAGCCACAAATAAAGCGCACAGTGGCGCCAGAATAAACAGGTTTACCCCGCGCATCGTCAGCACTATCAGTAACACCAACCCCGCCAACAGACCAAATAAACTCAGCATAGAAACAACCTTGTGTTTTTTCTTTAGTCTGGTGTAAAGCCGGGTGGCAAACCATAGTACTAAGGTACAGTCTGTTAGCTGTTCTGTTTGTTAACTCTTTTATTTTCATGCGCTTACCTGTAGTTTGTGCTGGGTATAGTACTAAGGTACAGCTTAACATTTCGACAGGACAGCCTAGAGTGGTACTGGACAAGTTAGCAGGAGAAGCCAGATGGCCCATAACAATAAGAAGACGAAGACTGTATTCCAACCCACTTTATTAGCAGTGCTGATAGGGTCAGCATTAATTAATCCGGCAATGGCGGAGCAGGCCAGCGAGGAAACAAAACAACAAGAAGAAGCGACGCTGGAAGTTATTCAGGTGACAGCCCGTAAAACCGCTGAAAACCTGCAGCAGGTGCCAGTAGCGGTGACCTCTATAGGTGCAGAAGCTCTGGCGCAGCGTGGTATTGAAAACTTAACCGCAGTGCAGGCCTATTCACCGAACACTACCTTGCAGGTATCCCGTGGCACCAATAGCACTTTAACGGCTTATATCCGCGGTATTGGCCAGCAGGATCCGCTCTGGGGTTTTGAACCTGGTGTGGGTATTTATATTGATGATGTGTATATGGCTCGTCCGCAGGGCGCTGCTATGGACGTGTACGATGTAGAGCGTATCGAAGTATTACGTGGCCCTCAGGGCACTTTGTATGGCCGTAATACCATAGGCGGTGCGGTGAAATACATCACTAAGCCTTTAAGTGGTGACAATGAACTCAGTTTACGTGGCACTTTAGGTAACTATGGTCAAAAAGACTTTAAAATTGCCGGTCAGACGGCATTAACAGACAAGCTGTTTTTTGGTGCCGCTTTAGCCACGCTAAATCGTGATGGTTTTGGTACTTATCTCAATACAGGTGCGGAGAACTACGATAAAGATATTCTGACCGGCCGGGTCAGTCTGCAGTATCAGGCGACAGACAACGTGCGTATTAGTTTTGCTGCCGATCGCACTGAAGATGATTCAAACTCCAAAGGCGGCCATCGTTTAACACCAAGTTTATTTACAGGGGATGCGCCACCAGAAAGCGTATTTGACTCCAATACCAGCATGCCAGCGGATAACTCAGTCGTGACTGAAGGTCAGTCTTTGACTATTGCCTGGGATATCAACAGCGACTGGACCTTCAAATCTATTACGGCCAAACGCGAAGGCGTCACCGACACCAATATCGACTTTGATGCAACAGAATTACCGTCACTGGACGTTCCGGCCTTCTATGAAGATGAACAAACCTCACAGGAATTGCAGTTGTTGTTTAACGGCGACAAACTGACCATGGCCTCTGGCCTGTACTATTTCAAAGGCGAAGCTTGTGGTGCTTTTGGTACTGTGTTGGTGCAGGGCTTGGGCGTCACCACTGAAAACGGTGGTTGTGTGGATACGGACAGCGTAGCCGCTTATGCCCAGGGTAGTTATCAATACACAGACAAGCTGTCTTTCACTTTAGGTGGTCGTTATACCAAAGATGATAAAGATGCCGAAGTCTATCGCTTCGTTTATCTGGGTTATAAAAACCCAAGGGACGCTGGCACTCCTATCGCAGTGCAGTCTGATTTTACAGGCAGCGAAAGCTTCAGCCATTTTTCACCCCGCGTAGGTTTTGAATACCAGAGCAACGACAACTTTATGTGGTACGGCTCGTACACCGACGGTTTTAAATCCGGTGGTTTTGATATGCGCGGCAACCAGTCTATTAACCCGAATGCGGGCGACCCGTATCAGGAAGAGACGGTAGATACCTTTGAAGTTGGTTTTAAAAGTGAGTGGAATGATCGTACTTTACGTTTAAACGCGGCAGCATTTACGTCCAGCTATGACGATATGCAGGTGACTGTGCAGCGTGCTGTGAATAACACTGTGGCATCTCAGGTATTAAACGCCGCCAGCGCTGACATTCGTGGTTTTGAAGTGGAGATGATCTCTGTTTTGACCAGTAACTTAGAGCTGACTGGTATCTTAGGGTACACAGACGCTAAGTTTAACGAAGTGGTGTTTTTTGACGCTGCGTCTCAGACCAATGTTGATGTATCTGATATTTGGTCTTTTGCCAATACACCCGAGTGGACTGGTACTTTAGGCCTGAAATACACCCAGAGCGCCAGCATAGGTGAAATTGTGTATAACGTCATGGGGTCGTACCGCGCTGATACGCAGATTTTTGAAGTGCCGTCCGTGCTGGACTTTGGTGGTTATACCCTCTTCAATGCTGGAGCTACCTGGTACTCCAACGATGGCCACTGGGACTTATCCGCTCAGGTGCGCAATATAGGCGATAAGGAAACCCGTATTGCTGGGTACAACTTCCCGCTGCTGGCCGGGGAGCAAACCATTACCGCCTACTACGGTGATCCAAGAACTTATAGCTTAACTTTGGGATACCGTTTCTAAGCTGACGGTGTGATGTAGGGGCGGAGTTTATCTCCGCCCTTGTCTGCGGTTTCAGGTGGAAAAGGCGCAGCCAATAAACTTATGTAACTGGGGCGAAAAGGCCGGATGAAGTATGTTATAAAGAGGTCTCATAGTGTTGATACAGTATTGTTATGATTGCAATTATTGCTGATGATCACCCGTTATTCCGTGTCGCTCTGGCACAGGCTTCCCAACAAATTCTTGGTACAGATGCGGTATTACTGCAGGCCAATAGCATGGCGCAGTTATGGGCTTTATTGCTGCAACACCCTGATACTGAATTCATCTTTTTGGATTTGAAACTGCCGGATGCCGAGGGTTTTGCCGGTTTGACGTCGCTCCGCACCGAATACCCCGATATCGCTATTTTGATGGTATCTGCTATTGAAGATCCTGCTGTAATTAAGCAAGCCTTGCAGCTTGGAGCTTCGGCCTATATTCCAAAATCTGCGCCGCTGGATTTATTATCCGAAGCTGTAGCGCAGGTTGTCGCAGGGGAGAGTTGGGTACCAGCTGAACTGGTCAACGAAGTGGAAAAAGCCAGAGATCTGATTGATCAGGATTTTGCCCGCCGGCTGGAGCAACTGACGCCCCAGCAATTTCGGGTGCTGAAAATGATCGCTGATGGCTTACTGAATAAACAAATTGCCTATGAAATGCAGGTGCAGGAAACCACCATCAAGCAGCATGTGTCAGCGATTTTGCGCAAACTGAATGTGAATAACCGGACTTTGGCCGGGATTATGTTTGAAAAGTTAAAGCTGCCAGACGAGTTCTGATTCTCCGTCGTACTTGGTTTTGAACTGATATTTCTGACGGGCAGGGATAAACCCAGCCCCTACTATTGGTATGGTTAGTTCAGGTTCATCTGTTGTTTCGCTATGCCAAGCAAATGTGCTCTGTCTTCTATGCCATTGGTGCCGCCGTTAATTAGTTGGGTGACTTTGGTTAAATCGTCAGCTTGTGCTGCAGCATTGATATTGCGTTTTTGCCAATACCAGCAGCCTGAAGCTACTGCCAACACTGGATCTGTAGCGACTAAATCCGGTTGACTGACCACATCCACGCCCCAGTCCTGACTAAAGGCCTGATAGTTAGCTTTGCCTGTTAACTGAATAATGCCACGGCCTCTGTAGGCCCAGCCGTCACCACTTTGTTCATTGCCATTACCCATTCTGTTGGCATAAATACGGTTGGCGATTTTTTCCGGCTGACGGGCGTAGCTGCTGACGTCCACACCAACAAAATACTTAGCAAATAAAGAGCTCAGCGCAGAGGCGCTGTAGTTCAGGTTTTCTCTGAGTTGTGAGTAACCGGCGCTTTCATGAGCGGTTTGCGCCATAAAATGCGCGATACACAAAGGCGGCGTAATTTGAGCTTTAGGTAAATCCAAAGCCAGCGCTTGGCAAAAGTTAGTTATAGCAGCGCTGTTTAAAGCCGGGCATAAGGCTGATAACAAAGCCGGGCTCACCAGTGAGGCGGAGGTTGTGGTCGGTATGACTGGTAATTCTAACTGTTGACCCGGATAAAGCTGGTTCGGATTACTCAGATGATTCTGACTGGCAATCCAACTGGCTTTGCTACTATCCCCATAATAACTGGCGGCTATGCTACTTAAGCTATCTCCGGCTTTGACCTGATAAAGCATGATGCGCCCCCTGTCGTTGTGAATAACAGGTACAAAGTATGGTGCAGTTTTTGTGAAATGAAGGAAGATTTTTTCTGATTATATAGATGGCAATAGATACAAAATCGCATGGAGCGATTTGCACTCACATCGTCCATGATGTTCGCCTCGGGCAGCTAAAGCTGTGCACAACGGCTATCCTGCCGTTTTGTGAAGATTGGAGCGAAGCGACGATGGCCCGACAGGGCGAAGCCGGATAAAACATTGCCAACAGTTTGGCAATGCGGATGAGCGCCAGTGGCTCTGTCCACTGGCCGGAAGGCGCCATGGATGGCTGCGAATACAAAATCGCATGGAGCGATTTTGAACATTAGAGCGAAGCGACGATGGCCCGACAGGGTGAGCGCCATGGATGGCAGCGAATAAAAAAAGCCCACCGCTTTGGGTGGGCAAAAGAGGCGGCAACGCCTTTTAGCTAGGAACTGGTAGTTAGCAGCAACTGACTGTTGTAGCTTGGTTTGAAGCTGAAACTTGAGCTTGCTTTACCGGACTGACAGTGGCTGTTTTATCTGCTCCAGTCTTTAAAGCAGTGGTGTCCGGCACATAACCATGAAATTCAGCTAAGCCTTTAAAGACCTGAATTAAACTTTGTTTGAACATAGTATCGCGTCTGAACATCGTCTCGTCCTCCTGCTGTTTGAATAATGAGCAGTGTAGAGAGGTTTAAATAGCTTGATTAGCCGGATCAACAAAGACAGATAGTTTCCTAAAAGAAACAGTCAGGACGAAAAAATCCGGTTAAAATCAACACCGAAAACAATATAAGAAAAAGGTGCAGGGATGTCGTTGCTTCAGCGTTTAAGTGATATGGCCACTTTTGCCAAAGTGGTGGAAAGCCGCAGTTTTACTCAGGCAGCTGTAGCGCTTGATATGTCCAAAGGTGCTGTCAGTAAAGCCATTAGTCGTTTAGAGCAACATTTGAATGTACGTCTATTGCAACGCTCCACCCGTCAGTTGAGTTTAACCTCAGAGGGGGAGGCCTTTTTTGATTACTGTCAGCAAGTGGTGGCACAGGCCGACAAAGCTGAGCATCATTTGTCCGAGCTGAGGGATGAACCTTCAGGTTTAATTCGCATTAGTGTCCCTGTCACTTTCGGTACTTTGCGCATAGCGCCTTTGTTGCCACAGTTGTTGAAACAATACCCTAAGTTAAGCATTGAGCTGGATTTGAACGACAAGGTCATCGATCTGATCGCGGATAAAATGGATTTAGGTATACGTTTTGGTCGTTTGGCTAATTCCAGCCTGATTGCCCGATCTCTGCCTGGTTTACCTATTACCATGGTTGCCTCTCCTGGCTATTTGGCCACTTTTGGCACACCGCAAAGCCCGGCCGATTTATGTCAGCATCAATGTTTAAGCTCGGGATCGTCCATTGCCGATCGCACCTGGTTTTTCCGTTATATGGATCAAAGCATTGAAGTGTTGACCTCTGGCCGGGTGTTATGCAACAGCAACAGGGCGCTTAAACATGCCGCTCTGGCGGATATGGGATTATTGTTTGTGACCCGTTATCAGGTGGAAAAAGAGCTGCAAAATGGCAGTCTGGTGGAGGTGATGCAGGACTATATGCCTGAACCCCTGCCGCTACATCTGGTGTATCCAAACCGTCATCATATGAAGGCGGGATTAAAGGTAGTGATCCAGTTTTTACAGCAACAGTTCGCGGTCTGAATCAATTCAGCAAACGTTGCAGCAGTCGCTTCAACGACACCTCTTTTAAGGGTTTGAGCATAAAGTGAAAGCCTGCATTCAGAGCATGCTGACGGATATCTGCACTTTGGTCGGCTGAGTTGATCACGACTGGCGCACTGATACCAAAGTGCTCGGCCAGTTGCACTGCCACTTCCACTCCTGTTGCGCCCTGATCCAGATGGTAATCAAACAGCATCAAATCAGGTTTAAAGCCTTGTTGCACAGCAGCTAAAGCTTCACTGGGGGAGCTGACCGCTATCACGTCACAGTGCCAGCTTTGCAGTAACTGTGACACCGCCTGCAGCAACACAGCTTCGTTATCCATCAGTAAAATACGTTGTCCGGTAAAGCGGCTCGGTTGATTGGACTTCAGTTGTGGTGTGACTCTTTGGCTAACGCGCATAAGTGGTAGCTGAACATAAAAGCAGCTGCCTTGACCTGGCACCGAACGAAAGCTAATTTGATGGCCTAATAAGCTACAAATACGCTGACTGATCGCAAGCCCAATGCCTAAACCTTTTTGATCAGCCTGACTGCCTTGTTGGAACTCATCAAAGATTTTCTGTTGATCTGCTTCGTTAATACCCACACCTGTGTCACAGACACAAATATGTAAATACTGTGCCTGACGTTTTACCCCCAGCAGAATTTTGCCGTTTGGCGTATAACGCAGCGCATTGGCCAATAAATTCTGCACTACTCGTTTTAACAGTTTGGCGTCGCTAATAGTGCCAAGGTGGCTAGGCACATACTTAAAGCTTAAACCTTTGCTCTGGGCCAATACCGCAGCTTCCCGAGCGCTTTGATCCAGCAATTCAGATAAAGCAAAAGTTTCAGGCTGGGCTTTAACGACACCAGCATCCAGTTTGGTCAGCTCCAGAATAGCGGCTAGCAACTCTTCGGCAGAGTTGAGCGAATGAGTTAAGTTTTGTGCCAGCTGTTTGACTTCATCCTGCTGACTTTGTTGGCGAATAAGGCCACAAAATAACGCCGCTGCGTTAAAAGGTTGCATCAAATCATGGCTGGCAGCGGCAAAAAATCGCGTTTTCGCTGCTGTGGTGGCTTCGAGTTGTTGTTTGGTGTGTTGCAGTTGATGGTTCAACTGCTCCAGCTCGGCGGTACGGCTTTTCACCCGTTGTTCCAGCGTGTTGTTGCTTTGCTCTAATTCACGCTGTACTTCAATAAAAGAGCTGACATCGCTGTAGGTGGTCACAAAACCACCGCCGGGCAAGGGATTACCCAACATTTCAAAAATACGGCCATCCTGTTGCTGGCGCTGAAATTTATAGCTGCTGCCCTGACGTAGATAATTCAGCCGTTTTTGCACTTCCAGAGTAATTTCCTGTTCAGATAAAACCTGGCCCGCTAAACCCCGTTGCAGGTTATAACGAATAAGCTCTTCCACCGGCCTTCCTACTTCAACCAAACCCGGTGGATAAGCAAAAAGCTCAAGATAACGTTGATTCCAGGCGATAACCCTTAAATCGGCATCCACCACACTGATGCCCATGCTGATATTATCGATGGTGGCGTGCAATAAAGCCTGATTAAACTGAAACACCTGACTGGCTTCGTCGACAAAACGAGCAACAGATTCGATCGGCAGTTGGGCATGTTTACCTGAGGCTTGTAATAAAAGCCGCATGGATGCACCACCCACCACAGCCGCCAGGCTACGTTCCACCGCCTGCATAAATTGTGGGTTGGCCCATTGTTCCATCTCCAGACCAGTTTTACTGTAACGTTGCAGCAGTTTTTTCGCTTCTTTTTCACCGGCAAAACGCCGCACCAGTAAATAACCATCCTGCACACTCAGTACCGGGTTTTGATTGTTGGTGCTGGGCTGGCTCGGACGACGTAAAAAGCGGTAGCTTTCCAGCCATTCGCCTAAACGGGTTTGACTGAAATGACTGACCAGAAGCAACATGGCTGTATTAACGGTGAGACTTAATACCACTCCTAAGCTGACCGAATCGATCTGGCCACCAAATAACTGAGTCGGTGCCAGCCACTGCACACCTAAAGGACCATCTGTTAACCAGGCACCGCCAATAAAACCAGCTCTGGCCAGCTCCGGCAGTAATAAAATATAAGCCCAAATCAGCAGACCACTGCACAAGGCAGCTATGGCGCCTTGTCGGTTAATGCGCTGACTGAATAAACCTAAAATTAACGCAGGCGCTAATTGGGCTACTAAAGCAAAAGCCATTAATCCCAGCTGAGCCAGACCTGTACTGGTGCCTATCCAGCGGTAATACAGATAACCACAACATAAGACAGCCAACATAGACCAGCGCCTTAAGGTCACTACTTTGATTTTTTGTTGGCCTGGATCGTTAGTATTTTGTTTGCGGTAAATCAGCGGAGTTAGTAAATCGTTGGTGATCATAATACCCAGCACTACAGTGGCGACTATCACCATGCTGGTAGCGGCAGAGAATCCACCTAAATAGGCCAATAACGCTATGTCAGTGCGGTTGGCTGCTAATGGTAGTTGCAGCACCACCAGATCCACATTGGCTTGTGGCCCCAACATCATAATGCCAGCCAACGCCAGAGGCAGGGTAAATACACTCATCAGCAGCAGGTAGCCAGGGAATATCCAGCGGGCTTGGTGCAAATAGCTCAGTTGCTGGTTTTCAACAAAACTGACATGAAATTGGCGGGGTAAACATAAAGTGGCGATAAACCCCAAAAGTACATGCACCCAATAGACATAAGAAGGCTGACCTTGTTGCTGAATGTGCTGCACGGACTGATGTTCAGCAGCTTTGCTGAAAATATCCTGTATGCCGTCAAACATACCCCAGCAGACAAAAATACCAATACTGACCAGCGCCAACAATTTCACCAGTGATTCAAAAGCTATAGCGGCCATCAGGCCGGGATTAGGTTGATGCGCTTTGGCACTGCGACCGGAAAATAATAAAGCAAACACCGCCAGCCAGAGCGTGACATAAAGTCCGGTGTCCTGATACCAGGGCCTGTTGTCCTGCATCACCACTAGAGCCTGAATGCTGGTGCTGATGGCCTGCAGTTGTAAGGAGATATAAGGAATAATGGCAATCAGCACTATCACTGTGGTGAGAATGGCCAATAAGCGGGAATGCCCATAACGGGTGGCGATAAAGTCGGCGACTGAGGTTATACGGTAACGGCGACAGGCAATAGCAATACGGCCTATTAAACCAAACGCAAACCAGAATAAAATCAATGAGCCAATGTAAGTCGGTGGTATCCACCAGCCATTGACTGCTGCCTGAGCTGTGACGCCGTAAAAGGCCCATGAGGTACAGTAAATCGATAACGCGAAACTGAAAATCCAGGGCGATACAGGGTGATGGCGCTGCAGTCTGCGGCCCACCGCTCCGACACCCAGCAGCACCAGTAAATACAGCAAAGACAAAGCAGCAATGGTGCCAAGACCTATGTTGCTGGCAGGTAAAGTCATAATCAGGTCAGTGGCCATGAAATAATTTCATTCTGCCCTGATGTTTTGGTAGCTGTCCAGCACGCTGTTGAAGACATTTAACGAGCTGTCCAGCCACCGTCCAGTACCAGTGTCTGAGCTGTGATATGTCGGGCTGCAGGCTCACATAAAAAAGCCGCTGTGCTGGCAATTTCATCCACCCCAATAAAGGCTTTTTGTGGCATAGGTGCCAGCATAATTTGCTCTATCACTTGTTGTTCTGTCAGGTTATGTTCTTTACTCTGCGCTGCTATTTGTTGATCAACCAGCGGGGTGCGGACATAAGCAGGACAAATGGTATTGATGGTGAAGTCAAAGTTAGCATTTTCTAACGCCACTACTTTACTAAACCCCAATAAGCCATGTTTGGCGGCGACATAAGCGGATTTAAAAGGTGAAGCCACCAGCGCGTGGATAGAACCAATATTAATGACCCGGCCAAAACCTTGTTGCTGCATCCGTGGTAACACAGCTTTGGTGAGCATAGCCGGGCCCGTCAGCATCACTTGCAGCAGTTGCTGCCATTTTTGTTCAGGGAAATCTTCCAGCCTAGCGACGTGCTGCACTCCGGCATTATTGATCAGAATATCGATTTGATAGGCCTGAGCGCAGGCTTCGATAGAGCTTTGTTCTGTCAAATTCAGCAGTATGCTGCTGGCTTTATAACCTGCGGCCTCTAGCTCGCGCTGACGCAACTCCAGCTGGCTGCTGTTGATATCCGCCAAAATCACATGATGGCCCAAACGGCCAAAATGTTCAGCCACTGCAAAACCAATACCACCAGTACCGCCTGTTATTAATACATTCATCATCCAACTGCCTGTGCTGATAAAAACTCTCTATCGGGCAGAGTAGGAGCTCAGGGATTTAAGCACAACGGTACTTTAGTGCTATAGCTGAAGGTTTTTGTCTGCAAAAGTATTTAGTCGTTAGTTTTTGCTGAACTATAGGCTGGCGGGAAACTTTGTTTTGTCTGGCCCGTCAGCTGTGATAGATTTAAGCTTCACGTAAAAAATAACTACAAAGTACTGTTAGCACAATGGCATGGATAACTGATGTTTTTATCTGTTATCACAAATAAATAGCATTAAAGCTGAAAATAATAGCCATTTATAAAAACTGCTGCAGCACTATACCCACTCTACAGGGTAGAACCGAGGACAAAGTATGGAACAATCTACTGCGCTGATCACCAATGATGCGGTGGTACTAGGGTTATTGGCTGTCATTTTGGGGTTGGTGTTTCATACCAGCCAAAGCAGCAATAAATATTGCCAGGGCTTTTATAAATATGTACCAGCTTTATTGCTGTGCTACTTCATTCCGTCGCTATTTAACAGTTTCGGCATTATCGATGGTGATAAATCTGAACTCTATAAAGTGGCATCACGTTATCTGTTGCCAGCCAGTTTAGTGCTCTTAACTATTAGCGTTGATTTTAAAGCTATTTTAGGATTGGGCCCTAAGGCCCTGATTATGTTCCTGACGGGGACTGCCGGTATTATTATAGGTGGGCCTTTAGCTTTGGCTCTTGTTGGCAGTGTTGCACCTGAAGCTGTAGGTGGTGAAGGTGAAAATGCGATTTGGCGTGGCATGACTACCATAGCCGGCAGCTGGATTGGCGGTGGTGCGAATCAGGCGGCAATGAAAGAGGTGTTTGAAGTTGGCGGGCCAATTTTCTCGGTGATGATTACCGTGGATGTCATAGTAGCGAATATCTGGATGGCGGTATTGTTGTGGATAGCCAACAATTCCGAGCGTTTTGATCGGGCCAATAAAGCGGATACCTCAGGCATCGAGGCCTTAAAGCAAAAAATTGAGAAGTATCAGGCCGAAAATTCCCGCAATCCGAGCTTAACTGATTTAATGAAACTGGTTGCAGTTGCCTTTGGCGTGACGGGTATTTCGCATTTGCTGGCTGATAGTATTGCGCCATGGATTGAACTGAATGCACCAGAGTTGGCGATGTATAGCTTAACCAGTACTTTCTTCTGGCTGGTGCTGATTGCAACGACTTTGGGCTTGATATTGTCTGCAACCAAAGCCCGTAATTTGGAGGCGGTGGGTGCTTCAAAATTAGGTTCGGTCTTTATCTACATTCTGGTTGCAACTATTGGTATGCATATGGACGTGACCGCTATCCTGGATTATCCAGTGATGTTTGTGGTTGGCGTGATTTGGATGAGTTTCCATGCAGGTCTGCTGATTTTTGTTGCTCGCCTGATTAAAGCTCCGATGTTTTATATGGCGGTGGGTAGTCAGGCCAATGTGGGTGGTGCTGCTTCTGCTCCTGTTGTCGCTGCGGCCTTTCATCCGGCTTTAGCTCCTGTGGGTGTATTACTGGCGGTATTAGGTTATGCGCTGGGCACTTATGGTGGTTATATAGCGGGATTATTGCTGCAGCAGGTTGCGCCTTAAGCCATTCAGCTGAGGTCACTCATGCAGTGGGGCAGAGTCAAGACTCTGACTCCACTGGAGCTGTCGATTCTCTTACCAGTAACTCAGGAATAAAAACCGGCTGATCGTCAGTCTGATTTTGACAACCCGGTCTGGTGTGTTTAAACAGTAACTCGGCAGCGCTTTGCGCTATGATGCTGTTCGGCTGGTGTGCTGTGGTCAGTGGTGGCCAGGTTTGGCGTGAAAACGGACTGTTCTCAAAACCCACAATAGAAAGCTGCTGTGGAATTTCAATATGCTGCAGACGGGCACTAAATAAAGCCCCTGCGGCAATTTCATCGTTACAGGCGAATATAGCGGTCGGCTTGTTGGCTAAGGCCAGCAACTGAGTTGCGCCTTTGACTCCGGATTCAAACGAATAACTGCCCGGCACGATAAATTTGGGGTTGGTTTCTATACCTCTTTTGGTCAGTGCGGCTTTGAAACCTGCTAAACGTTCACCACTGGAACTATGTTCCTCATCGCCACATAAAAATGCGATCTGGCTATGACCTAACTCCAGCAAATGGTTAGTGATCTTAAAGGCTGCCGTGAAGTCGTCGACCAGTACGCAGTTAGTTTGTTTCGGTGACGGAGTGGAGCCGGAAATAATACGGACAAAATCGACATTAATACGACTCAGTGCCTCGGCAATTTCAGGCATTTCTGAAAATGGCGGAGTGAGGACTAAACCTGCCAGCCTGGAATGCTGCACCAGATCGATCACTTCCTGCACTATGCCCGGGGATTTAGCATTGGTCGGATGGATCAGCAGCTCATAACCATGTTTACGGCAAGCATCCAACAAACCTCTTTGCATATCAATTACATAGTAGGCGTTCGGGTTATCATAGATATAACCAATGCTGTACGATTTAGTGCTGGCCAAGTTACGGGCTGCAGCATTTGGTTGATAATGAAGCTCCTGCATCGCTTGATTCACTTTATCGATCGTCGCTTGTTTTACCGACGGTTCGTTGTTCATCACCCGCGACACTGTCTTGATTGACACACCCGCTTTTGCAGCTACGTCATGAATGGTCACTTTCATTGCTGGATCCCAAAAAGCACAACACCGCAGGGCCTTATGCTGAAAATTAATAAGACGATTTTTCTGCTGAACCAGCTAACTTAATGACAGCGCTGGTCATTTTGTAACAAAGATTAAGTTAAGGGATAACTCTTTTTGCAAAAACGGCAAACATTTATTCTGGCGTTTTTGTTTAAAAAAACGACTTCTTTTTAGGGTTAAATGATTTCGTCATTTTTTGTTATATAAATCATATATATACAAATAACTTAAGGTGGTGCATGCCGAAGTAAGCAGGAAAAGCGTTATAAAAAATAGTTCTAACTGCAGAGTTCTGACTTTTTAAATTCGTTTAAATTTTCAGCTAAAGGAGTTTGCAAAGCTGATTTTTTTTGTGTATGTTGAATTTCAATGACAGCGTTGTCATGAGGGATCATGAAAATCTGTTGTTTCAGGACATAAAAAAATCATCGCACAAAAAAGATCAGGAATGGGAGAGAAGCTAATGTTGCACAATAAAATGAATAAGTGTGCTCTTGCCGTAAAAATGAGTTTGTTGATTGGTGCCGCAAGCTGCGCATTACCGGCCCTTGCCCAGCAGCAAGAGCAGGCAGCGCAGGAAGAAAAAGTGGAAGTGATTGAAGTTCGTGGTATTCGCGCTTCGCAGGAGGCCAATATCAATGCCAAGCGTTTTTCAGCTGCAGTGGTTGATGTCGTCACTGCTGAGGATATTGGCAAGTTTCCGGATAAAAACGTTGCTGAATCTTTATCCCGTATCACAGGTGTTTCTGTCACCCGCGGTTTTGGTGAAGGTGAAAAAATTGCGGTCCGTGGTACAGATCCGGCGCAAAACCGTACCTTGTTAAATGGTGCTTCAGTAGCTTCCGCCGATTGGTTCGTATTGGATAACCCGTCACGCGCTTTTAACTTCACATTATTACCTTCGAACCTGGTTTCTGATTTAGAAGTGTATAAATCACCGCAGGCCGATATTCAGGAAGGCTCATTAGGTGGAACCGTTTATTTGAAAACCCGTAAACCTCTGGATCTGGAGGCTAATACAGTATCGTTACAGGTGCAGAACCAATACAGCGATGTCTCCGAAGAATGGGATCCGCAGTTATCCGGGCTGTATTCATGGAAAAATGAAGACGAGAATTTCGGTATTCTGGTGTCACTAACCAAGCAGGACCGTACTTTAGCCCGCGAGGGAAAAGAGGTGTTAGGCTTTGGTCGTCAGGAAGTGGATGGCGAAGATTACTGGGCTCCACGTATTATCGGTGACGCTTTTTTCCAGCAGGAGCGCGAACGTGAAACCGGCTTAGTTTCGGTGCAATGGCGTCCGTCAGAGCAAACTGACATCGTATTAAACGTGTTAGATACTACTCTGGACGCGAACAACATCAACCACAATTTATATACGTTTTACAACTCAGGTTTTGTAGAAGACTCAGCCGTGATCAAAGGCAGTGGCATAGTGTCAGGCACTGCAAACAACGCAGGCTCGGAGTTTGCCATCATTGACCGTATTTCCTACAGCGATGCTCAGTCTTATGATTTTGAAATCAACCACACGCTGGACAGTGGCAGTAAAATCACAGGTAAGCTGGGTACAACAGAAGCTGAAGGTGGCACATCACGCGACAGATATCATCAGTTTAACGGTACTTATGCCTCATCCAGTTATGATTCTGGTCTGAATCTGTCGAATTATGTCACAGCCGGTAATCTTGAAACTCAGGATGATATTCTCGGCCGTACGCTGGACTGGATGCAGGAAGGTTCGCGTGTCATGACGGATGAAGAAGACTATGCGGGTCTGGATTATTCGTTTGATGTGGACCACGGTTTATTTAACAGTATCAAGACGGGTGTGTTTTATCAGGATCATACCAAAGGGCAAAAACAAGACGGTATCCGTTTCCACTGGAGTGCAGATTCTCAACATGTTGATCCTGTGAATGGTCCTTATGGTGTGCTGAAACCGGGCGAAACAAATTGGGCCAATCAGGTGCTGGGGCAATACACTTTCGCTGATTTTGCTGGCGGCGACAGTTATGCCTATTACCCGCTGATGAGCAGAGCTAATTCTGCAACTCTCGCTTTCCCGGCTGAAGCTTATGGCTCACCTACTGCACGTTTTCTGTTTTTACCTAATACCTGGGAAGTGAACGAGAAGGTGTGGGCTGGTTATATCAAAGGCGACTTCTCCGGCGAAGGTGTCCGCGGTGATATGGGCGTACGTTTAGTGAAAACTCAGGTGGAGTCTTCCGGTTATAACTGGGATGGTGACTGGGTTGCAGCCTCTATCTCTATGCTCGATGGTTATAGTTTGTTAGCTGGTGCTGTTGACTCTGCCAATGAAGGAAATTGGAATGTTCGGTATGCGACAGTGGATCATGAATACACTGATGTATTACCTAACCTGAACCTGGTGTTTGATGTGGCAGAAGATACTTTATTACGTTTCTCTGCTGCCCGAGTGATGTCGCGTCCTGATTATGTGAATATCGCTAACCAGCAATCAACCAACACTGTCACTCTGACAGGTAGTCGCGGCAATCCAATGTTGGATCCGGTGCGTGCTAACCAATTCGATATCGCATACGAGTGGTATTTCAATCCAAGTTCTTTATTAGCTGCGACCTTTTTCCATAAAGATATTAAAGGTTCTGTGCTGAATACTGTCACTCTGGAAACTGTTTATGACGAGATCAACGACGAAAACGTTGAGGTGGCGATCACTGAACCTGCCAATGGTTTAGGTGGAACAGCTCAGGGTGTTGAATTGTCCTATCAGCAGGCTATCGGTGATTTTGGTGTTATTACTAACTACACCTACACAGATTCCGACAGTGATCAGGCCCGTGATGCGGTGAATAATCCAGGTTCAGGCCTGATTATTGGCAGCTCCAAGCATATGGCTAACTTAACTGGTTATTACGAGAATGATCTGTTCAGCGCCCGCCTGAGCTACAACTACCGCACTGAGTTTTACAACGGCTTAAGCGAGTTTGGCTCTGAGTCCTACACTGACAGTTTTGGTCAGGTCGACGCCAGCTTAACTTATGATATGAACGAGTATGTTCAGTTTGTATTTGAAGCTGTCAACCTGTTGGACGAAGAGGTGTATCAATACCACATTGATAAAGAGCGTCCGACATCTATCTATAAAAACGGCCGTAGGTTTACCTTGGGTGCTAATTTAAGATTCTGATAAAGAACTGCTGAATAAAAACGGCATACCTGAGTGTGCCGTTTTTTTTGCTCTGAATAAAATGAACTGCGAGCCATCTCTGCATAAATCTGGTCATAAAAATTCTGTGTTTCCTCTGGTTTCGAAGCAAAAACTGGGGTAAGTTGGGGTCTGAATTAAGCATACATCGGTCTGCTGTATATTGGTCGTTAACCCGCAACAGGGTTAGATTCGTTAATGATGTAAAAGGTATTATTCATGTCACTGCAAATTGCTCCATTACAAAAAGAAAAACATGCACAAATAAAAATTAACACTGCAAACGCTCTGGCTTTTGCGCAAGAGCAACATATTCTGCCTGTTGTAGTTCAGGAGTTTGTGCGTATTGGTGCTGAATTACCTATAGTGTTCATTAAAGATCCTGCTACAGAGCGTTTCGATGCGGTAGTTATGCTGGGCCTGAAAACAGGTGAGAACCTGATGCTCACAGAGGGAAGATGGCAAGGCTTTTACGTACCGAAAGTGTTATGGAATCACCCGTTAACTCTGGCTGATGACCCAAGCAAGGAAGGTCAGCTGCTTGTCGCTCTGGTTGAATCAAGCCCAATGGTGAATACTGAAACTGGGCATCCGTTATTTAATGAAGATGGTTCAGAGTCTGACTTTTTAAAATCCCGTGTCGATTCCATGCGCGAATTTTTTATGCAATCTCAATCCACAAAAGCCTTTAACAAGACGCTGGCTGATATGGAATTGTTGATCCCTCAGACGTTAACCATCAGATTAGAAGGTGAACCTCGTGAGATATCAGGCATCTATATTGTTGATGAGAAGAAACTGAATTCATTGTCTGATGAACAATTACTGGATTTGATCAAACGTGGTTTGATGCCAGCCATTTACGCTCATTTAATGTCATTACAACAAGTGCAGCGTCTTGGCGATCGGGCAAATAAAGCCGTGGCAGCAGCCGCCTAACTTTGATTTATCACAACAAGCAGCACGGTCTGTGCTGCTTGTTGTCTCCTTTCTGGTTTCGCCCCCTGTTTCAGCTGCTTCCTTATCAATGTTTACTTAAGGCTCTTTGAGTAAACTGCTCTTGGCTTTCTTTTTCTTCATATCCAAATAGAGCAGACAAGCTGGCTATCTATGGCGCAGCTCAGTAAAGTAAAGTGATATCAGACTCAGGAACTGTGAAATTTTATGCAGCAGGTGCGGTGGGGAATTATAGGGTGTGGCAATGTCACAGAGTTAAAAAGCGGTCCGGCTTTTAACAAAGTGGAGCAATCCAGTTTAGTGGCGGTAATGCGTCGGGACGCGGCCAAAGCAGAAGATTATGCCAAACGCCATCAGGTACCTCGTTGGTATAGTGATGCGCAGCAATTGATCAACGACCCCGAGGTCGATGCTATATATGTGGCGACCCCTCCTGACAGTCACAAAGACTATGCGTTGCTGGTCGCTGCCGCTGGTAAAATTTGTTGTGTTGAAAAACCTATGGCACTCAGTACAGCCGAATGTATCGAAATGACGTTAGCTTTCGAGCAAAAACAGCTGCCTTTGTATGTGGCTTATTATCGTCGCTCTTTGCCGCGTTTTTTAAAAATCAAAGAGTGGCTGGAACAAGAATTGATTGGTGTGCCACGTCAGGTGCAATGGAGTTTCTGCCGTACTCCGAATGCAGTAGATCTGGCTGGTCACTACAATTGGCGCACTGATCCGGCCAAAGCAGGTGGCGGCTACTTTATTGACTTAGCCAGCCATGGTCTGGATTTATTCTTATATCTGCTCGGGGATGTGCTGGATGTGCGTGGTATCAGCCAAAACCAGCAACAGCTTTATGCAGCAGAAGATGCGGTATCTGCGGTCTGGCAGTTTCAATCAGGTTGTTTAGGTGCTGGTTTCTGGAACTTCGCTGCAGCGCAGCGGACAGACAGAGTGGTGATATACGGCAGTAAAGGCCGGATTGAGTTTTCTGTATTTGAAAATGAGCCCGTGCTGTTGTTTAGCGCAGAACAGCAATTCAGCCTGGATATAGCGCATCCGGAAAACATCCAGTTTTACCATATTCAGGCGATGGTGCAGGATTTGCTGCATGGCACTGGTCACCCGTCTACAGGCAAAACTGCGTTAAAAGCCAGCTGGATGATGGAGCAGATCCTGGGGCCAGAGTTTTAACTCAGCCCCAAGTCCAATGGCGAGAGTGATGCTGGTTGTTAATCCAGCTGAGTGACTCTGCTGGTTGCGCCATTTTTGGCTTTAGTCCGCAGTAATAAATTACTGCCGACTTTTACCGCCTCTGAGTAAGGTAACCAGCTTTGGCCCTGTCTTCACTGTATTCGATAGTTAAACCGGGCCAGGCGCTGTTTGCCAGTAATAAGCCGTCTTGTAGCACTGCTCCTGGTGGCGGCAGATACAAAGCCACACCAGCTTCGGCTAAACGTGGTAATTCCTTTTGCGTTAAGGTCCAGCCAAAACGTTGCCAGTCTTGCTGGCGTTTTTCTGTGTCTGGTTTTGCACCTTCCCACTCTGCTTTGTACCAGGCCCGCTCTGCCAACGCCAATAAGCGTGGATACAACATTTGCTCCAGTTGCTCTGGGGTGCGAATGGTTTCAGTCCAGATTTGTCCTTGAATACCCAAAATGTTTTCTGGCTTTTCTAAGGCTGGTAACTCTTTACCTAACAAAGTTTCCAGATCGTCAATCACTTTACCCTCACGGGTTTTATCAGCATTGGCGTATAAATCATCCGGCATATAACCAAATACTTTGGCGACATCAGTGAAGCGGGCCGCCCAATAATAACCACGTTCTTCCGGATGGGCTTCGTAAGGATGGTCAAAATACAAATGGGTGCCATGCGATAACACGACCTGATAACCAGCGTTGGCTAAACGATAAGCTCTGTCGGCGACACCCCATTCCCAGATATTGTCCCAGACATTGGCATAGACTTTTTCATTGGCAAACTGCTTACGATTAAAGGGATTTTTGGCGTCGTACATTAAACCGTCTTCCCAGCCACCTAAAATCAGTTGTCGGTTTGCTGCCAGCTGTGCCACTTTCGCGACAAAATAAGGCTTTAAATCTGCAACTCCGGCAACTCCGCTGTCTGGTGTTGCTATTAACTGCTGGCAAGCCGGAGAGGCTGTCCATGAGCCTGCTCCCGTTTCATCACCGCCCATATGGAAAGTGCTGAGTTTTAATCCTGCCTGACGGTACATTTGCTGCAGTTCGTACATCACTTTATCAACAAAAGCGTAAGTAGAGGGTAAACAGACATTGATCGAATTGTCTGTATAGTTTTGCACTGTGATGTAGTTCGATTGATCCAAAGGGTCGGATAATAAATACTGCCTGGCTTCTGCGTCTTTGCCTTGCTCTTTCAGCGTCAGATAACGAGCCTGCATGGCTTTTACTGCAGCTCTGGCGTGACCCGGCATATCTATTTCCGGGATGATCTCAATATGACGAACTGCGGCATATTTTAGAATTTCAATAAAGTCGGTTGTGCTGTAATAACCATTGCCGTTGCCTGATGGAAAAGGACCTGTACCGAGCTGAGTCAGCAGACAGTTGCGTTCGGATACATCAAAACAGCGTTTTGCGCCAATTTGAGTCAATTCGGGTAAGCCAGGGATTTCAATGCGCCAGCCTTCATCTTCGGTTAAATGCAGATGCAGTTTATTCAGTTTGTAGCGCGCTAGTTGATCAATCATCCGCAAGGTGACTTCTTTGCCATGGAAGTTGCGCGCCATATCATAATGCAATCCACGCCAGCTAAAACGTGGCCAATCCTTAAGTGTCAGATTGGGTAACACAGTGCGCTCGCCTGCAACCGGCAGCAGAGCCAATAAGCTTTGCACGGCATAAAACGTACCTGCATTATCATTGCCATTTAGGGCAATTTGCTCATCGTGGATCACCAACTGATAAGCTTCGGCTTTGTCTTCGTTCTTTGAAATCCCTAAAGCTATATGGGGCTTATTTTTCGCTGGCCTTTGTGTCGTTAAGGCCAGTGATAAGCCTGTGATCTGTTGTAACTGCTGCTGTAAATAACTGGCTTCAGAGGTTAAGCGGCCGCTGTGATAGATGTGCCAGTCTGCAGTGAGTTTAGTTTGTCCGCGCTGGTAACTGATCTGTTGTGGACGTGGCACTATGGACAATTGCTCCGGCTTTTCAAAGGCGGACAGCTGCTGTTGATTGAGCACAAAACGGCTTTGACTGGTGGCTATTGGGTATAAATCGGGCCCCGGCTGATTAAAACGTTGTAATTGTTCTGGTTGAGTATAAGGTTCGACAAAACGACTGAAATCTTCTGTATCTGTATTGGCAAAGATTTCAGGCGTTAAACCTTTTGCAGTAATAAAAGCCCGCGGCATCCAGTCGCTGTAACTGACTAAAGAAGAAGAAGGGGAAAAGGTAAAATTCAGCTGCTCACCCGGTTTTAAGCCTTTAAAATCTGTTCCTGGTGTCACACTATGTAAGTCACCTTGCACATGCTGCAGCCTTAGTCCTTTTTGGACCTTCGTATCCAGTTTTCTAATGGCATGAAAATACATGACCCAGTTGCCGGCACCAGCACGCAGAGCCACAGATGAGTTATTCCGCATTACAAATTCAGCCTGAGGTTTTGGCACTGTGGCTGAAGTAAAATTAGTTTTGACTGCAAATTTTAATTCAGTGTTTTTTGCAAACTCGGCTAACTCGGATTGAGTAAAGGCTTGAACTTGTCCGCTCAATAAGTAACTTATACAAAGCCATAGTAGTAGAAAATACTTCATCGCACGCTCCCCAGAACAGCGGTACACTGTACTGCATGTTATTCCCTGATAAACCGCTTTGCTCACTGAAGGCCTGTCCAGGCATAAGGTGGCAGAGCGCGACTACAAGGTGATTGTTATTTAATTGTTTGATTTTAAATGTAAATTTAATTTATTTTTCATATATTCTGAAAAATTAAGTTCGATTTTTAAACAAGGGTCTTGTTATTTGTCAAAATTATTATATGCTGAATTGAAAAAATGACAACGCTGTCAATTCGGTTTTTGATGAAATAATGGGCTGAAACAGGTGGAAGCATAATCAGACTGGATTAATGCTGACCAGCGGACAATGCAATGAGGTTGGTAGGATGACTACAGCAGTAGGCTATGATGGCCCATTTTATTTAGGTGTAGATGGTGGCGGCAGTAAATGCCGGGTAATCATAGTTACAGAAGACAACCAGGTCATAGGCGAGGGCTTATCTGGTCCTGCGAATCCATTACGTGGCATGAAGATCGCCACTGACTCTATTCTTGCCGCTACTCAGCAGGCTCTGACTTGCGCGGGTATGGCGTTTAAAGATATGTCCAAACTGATTGTTGGTGCAGGCTTAGCTGGCGTCAATATGCCTGAGTACTATCGTATTTTCTCCGAATGGCAGCATCCGTTTCAGGAATTACATTTAACCAGCGATTTGCATGTGGCCTGTATTGGTGCTCATCATGGCGGCGACGGTGCCGTCATTATTGCCGGAACCGGCTCATGCGGTTTGGCTGATGTCAAAGGTCAATTGATTGAAGTCGGCGGCCATGGTTTCCCTTATGGCGATAATGGCAGTGGCGCCTGGATCGGCTTACAGATGGTGCATCATGTGCTGTTAGCCAAAGATTTCTTAGGCCCTCAGACTTTACTGACCGATTTGTTATGCAATGAATTAAAGCTCAGTCAAACCTTGGCTTTGGTTGATTTCTTTATGCATGCCACTCCAACCACTTATGCCAAATATGCGCCTCTGGTATTTACTGCCGCAGAGCAGGGGGATCTGCTGGCTCAGCAAATAGTACAGCAAGCGGCTGCTCATATCAGTGCGATAGCCCAGCGTTTATTAAGTATTAATCCACCCCGTTTGTCCTTGATTGGTGGTCTGGCGCATAAGTTACTGCCTTATCTGGCTTCAGAGGTGCAGCAAAAAGTGACACCAGCTTTGGCTGCTCCTGAATTTGGCGCCGTCTGGTTTGCTAAACAACGTCAGCAAAAAGCTCAACGAATTTCTTAATCTGTTTGTTAACTACTAGCTGTGAGTACTATCAAGATGACCCGAACCATTATGGCGCAGGAAGCTGCAGAAGCACCAAGCCGGATCCGCGAACAATTAGCTGCCAATGCCAGTCGTATTGCTGAGATAGTAGCGCTTATCAAGCAAAAGCAACCGCGTTATGTCTATATGGTCGGTCGCGGTTCCTCTGATCACGCCGGTGTATTTGCCAAGTATCTGATTGAAATTGAAATAGGTTTACCTGTTGCAGCCGCAGCACCTTCTATTGCCAGCGTGTACAACAAGCAACTGGATTTAACAGGTGCATTGGTGCTGGTCATTTCTCAATCAGGTCGTAGCCCGGATATTCTGGCTCAGGTGGCGATGGCCAAAGCAGCTGGAGCTTTAGTGGTTGCCTTGGTCAATGATGAAAGCTCGCCTTTAGCTGCACAAGCCGATCAGATTATTCCATTGAATGTGGGTGCTGAAAAAGCAGTAGCTGCCACCAAAAGTTACCTTGCGACCTTAAGCGCTTTATTGCAGCTGGTCGCGGCCTGGTCTGGCAACAGCCAGTTGCAGGATGCGGTGATTGGCCTGCCAGAATTACTTGAACGCGCTATTGAATTGCCAGCTCAGCTCACTGCACAGTCATTGCAAGGCGTTGAGCATTTAGTGGTGTTAGGTCGTGGCCCAGGTTATGCGATTAGCCGCGAAATTGCGCTGAAACTCAAAGAAGTCTGCGGTATTCACGCCGAAGCCTTTTCCAGCGCTGAGTTCCTGCATGGTCCTGTGACTTTAGTCAAAGATCAGTTTGCTATTGTTGATGTCAGCATAGCGGATGAAGCCAATGCCGCGCATCAGGCACAAGTTGCCGAAGTGCGCAGCCGCGGTGCTCGTATTGTGCATTTGCATCACGCTGACTTGTTATCGAATCCACGGGTATTACCACTGGCTCTGTTGCAGCGTTTTTATCTGGATGTTGAAGCTGTGGCTCGTAGCCGTGGCGTCAATCCGGATGCGCCTCCGGGCCTGAATAAAGTCACTAAAACGGTCTGACGAGGTTCTGATGCAACAGATTTCAGTAGCACGGCTGTTTGACGGTCAAAACTGGCAACAGAATGTGACTTTGACTATTAAAGCGGGTCATATTGATTCGATTCAACCAGCCACTGGTCCGGTTCTGTCAGGCTCGCTGATGCCCGGTTTTATTGATGTGCAGGTCAATGGTGGTGGTGGTACTTTATTTAACACTGACACCAGTATTGAAGCGCTGCGTACTATGGTCAAAGCCCATGCGCAGTTTGGCAGCACGGCTTTATTACCTACAGTGATCACTGATTCTGTGGCCGTGATGCAACAAGCCGCGGCTGTGATAGCTCAGGCTATTGCCACCAAAGAACCCGGTATTATAGGTGTGCACTTCGAAGGCCCACATTTGTCCGTACCCAAAAAGGGTGTGCATCCGCAGAACTTTATCCGTCCTTTATCCGAAGCTGAGTTAGCCATTTATAAACGCACCGATCTTGGTATCAAGCTGGTCACAGTGGCGCCTGAAACTATCAGCCTGAACAAATTAAAGAGCTAGTCAAAGCCAATGTCATTGTCTGTTTAGGCCATAGCAATGCGGACGCAGCCACAGCACAGGCTGCTTTGGCTGCTGGAGCTACAGGTTTTACTCACTTATACAATGCCATGTCACCTTTAACCTCGCGTGAACCTGGCGTAGTAGGTGCTGCACTTGCCGATCCACATAGCTGGTGTGGCGTAATTTTAGATGGTTTGCATGTGCACCCACTGGCAGTAAAAGTGGCGTTGGCGGCTAAACCCAGAGGCAAACTGCTGATTGTCACAGACGCTATGTCACCTGTTGGCACCAATCAAACCGAGTTTGATTTTTTTGATGGCAAAGTGATTCGGGATGGTAACAAGTTAACCAACTTAAACGGCAACCTGGCGGGTTCTGTGCTCGATATGGCCAGTGCGGTGTGTTATGCCGTGGAGGAGCTTGGCCTTGAGCTTTCGGAAGCTGTGCGTATGGCGTCTTTGTATCCGGCTGAGTTTTTAGGTATCAGCGCTGAGCGTGGACAAATTAAGGTGGGAGCCAAAGCCGACCTGGTGTTATTAAATGACAACGGCCTGGTACAGCAGTGCTGGCTGGCAGGTTACCCTTTTATCGAACAGTAAAATATCCAATAAATTCAACATAATAATTATTAAAGCAACAGGAAGGAATTATGGAAATGACAGTTGAAACTTCCAAGGCGCGCAGTAGCGTAGTGCCAATGGCTGTAGTGGCCATGCTGTTTTTTGTGCTGGGTTTTGCTACCTGGCTGAATGGCTCTTTGATGCCATATTTAAAGCAGATGCTGCAACTGACCCCTTTGCAGGCATCACTGGTGGTGTTTTCATTTTATATAGCCGTGACTTTTACGGCTTTGCCATCGGCCTGGTTGATCCGAAGGGTCGGCTACAAAAATGGTATGGCTTTGGGCATGGCGGTGATGATGCTGGCAGGGCTTTTATATATTCCTGCCGCACAAACTCAGACCTTTGGTTTATTCCTGTTGGCTCAGTTGGTGATTGGTGCGGGTCAAACCTTATTGCAAACCGCTGTGAACCCTTACGTGGTGAAAATAGGCCCGGAAGAGACGGCGGCAGTGCGTATCAGCATTATGGGTATCCTGAATAAAACAGCTGGTGTTGTTGCCCCTTTAGTTTTTACTGCTCTGATTGTCAGTGGTTTTACTGCACCAGTGGGAACAGTGCTGAATGCTGAACAAATTGACGCTATGGCGGCCAGTCTGGTGTTGCCTTATCTGGGGCTGGCGGTATTTTTAGCTTTACTTGCTTTGGCTGTGAAGTATTCACCTTTGCCTGAGTTGGAAAAAGAGTCTGATACCGGCACTGGTATCGACCAGCTAAAAGCTGTACTGGCAAAGCCCGCGCTGGTGTTGGGTGTATTGTCTTTGTTTGTTTATGTGGCTGTCGAAGTGATAGCTGGAGATACCATAGGTTTATTCGCTTTATCGCTTGGGGTTGAACGCTACACTGTGATGACCTCTTATACCATGGCCTGTATGGTGCTGGGTTATATCTTAGGCATCGTCTTGATCCCTCGGGTGTTGTCACAACAAAAAGCTCTGGCTGTTTCTGCGGTGTTAGGTCTGGCGCTGACACTGGCTATAGTGTTAGGCGATAGCAGCTCTTATCTGATTGCCAACACTTTATTAGTGCCATTTGGTGGCACCGCCTTACCCGATACCTTGTTATTTATCGCTATTCTTGGTTTAGCCAATGCCATCGTCTGGCCTGCGGTTTGGCCTCTGGCCTTATCTGGCCTGGGAGCTTTAACCAGTATAGGTTCAGCTTTGTTAATTATGGGCATTGCAGGTGGCGCTTTTGGCCCGCTGTTCTGGGGACTTGCCAGCAGCACAGGTCTTGGGCAGCAGGGGGCTTATCTGGTGATGTTGCCTTGTTATGCCTTTATCCTGTTTTATGCCATCAAAGGCCATAAGTTAACGAGTTGGAACAACTCCTGATGTCAGCCCCACGTTTTTATGCGCTGGATGCTTTACGGGGTTTAGCCATAGCTTTAATGATCCTGGTGAATACGCCAGGGTCATGGCAGCATGTCTATAGTCCGCTGTTGCATGCGCCCTGGGACGGTTTTACCTTCGCTGACATTGTGTTCCCTACCTTTTTATTCGTCGTGGGCGCAGCGATGTTTTATTCGCTGAAAACCACAGTGTTTTCTAAGCAAAGTTTCTGGCGCATCAGTAGCCGGGCTTTAAAGCTGATTGGCATTGGTGTGCTGCTGAATTATGTGCCTTTTAGTGTTGAGCTGACTGAGCTGCGTTTACCCGGCGTGTTGCAGCGTATAGGTTTGGCTTACTGGTGTGCTGCGTTATTGGTGTTAAGTGTCAAACGCAGTTATTTGCCTTTTATTGCCTTAGCTTTGGTGTTGTTGTATTGGCTGGCTTTAGTCGTGGGTGGAGGGGAGCAACCTTATAGTCTGGAGCACAATCTGGTACGGCAATGGGATCTGGCCATTTTTGGTGCTGCACATTTGTATCAGGGGTTTGGTGTGGCTTTTGATCCTGAAGGCCTGTTAAGCACTTTGCCTTGTATTGTGGCTGTGTTGATAGGTTTTGCGACAGCTTCATTTTTACAGGGCAAGCAACACAATGAAGCGTTACGGTTATTGTTGTTATCCGGGCTCGCTTTTGTGATTTTAGCTATGTTTTGGCAACTACTTTGGCCGGTCAATAAAGCCTTATGGTCTGGCAGTTATCTGGCGTTGAGCAGTGGTTTAATTTTGTTGCTATTGGCTATTCTGGTCTGGGGTATTGATATCAAAGGCTGGACTGCTCTGGCAGAACCTTTAAAAGTGTATGGGACTAATCCGCTATTTATTTATATCTTGTCCTGGCTTTGGGCCGTGCTGATTGGTCAGCTGATCTTGATTCCCGCTGAGGCAGGTTCAGTATCGCTGTATCAGTGGGGCTTTGAGCAGTTAGCTATGATTTTCCCTGCAAAACTGGCATCTTTTGTGTTTGCTGTGCTGCACGTGATAGGGTTTTGGTATCTGTCGTTGCTGCTGTATAAACGCAATATAGTGATAAAGCTGTAAATGATGGGGTCGTATGACCCCATTTTACTCTGAGCCGAATTCGTTAGAATCTGTATTCCCAGGTGGTGGCTGCAGCTACTTCGTCCGCGCCTTCAGGCAGTAATGGCGATTGATCCAGATAACGCAGCTGCAGGCTCAATAAGCCATTAAAAAATGGCCGTCTGTGTTCAGCTTTCGCCTGCCAGCTTTGTTCACTGTTGCCAGCCGTATCATAATAATTCGCCAGATACAGATGGCCTGACCAACTAATACCATCATAAGTCTGGTAATGATAACCGGCACTTAATACCCTGGCATCTTTGCCATAACCACTGCCAATCACCCGACCGTATCTGCTGTAACCTTGAGGATATAACTCGCCCTGATAGGCGCAATCACCTTTAATGACTGAATCGGGACAATCAATATAGGTATCTGAGTACTCCATATTGACGGTATGAATGCCTGAGCTGTTGCCCCAATAACTGCGTATCCCTGCCAGTAATAAAGGATTGTCTGGCAAGTCTTCGGCGTTATCGTCATCAGCCAGCTCGACGTAAGCAGTCAGAGGCTGGTTCAACAGATTAAAGTGATAACTTGCGTCTATAGCAGCCCTTTGATCGGAGTTAGCACTGGCTTCATCTTTATTGACCACCATGTCCCACCAGTCGCCAAAGCCATTATTTTTTCCCTGGCCGCCCCACTGACTAACTCTGGATACACCCAGCTCCAAACTTGCCGTAGGGCTGAAGTTAAAACGTCCACCCCAGTAGCGGGTTTGGCTTACTGGACTTTGATGTTCACCTAAACCAAGAAAGGTGGTAAAACTCCATGGTCCTAACCAGTTCAGCACTGGCAAATCTATCGCATCCCAGCCATGACGACTTAAACGCACAGAAGGCAAAGGTCTGGCATTATTGCTTTGTAGCAACGCACTTTGTTGACCAGGACCCCACCATGTACTGACTTGGTCTACAGACAGTACCCAGTTTCCCAGCAAAGCAGCTAAATAGCTGTTGTCGTAAGTGAGTTCCTGTTCAGTGCTGCCGTCATGTAATTTGCGATAATGTACCTCTGAGCGACCTGCAAAGATGTCATTCTGAAATTCGCTGAATACTGTGACGCTGGCTTTTTCTGAATAAGCTTCACCAAAACTCTGAATACCCATTTCTTCCGAGTTGGCTTTGAGTTTAATGCCGGCCGTTTTGTCGCTTTCATTAACATTTAATGCTTTGCGCACATGGGCCAGCGCAAATTTAACTTCTTCGCTATAACGACGATTAGGGACTTTAGCGAGGTCTTTGGCAATGTTCTTCCACATCAGTGGATAGGTATTGACTGGACCACTGATTAAACCTGCATGAGACAAGGTTTGTAGCGACTGACGCAGGTAGTTGTCCTGCGTATCCATCCAGGGCGTGGCCTGAGCGGATAGAGTAAATAAGGCCAGACTAAGGGCACTGAACTGAAGTTTTTTCATGACGACTAAAATCCGTGTTTTTAACTAAACCGCAGTGAATTTCTGTTTTAACGCAAGTTCCACATGAGAAGCGACAAAACGGCTGATATCACCGCCATGGCGGGCAACTTCTTTCACTAAAGTGGAAGAGATAAAGGTATTTTTTTCTGAAGGGGTCATAAACAAACTGTCTAGATCCGGATTTAACTGACGGTTCATGCTGGCCAGCTGGAACTCATATTCAAAATCAGCCACTGCCCGTACACCACGCAATAACACCTGAGCCTGGTTCTGTTTGGCAAAATCAGCCAGCAAGCCTGAAAATCCAACTACGGTCACATTCGGAAGATCGGTAAAACACTGTTCTGCCAGTTGCACCCGCTCAGCCAGACTGAACAAAGGTTGTTTACTGGGATTGGATGCGACCGCTACTATCACCTGATCAAATAAACGTGCAGCCCGTTGTACTAAGTCGCTGTGACCATTGGTTAATGGATCAAAAGTACCGGGATAAATTGCTTTAGTTTTCATTGTTTTGTGGTCATCCCTGCTTTTTTATACCCAAAATAACTGGCGTTACAGCGAGGCGACAAATGCGCGAGCCCCCGTGAGCATAGTGATCCTATGTGACTGGGGCCAGAGCACGCAGTCAACAAAGCTGCAGCTTCAACTAAGAAGGGTATACCAGACTAGAGTTTTTAATCGAATTGGCGTTACTATAGCAAATTAATAAAAAATAAATAAAAAAAGAAATACGCGGATGGACAAGAAGCTACGGACGAAAGACAAGATACTGCAAGCCAGTATCGAGTTATTTAATCAGCAGGGTGAACGTTGTATCACCACCAATCATATAGCAGCGCATTTGGGCATTAGTCCGGGCAATCTGTATTACCACTTTCGCAATAAAGAAGACATAGTGCGGAATATTTTCCGTGAATATGCCAAGTTGCTGGAAAACAGGTTACAGCCGCCGAGTCAGCCTTCTGAAGCGTTGGACTCGTTAGCCCAATATCTGGATGTGGTATTTGAGCTGATGTGGCGTTTCCACTTTTTTTACGCCAATTTGCCAGACATTTTGTCACGTGATCCGGCCCTGCAGCAGGATTACTTAACAGTACAAAAGGCTGTGTTGGCAAAAGTAATTTCAGTGTTAACTGCGTTAAAGAAAGCCGATGTCATAGCAATAGATGACGCTGACATGGCAAATTTTGCCCATACCATCAAACTGGTAGTGACTTTCTGGATCAGTTACTTAAAAACCCAAAAACCACAAAGCACTATGAATAAAGAGCAGGCCTACCTCGGGGTGTTGAAGGTCTTGTTGTTATTCAAACCTTACGCCACAGCTCAGGCTTTGCCGCGCATAGAAAAACTGCAGCAGCATTATCAGTCCTTGTCAGGTGAACAAACCCTTGAATCGTCCTAGTGGCAACTATTTGCTACGCAACTAATCCGATCTGCAGCCTTTTCTGACAGAAAAGCGCTGCATCCCTTACGCTTAGTGATTACAATACGGCGGTTTTTACCAAGTCCCTCAGCCTCTTTTGGAGACAGTTATGCGAACGACTCCTTTCCTTGCACACTTACAACAACAAATAGAAGACGTAAAAGTGCAGGGCCTGTACAAAGCTGAACGAGTGATAAGCTCTCAGCAACAAGCCGCCGTGACTGTAGGTCATGAGCAAGTACTGAATTTCTGCGCCAATAACTACTTGGGTTTAGCCAATAACCCAGAACTGATTAAAGCCGCGCAACAAGGCCTGGATTCTCACGGTTTTGGCGTGGCCTCTGTACGTTTTATTTGCGGTACTCAGGATATTCACAAAGAACTGGAACAAAAAATCAGCGGCTTTTTAGGCACTGAAGACACCATTTTGTACTCCTCCTGTTTTGATGCCAATGGTGGTTTATTCGAAACCATTTTAGGTGCTGAAGACGCGGTGATCTCCGATGCGTTAAACCATGCCTCTATTATCGATGGCGTGCGTTTATGTAAAGCCAAACGCTACCGTTATGCCAATAACGATATGGCTGAATTAGAAGCTCAGTTAAAACAAGCAGACGCTGATGGCGCCCGTTTTAAACTGATCGCGACAGACGGTGTATTTTCGATGGATGGCGTGATTGCCGATTTAAAATCCATTTGTGATTTAGCCGACAAATACAATGCACTGGTGATGGTGGATGACAGCCACGCTGTAGGTTTTGTTGGTAAAAATGGCCGCGGCACTCATGAATACTGTGACGTGCTGGACCGTGTCGATATTATCACTGGTACTTTAGGCAAAGCTTTAGGCGGCGCCTCCGGTGGTTATACCTCTGGCAAAAAAGAAGTGATTGAGTGGTTACGTCAGCGTTCACGCCCTTATTTATTCTCTAACTCTTTAGCGCCTTCTATTGTTACAGCCTCTATTAAAGTGCTGGATTTACTGGCCAATGGTGATGCGCTGCGCGCTAAATTATGGGGCAACGTCAGTTACTTCCGCGAAAAAATGTCAGCCGCAGGTTTTACGCTGGCAGGCAAAGATCACGCTATTATTCCTGTGATGTTAGGTGATGCCAAAGTCGCAGCTGAAATGGCGCGCCGTATGCTGGCTGAAGGCATTTATGTAGTGGGATTCTCATTCCCTGTTGTGCCCAAAGATCAGGCGCGTATCCGCACTCAAATTTCGGCTGCACATAGTAAAGAACATTTGGATAAAGCCATCAGCGCTTTTATCCGTATTGGTAAAGAAATGGGCGTAATTGCCTGAGGACGCCATGATGAAAGCATTAGCAAAATTAAAAGCAGAACCGGGCATTTGGCAAACCGAAGTGGAGATGCCAAAAGTAGGTCCAAATGATGTTCTGATTAAAATCAAAAAAACCGCTATTTGTGGCACAGACGTGCATATCTACAAATGGGATGAATGGGCACAAAAAACTATTCCTCATGGCATGGTTGTGGGCCACGAATATGTTGGCGAAGTAGTGGACATGGGCTCTGAGGTGCGTGGTTTTGCCAAAGGCGATCGTGTCTCAGGTGAAGGCCATTTAGTTTGTGGTTTCTGCCGTAACTGCCGCGCGGGCCGTGTGCATTTATGCCGCAACACCATAGGCGTAGGTGTCAACCGTGAAGGCTCTTTTGCTGAATACCTGTCTATTCCGGCTTTTAACGTCTTTAAAATTCCGGACAATATTCCGGATAATATTGCTGCTATCTTCGACCCGTTCGGTAACGCAGTGCACACTGCTTTGTCTTTTGACTTAGTAGGCGAAGACGTACTGATCACTGGCGCTGGCCCTATCGGCATTATGGCTGTGGCTGTTGCCCGCCATGTTGGTGCCCGCCATATCGTCATTACAGACGTCAATCCATACCGCTTAGAGTTGGCGCGTAAAATGGGTGCAACCCGTGCTGTAGACGTCAGCAAAGAAGATTTAAAAGACGTGATGAAAGAGCTGGGCATGACCGAAGGTTTTGACGTAGGT
This sequence comes from Rheinheimera sp. KL1, assembly GCF_001275035.1. Taxonomy (NCBI): domain Bacteria; kingdom Pseudomonadati; phylum Pseudomonadota; class Gammaproteobacteria; order Chromatiales; family Chromatiaceae; genus Rheinheimera; species Rheinheimera sp. KL1. The sequence goes on from NZ_LAMX01000013.1 coordinate 52,482, forward strand.
CTGGAAATGTCCGGTGTGCCTTCAGCCTTCCGTGGCATGTTAGACACCATTAACCACGGCGGTAAAATTGCCATGCTGGGCATTCCACCTTCAGATATGGCAGTGGACTGGAACAAGGTTATTTTCAAAGGCCTGGTGATCAAAGGTATTTATGGCCGTGAAATGTTTGAAACCTGGTACAAAATGGCCAGCTTAATTCAGTCCGGTCTGGATTTAAGCCCAATTGTTACCCACGAAATGCCAATGGAAAACTACAAGGAAGGTTTTGAGATCATGTGCTCAGGCCAATCCGGTAAAGTGATCCTGAACTGGTAATTTTATAAGGGCAGAGCCTTGGCTCTGCCCCTCTATCTCTCCGCTGTTTCCCGCTTGGCATCATAAATGCGATCTGTTATCATTTGATAATCATTCTTATCTGAACTCGTTACAGCTCCAATGATTGCCCTGACTTTTGCTCTGCTGTTTTTGACATTGTTCTTATTTGGCCGTGGTTATTGGCAGCATATAGCTTTGCCAAAATTACAGAACCAGCGTTTGAAACTGCAACTGGTGCGGGTAAAACGTCAGGGCCAGTATCTGAAATTATGGCTGCAGCATCCGGATGGCGTGTTATTACCTAAGGCCAAAGCGGGTCAGCATATTCTGCTGTACGGTAAAGACTTGCAGGGCAAACCTGTCAGTCGGGCTTATTCATTGGCGCAGGATTGCAGTCAGCAGCGTTATTATCAACTGGTGATCAAAGCGGAGGCGGATGGCCGTTTAAGTCAGGCGTTATTCCAACAGTTAAACGTAGGTGATTTAGTCGAAAGTTCTTACCCACGCGGCCATTTTTTATTAAACCGCTCGCGTCAGCCTTTGGTGCTGGTGGCCGGTGGTGTCGGTATCACGCCAATGCTGGCGATGGCCTATGCCGCTATCCGGCAAAAACGTCAGGTGTTTTTGGTGTATCAGGCCCGTCGTCTGGAAGATATCGTATTTTATCCGTTACTGCGCCGTTTGCCCCGCTTACAACTTCGTATTGCTTTGACTCAACCACCAGCAGGCTGGCAAGGTTTTAAAGGCCGCATTGATGCGGGCTATTTATATAAACTCGCTGGCCCTCAGGCTCAGTATTACTTCTGTGCTTCGGCCAAAATGGTGGAGCAGTTGATTTATGATTTGGGCATTTTAGGTGCGCAAAATTGTTATGCTGAGCTCTTTAGTGCATCAGCAAGCGAACAAAGTTTCCCTATAGAAATCAATGGTATATTTGCCGATAGCCAAGGCCATAAGTCAGTGCTGGACGCAATTCTGGCCGCTCGTGTGCCACTGAATTACGACTGCAAAGGCGGCTCTTGTGGTCTTTGTAAAGTGCGGGTTGTACAAGGTCAGTATCAGCAGGTGCTGGAGCCCAGTATCAGTTGTGGTGGAGATGAAGTGCTGGCTTGTTGTATTCAGCCGACTTCGGCTTTGGTGTTAAGAGCGGATGTTTTGTCTGATGAAATATCAGCGGAGCAGTCGGCAGCTTTGGTGACAGTTACGAGCAGTCATTCCTGAGGTGAGTCTTGAGCCTTGTTCGGTCTAATATTTACCTTGTATATGTTATGAATTTGAGTTTATCCCCTCCGGGTGGGGTTACTTTCTTTTGCTTCGCCAAAAGAAAGTAACCAAAGCAAGAAAGTGCAGGAAGCACTTTCTAACAGGCGAAGGCTGGCCCGCAGGGTGAATTGCAGGATGCAATTCATAAAAGGCGACCCCAGGTCGCAGCGACAACGCTTGCGTTGAACAGCTTTAGTTGGCCCCGAAGGGGTACGAACGAAGTGAGTATAAAGCCGGGCCCAAAATCGTAAATTCACCAACGCCGCGGTTTGGGGCTGACATGGAGCACCAGCGGAATGGCGGTCCCAGTCGAAGGCGACAACACCGCCTTGTTATTCGACGGTTTAAAATTTAATTACTGGCTCAATAAAAGATTTTTTATAAGGTTTACATTTGCAGTTTGAATGGAACATTTCCAGCGTCTTGACTGTTAATGGAAGCTCTTGATCAAATTTCGACAAACAGAAATCACAGTGTTCATTAGTTCCTGCGTTTTTCAAAATAAAGGTTTTCACAAAATCAGCTTTGAGGGCCTTTATGAAGCTATCATCCCAAGCTTTATCACAAGAAGCTTTATAGTAAATTCTCTTTAAGCTGTTCTGAATGGATTTTGCCCTTTGTTCATCAGCACCAAATATTTCTTCAATATCCTTCAGGTCGAGTTTCTTCTCATGGTTTAGGTGAGAAAGTGAAACTTCATACTTTGACTCTGGAATATCTGAACAATTAAGCTCTGACAAAAAGTAGGAATTTATATCCCGAAACTCTACCTGAAGTTGATATTCTCTTAAAAGTAAGTTTTTTATTTTCTTAAGCATCGTAAGTAGTTCTTTGCACTGATTACGCATAACGTCGCCGTGCCTGGCCTTGTTAATTCAATTGCACCTGATAAAAATCAAGACTTTCATCATTGAGGCATTCATCGAGTAGTCTGCTCCATTTTTCGCATGTTGTCTTCCATTGCTGGCCTTCAAACTGCTTTTCATTTGCTGATCTCTCAAATGTTTCAGAGCCTTTTTCTTTTGCCAACTTTCTCAAAATTGCTTCGCTTTCTTTCCAAGAGTTTAAATCGGAGCGTTTTCTGATAAAGAAAAAGTCTACCGCCGCACGAACAAGTAAAACCATACCAATTTCTTTTTGACGATTATCCAGGCACTGCTTTAGCGATAAAACAAATTGTTTTGGGATATCTTCAAGCTCCGTTGAGAGTCCTAACCCACCGAAACCAGGACAACTAATTCCGATCAATGCACCAATATCCTGACGCTGATTCACTGGTAGGGATTGGTACCATTCGATAAATTTTTCTAGTGGCGACCCCATGCTTTCTCCAATGAAAGAATTAACAATTTAATAGAAGGTTTTTTGCCCGCAAGTCGGAGATTTTCACGCCTTCTTTCCTTAATTTAACTCAAATCAAACTAGCGTTTATGTAACTCTATTTCAACAGATTTTTCTGAAATCAGTAAATTTGCGTCCGGCAAAATTTATACTGGCAGTACGCTAGTTGTTCTTGAATTACTGAAGCTGGCACCTTGGGAGTTTATCCAGCAGTTTGTGCTAATAAAGGTAGTGATGAATCGGTATGTACCACGCCGAATGTTCACAATTGGCATAAAGTGAAGATACAAAGGAGCTACGGGAAACGGCCGGACAACTGCGTTAGCAGACCCTGTCCAGCATGGATGCTGGACAGGAGCCTACAGGGATGTATCTACGGCGAGTCTGCGTTGCAGTTGACCGCGCTGTTTGAGTCGAATCTCTGCGGGTCAATGTTCAGATAAGTCTGAAATATGATCTAAAGCCCCACGCAAAGTCGCCACTAAATCCGCTGCTTTTTGCTGTAAACGCAATTGCTGGAACAAAACCTCTGCTTCCACATACTGTAGCTTGAGATAACTAAACCATTGTTTGATGCGATTGGAGTAATACAGGCCTTTGTCGCCCGCAATTTCATAGTCTGAGTACTGTAACAGCAGCTCTAGCACTTGGGGCCATGGCATTTTTTGATGAGTGCCATTAGCAAAGTGCTGCTTGATATCACGGGCTAAGCCAGGGCTTGCTAAAGCGCCACGGCCTAACATTAAATCTGTGCTGCCGGATTGTTCTAAACATAAAGCTGCATCTTCTGGTGTCCAGATTTCACCATTGGCCACCACATTTAAAGGTATGGTCTGGCGAATTTTCTCTATCCAGGGCCAGTAGGCAGGTGGCCTGTAGCCATCACTTTTAGTGCGGGCATGTACTGTCAGCTCGCTTGCTCCGGCTTCATAAATAGCGCGGGCGTTGTCGAGTGTCAGGCTGGTATCGTCAAAACCTAAACGGATTTTAGCTGTGACAGGAAATTGCGACGGTACTGCGTCACGTACTGCTTTAATAATCTGGTATAGGGTTTCGGTTTCTTTTAGAAGCACGGCGCCGCCGCGGCTTTTATTGACTGCTTTGGCCGGACAGCCAAAGTTCAAATCGACTCCCGGAGAGCCCAATTGCACTGCTCGTACGGCATTTTCGGCCAGCCACTCTGGTTCCTGACCCAATAACTGGACCCGCACCGGTACGCCGGCTGGAGTGACACCGCCTTGCTTTAATTCAGGGCAAATACGGGTAAAGACCCGGTTTGGCAAAAGTTGATCGACCACCCGGACAAATTCAGTGATGCATAAATCAAAACCACCAATACGGGTTAACATATCCCGCATTAAGTGGTCCACCACACCCTCCATTGGGGCTAATACAATACGCATCTTTATAAACTCTTCAGAATAAAAAACGGGAGCCTAAGCTCCCTGTCTCAAGCGTGGTATCTGTTCGGCACACCTTGCTGCTGCAGATAGTCGCCTAAGTCGTGCAAGGCCAGTTCGTCCAGCTCCAGAATATCCAGAATAGTGGCTTTATGCTGCTCCCATTCCTGATCTTCGTCTAAATCCAGCAGCACTTTGTTTTCGTCCGTCATGTGCTCCGCCAGTTTCAGCAGGGCAAACAGCCGTTTTTCGTAGATATCATTGGATGCCAGGATCAGCGCGTGGCTGTGGTGATAGGCAATCACATTGGTCAGCTCAGGTGCTAAACCCCAGGACTGCGCAATCATATAACCCAGCAATTCGTGGGTGGTCTGGAAATTCTGATCTTCAGCATCAGACATACTGTAACCCGCCAGGTGAGCTTGTTTCAGCACTTTGGCGTAGTCTTTAAACTGGCTGCTGATCAGCAGCATACCGGCATTATGGAATAAACCCAGGCTGTAAGCATCGTCAGCGCAATCTGTGCCATAACGTAATTGCTGAGCTAACAGGGTTGCGGCATTGGCGACATTGCCGGCGCTTTGCCACAGGTTTTCAGTAAAACGGTCGGTGCGGCCTTCACTTAAAGTAAAACGCAGCACCACAGAGCTGACTAATTTAATCACCCGGTTTAAACCTAAAAACTTACAGGCATGTTCGACCGAGCTGATTTTTCGGCGCAAACCAAAATAGACGGAGTTCACTACCTTGAGGGTGAAACCAGCAATACCCAGATCCTGATTGATCAGCTCAGCAATGCGCTTGATGTTCGGATCATCACTTTCAATTTCTGCTTTGATACTTAATAAAACAGTCGGCTGAGGGGGAATAGTAAAGCCACTTAATGCTTTTTCTACCTCGGCCATATTAATTGCTTTTGCCATGCTGCTATTCCGGCGAACTGAGTGATGAAATAAAGTGCCTATAGTAAAAGGCCTGCGCTGAAAAAGCAAAACGGGATCCGACGATCCCGTGCATACAACCGAGGTTTCAGGCCTTTTTCAGTTGTTTTTCCAGTTTTTTCAGCTCAGTTTGCAGTTTGTCATCATCCTGCTGCTGGTTTTTGATCTGTTGCAACAAGTCTCTGGCTTTATCCTGTTGCTGTTGTAACGAATAGATCTGAGCCAGGCGCAATTGTGCCCAGCTGAATCTGGCGTTGTCACTATCCTGATAAAAGGCTAAATAGTTCAGCAGCGCTTGCTGGCCTTCTTTGGCGTTTTGTTCAGCTGTCGCAGCCAGGCGGCCCAGTTGATAGTAATAGCTTTGCTGCTCTGACAAATCTGTCGCAGCAGCTGCGGCTTTTTGGTACTGCAGAAAAGCCTTTGAAGCTTGATTATTTAAACTTAGCAAGTTGGCATAAGTGCCCAACAGAGCAGGGTGCTTTGGATGCTGTTGCAGCTGCTGCTCTGCAAGGCCAATAGCCTCTGCTAGTTTGTCATCGTCCATCAACAGATCAATGGTCGCTAAGGTGCCTTCTGGCTGATGTTTTTCTGCCATAGCTTTGGCCAGTCTTGTTGCTTCTTCCGTGTCGCCACCTGCAATAGCAGGAGCTTGCAGATAAAACCCAATCAAGCTGTGTTGAGTTTCCAAATCGCTAGGGTCTGCTGCCATGGCCTGTTTCAATAAAGCCAAACCGGCCCTGGCATAAGATCCCGCAGAGAAAATACTACTCTGTTGTGCCAGATTGAACTGATTTAATGCGGCAAGGCGCAGCAGTTCTGCATCTTGCGGATACTGTTGCAACGCCTTCTCTGCCAGTAGCTCGGCTTGCTCAACCTGGCCCAACCCCAGCATACTTTTTAACTGCAGCACTAAGATGTCTCGGGCAGGCAGTTGAGTGTCCTGCTCAAGTTGCTGCTGTAGCTGACGGAATTTATCTTGCTCGAGTAATAAATCATAGGTGCTTAAGTCGCTGGCAACTAAGGAGAAACTGCTGACAGCAGCGAAAAGATACAAAGTTTTCATCATGGTTCCTGTGCTCTGGGTTAACCCTTATTGAACAGGAGTTGTACTACGACTCACAATAGGCCGAAGGTCACTTTTTCCGGCGGCAACGCTCTGAGCAATATTTCACTTCAGGCCAGTTTTTTTGCCATTTTTTTCGCCAGCTGAAGGCCAAGCCACAGCAGGCACAGATTTTTTGTGGAAGATGAAGTTTATGATGGGTCATACAGGCTCCGTTTGAGCAAAATACGGAGCCCGCAGGGAAAAAGATCGCTTAAGAATCTAAATAAGGACGGCCTGACATCATTTGTTTGGCCAGTTGCGACTCTGCTTCGGCGTCGTTCAGTTCTAACGTCGCAAATTGCACATCAAACTGAATTAAATCATCGTCAGGTAACAATTGCGCTATCAGTTTGTCCGGCACCTGACCGACCTGACGATACGCGTTAATCGCCACCTGAGCTGCTTGCTCCATTAGCTGGAAAAATTGGCCTAATGGAAACTGCTGGAATATTTCCGCGTCCAGTTGCGCCCAACCTAATAAATCTCCGCTGATACTGCCATCGGCGTGGTCAGTAAATAACATGGACACAGCGGGAAAAGGTGGATTTTCACCAGATTGATAGCTGTCCAGATCCTGCTCGTCAAACACCAGTATAAAACCAAATCCCGGGCAGCCCTCAGCATCCATATCATCAAAGGCAGGATCGTAAATTAAATACAAGGGACTATCTGACATGAGTACTCTGTTTCCAAACCAACAAGGCGCGCTATTTTACCTAAGCTTGGGCTATAGCTAAAGCTGTAATTGTTAACTTGGTGTTTTAATGCGTTATTTAGCCGGTTTGGCTGGTTGTTTCTTCGCCAGTTATCCGCTGTTCAGCGGATCCTGAGTAGTCTGCGGTACTCAAGCTGGCTTGGCTGGGCTACAATCGCGATATTGATGTGGATCTGAAGTTGTAAAGGGAGTGCCCTATGAGTGAGTTCAGTCGTATTTCAGTCGCTACAGCGCTGGAGCAAATAGAGCAGCATAAAGCTGTGGTGGTGGATATTCGTGACGAGCAAAGTTATGCCTCTGGTCATATTGCCGGTTCTTTTCATTTAACTAACGGCAGTTTGAATCAGTTTATGCAACAAACTGAGTTTGAAACTCCGGTGGTCGTAGTCTGTTATCACGGCAATTCCAGTCAGGGCGCTGCCCAGTATCTGGCACAACAGGGTTTTGAAACCGTCTTTAGTATGGATGGTGGCTTTGAGGCCTGGCGTTCGCAACTGCCTTTTGTCACCGAATCTCATGATTAAAATTGGTGAGTTTGCTTCTTCTGCTGCGGCTTTGAGTCTGGCAGATTATTGCAAAAATCAACAACTGGATGTCAGTGTGGTGGTGCATTCTGCAGCGCAGGCTGAGCTTTGGTGTGCACCAGAGCATGCAGAGCAGGTGATGGCTGAGTTAGAGCGTTTTTTAATGGATCCTTACGCAGCTCGTTATCAGGCTGCAGCCTGGGATAGAGCTCAAGTCGTAGCCTCTGGTGCCGGCTCTGCCGCGTTCTCCGGGTATTGGCAACAGTTATGGGCTCAAGGTGGCTGGTTCACCCATCTGATTTGGTTATCCGTTTTGTTAGTGTATAGCTGGCAACAACTGGACCCCTGGTCGGCGTTGGCAGCGCTACAGCTTCAGCCACAACTGGGGTTAAGTCTGGAGCAAGGTTGGCGCTGGTTCACGCCGGGCTGGCTGCATTTTTCAGCGTCCCATTTGGTCTTTAACCTGATTTGGGTTTGGTATTTACTTGGACCGCTGGAGCTGAAATTAGGCCGTATTACCGCTATCAGTCTGACTCTTATTGTATTGTTGGCTTCCAATCTGCTGCAGTTTGTTGTGGTCGATGCTAACTTTGGCGGTATGTCTGGCCTGGTGTACGGACTCTTTGGTTTTTATTGGATATGCGGTTTAGTCAGACCAAATTGGGGTCTGCACATCAGCCATGCTTTAGTTGGCTTTATGCTGATTTGGCTTTTGATTGGCTTTTTTGATCTGTTATGGATTTCGATGGCAAATTGGGCGCATCTGGCTGGTTTATTATCTGGAATGCTTTGTGCTGTAGTGTTAGTTACTGCAAGTAAAGTTCTCACCATACAGCGCTGACAGTACGGTGAGTCTGGGCTGTTAGTGGTACAGGTACTTAGTAAACAATACGTCTTTTAAAATATCCTGGCCTGTCTCTTTTTTCAGCGTATCACGCAGTTGATTCAGAATTTTTAATCGAATTTCTTCACGACCTGTTAATGATTTAATAGTGTCAGCATTTTCCCGACCAAAAATGGCGACAATTTTATCCAGGATCAATGGCTCATGGTGGGTCACCACGTCCAGATACTTTTTATCCATAATCATTAATTCCATAGTCACCCGCACATAACCTAATTCTTCCGTCGTAGGCGTGACATAGTTGGTTACTATATCTGGGTCAAAACCATAATAAGCATAATTCGCCTTCATCGGCGTATTGGCTGCATCCTGAGCCCAAAGATTTTGACTCAACAATAAAAAAACAAAACAAGTCAGCGCTTTTTTCATCCGGTTTACTCTTTCATTTTTATCAAACATCCAGAAAAGGATCTTACCCGAAGGTCAGGCGTTAAGCTATCAAAGCAGGCATTTCTTTTGCCAATCGTAAGCGTTGTGCCACCATTTTTCCGGTTAAGGCAAAACCCAGTAACACACCGGACCGGTCTTGAAACCTGGCAATCCAATCTAGTCCTTGTCCTTCAAAAGTCCATTCCCCTTGTTGTTGTGATGGCGCTGGCCAACTGACCACAGCTAAAGCTGGTGATTTCACTATCACAGGCATAACAGGAAATTGCACCGCAGTCTGTTGTCCGGTCAAAGTCAAAGCCAAAGCTTTGGCCGACAAACCGATAGGCTGAATATACATCAGGTTATAACCACAAACCTCAGCACAATCGCCCAAAGCATAGATATCAGCCACCGAAGTTGCCAGATTTTGATTAACCTTGATGCCTTTTCCACAGTCGAGCCCCGCTGCTGCGGCCAGTTCCAGTTTTGGCTTTAAACCTACTGCGCTGAGGATCAGCTCTGTTTCCAGATGACGGCCATCGGCCAAAACTAACTGGAGCTGCTGTTCAACCCGTTTCGCTTCCGCTATGGCGCTGCCCCAATAAAACTGGACGCCTGCCGCTTTTAATTGTTGTTGTAACACCTGGCCTAATTCAGGCGGCAGCAGTTGTGCTAAAGGTTGCTGTTCCAGTGCTATCACGTCAACCTGAAAACCTGCGAGGGCTAAATCATTAGCGTATTCAATGCCAACCAAGCCTGCTCCTAACACGGTGATTTTTCTCTTCCCCTGACTTAGCTCTAAAAACTTTTGGTAATCTGTTAAGTCATTCACAGACCAGACCAGGCCTTCAGTCGCAGCAGGCAGTGGTAGTTTGACGGGGCTGGCTCCTGTTGCCAGTACCAATTGTTGATAATGCAACAGGCCTTTATCCGTATGTAGCTGATGCTGTGCCGCATCAATACGCTGTGCATGACAAAACGACCAAATGCTGATGTTCAGCTCGGCAGCCATCTGTTCTGCTGTTTTTTGGATAAGCGCAGCTGCGCTTTTTTGTTTACTAAAGCCATTTGATAACAAAGGTTTAGAGTAATAATCTGCGCTATCGCTGCTGATAAGCATAATAGTTCGGTTCGGATCTAACTTACGCAGTTCTTTAGCCAGGCTGTAACCGGCGTAACCGGCTCCGATAATTAAGGTATGGTAATGGATCATCACTGAAGGCAATCTGACGAAAATATGCCGCTATGGTAATCAATTTTCCGCATAAAGGCATTAGCTCACCTGAGGTGGTAGAAGATCATCAGATCAGCTCGCGTACCAATATGATGGCAAAATTGTTATGATGCGCAGCAACTTGGATGCAGTTTGATTTTATGCACAGCACAGACAGTCTTTTTCAACTCCATGCTTTATGGCAAAGCACCCAGCAGTTGCCGCTACCTCAGAGGCTCGAGCCCTGGTTATTGAGTCAGGGTTCGCTCACGGCTCTGCTGAAAAAACGCTGTCAGGAGTTCAGGCTGGAACTAGTGACCGAGCATTGGCAAAAGTTGCCAGAACCTTTGCAACAGCAATGGCAACAAAGTCAGGGATTAAAACGGGATGTGATCCTCTGGTGTGATGCTAAAGCCTGTATCTATGCACAAAGCTGGTTACCAGAATCAACTCTGGAGCAGATGGAACCTTTAGCCCGTTTAGGGGCGCAACCTTTAGGCGAGTATATTTTCCAGCATGACAGTTTAGAGCGCGGACCTATAGAAGTAGCTTTGCTGCAGGCTGGTCTGGTGTTGCCTGTGTTGGGGGAGCAAAAACAGCTATGGGCCAGACGCTCAATCTTTTCAGTACAACAGCAGCCATTGCTAGTGCAGGAAATCTTTTTACCCGGAGTGCTTGAACTATGATATGGCAGTTAGAGTGGCGGCAGTGGCCTTATTACCGGCAGTTAATGCGGTTGGACAGGCCTATAGGTATTTATTTGCTGCTCTGGCCAACCTGGTGGGCTTTATGGCTGGTGTCGTCTGGTTTGCCAGATTTGACTCTGCTTGTCGTCTTCAGTGCCGGTGTGGTGCTGATGCGTTCGGCAGGTTGTGTGATCAACGACTATGCTGACCGTCATTTTGATGGTCATGTGGAGAGAACCAAAGCGCGACCTTTGGCTGTAGGTTTGGTCAGTAGTAGTGAAGCTTTGCAGCTTTTTGTGCTGTTGTTGGTCTGTAGCGCCTGTTTGTTATTGTTTTTAAATCCGGCCACGCAGTTGTTGTCCTTAGTGGCTGTACTACTTGCTACTCTATATCCCTTTATGAAGCGCTTTACTTACCTGCCACAATTTGTGTTGGGGGCAGCCTATAGTTGGGGTATTCCTATGGCGGCTATGGCTGTCACGGGTTCAATTCCTTTATGGATGTGGGCTTTGTATTTGGCGAATTTAGTCTGGACTGTGGCTTATGATACGTTTTATGCCATGGTCGACAGGGATGACGATCTGAAGATAGGCGTCAAATCCACTGCGTTATTGTTTGGCCGGTACTGCCATCCAGTGATTGCTGCTCTGCAGTTGTTGTTCTTAAGTTTGATGGCTTGGGTAGGGCAACAAAATGGCCTGGGTTTATTTTTTTATATGGCGTTGCTACTTGTGCTACTGAGTTTTGTCCATCAGCACTGGCAGGCAAAAACTCAGGGCAGGGCGGGGTGTTTTCAGGCGTTTTTAAACAATCATTACAGTGGCTTGCTGTTATTTGCCGGTATAGGTTTGGATTTGCTTTAAAGGCTTTGCTCCTGACTCTGGTTATACATTTGAGAAAAAACTGCGGACTAAGCCGCAGTTGAACGGGTGAACTCAGGAAATAAAATACTGACAGGCATTGTTGCCTGATGTTGTTACATCACCACAAAAGAAACCAGACTATTTGAATAGTCAAATGTCACTACAAAATGCTGCATTACATCTGTTCCTATGACACCATCTGGAAGTATGGCTTTGTTCAGGTATGTTCCTGTAGATACTTTTCTGGATACAGCAGGAATGATTCGCTCAGCGCCCTCAGCTTCTACCAGGGCAGGCACATCTTCCAGTTCATATGGCCCAATTTTAAGGCTCGCGAGCGAGAATACTTCGATGTTGCTATTAAATTGCGCGGTAAAATAACCACTATCACCACTGTATGGCTTGTCCATAGCGTTCACTGATTTTGCATATTCCCTGGACAGGCTTACACCTGTCACATCTGCTGTATCAAACACCAACCAGCTGGACTTACCATTAATGGCTATATTCAGAGCCCGGCTAGAGAGGTCATTCTTTTTAATCGACTGTTTACCTGGAGTGCTGGCTGAGCGGCTGTCCTGCACGGATTTCATTTCTATATTAGATATCTTTTGCATATCTATGCTGCCATGTCCAATTAAGCGCATTCTCTTATTTGGGAAATCAAATTGCACAATATTCTGACGGAAAAAAGGAATACCCAGCACGAGCTCCCCCTGAGATTCGGGAGTGGCAATTAATTCAGAAAACTCCAGCTCAGTGCCAAAAACACCTACTTTCACATCCTTGAATACCTCGGCATTTCTTTCGCCCTTTTCATCTTTAAAAAGTGTTACACCAGATTGACGAAGCTTGGATTTGTTTTTTGCAATGAAGTCCGACGATAGAAGGTTTGCTCTGGCGGTACTATCAATCACCGCTTTGGCTTTTTCACCATTAATAGTCACAGGGACTACCACTGCTCCATTATCAACTGTAAAGCTGATCCACTCGGTAACGTTCGCCTCTGCGCGCGACAGAAAAATAAGCAGCATAAAACCCAATAACTTTTTCATAGATAACTCCCTTTTAAATACATATAGTTTTTCTGGTATCCGAATGTTGCATTCGTGTTGAAAAAATGATGGTTCTGATATTTAAAGCGATATGTCGAGCAAAGCAAATAGTTAATTTGTAAGCAAACATATAACAGCTAAGCCAGACCAATGAAGAGCTTTGTTATGTTCAGTAACTTGCTTCAGATAGGATGATTAAAAAAATGCCAGTCAGTAAAACTGACTGGCATTGAGCACAAATTCTTAGTTAACCTTAACTCTGGTTATTATCAGAACTTGGTGTCGAAACCAAAGTACAAGTGACGGCCCATGTTAGGGTACACTTGTTGGTTATAGAACGGCCATGCGTCTACTTGAGAGACTGGTGGGTTGCGATCAAACAAGTTACGTAAACCAACATTGAAAGACGTATCCGTAGTCCAGTTGTACGTACTTGATAAGTTCATTTCAGTGTAAGAAGCTACAGACAATGGCTTACCAAAGTCAGTGATTGTTGTACCCTGACGTACTACACCAAAGTGACCTACGTTTTCACAGGTTTTGGCTGCGGAATTACGAGACTGATACAGATCGTAGCCTGGAATATGACGTATAGCTAAAGCAGTTGATACTTTGTCTACATCTAAAGTGAACTGAACGTTAGCATTCCAGTTGCCGCCTGTGTCAGTGATATCACACAGTGGCTGAGTTTTTGACGATTGAGCCATATCTTTTAAGATGTATTCACCTTTCAAGGTAGTTTTCAATGTGCCAAAACCTACGTCTGAAGTGTCTGTCAGATCTAACAACAAACCCTGAGTTTTACGTTCGTTCAGGTTTTGTAAGTTAGTACGGACATAACCTTCTCTTAACGGGTCGTTTAAAGTACCGTCCGGAGCACGCACTACTAACTCGGTCAGACGACCTTCAGCTTCTTCATTCAGAATTTCCTGAATAGCTAAGCTACCTACAATGTTGTCTATGTCCAGTTTCCAGTAGTCTAAAGTAACAGACAGGTTATCAATAGGTTCGTAAACAACACCAACAGTAGCTGATTTTGAACGCTCAGACGTCAATTCTGGATTACCACCAGAGCGTGAACCTAATTCTTTTTGTATACAGTTAGGATGTGTCTGAGGGTTGCCACCGGCTGCGATAGCTTCGTTACACAACTTTCTGTCAATAGCACGGGTTACACCTTGAGATGCTCCCAAGAATAGGTTACCTAAGTTTGGCGCTTTAAAGCCACTACCTACGGATGCACGGAACATCAGAATATCAGTTGGACGGTACGTGATTTTACCTGAATAAGTGGTCTGAGAGTCATCAGACAAGTCCCAGTCCGCTTTATCATGACGACCAGCTAAGGTTACGTCGACTTCATCAAGCACAGGTAAAGACAATTCAACAAATGCAGCTTCATTACTATAAGAACCGCCACCTATCGAACCGGCGCCACCTAACACTTCGCCACGAACTGTCGCTGGGTCTGAAGCATCTTTGTACGTTTCATTACGTGCATCTAAACCTGTTGCAATACCTACTGCTCCACCTGGCAGTTCAAATGGCAACATACCACTCATAACTAAAGAGCCAAAACCGATTTCATAGTTACTTGTTCTGTGGATCGCTGCGTTTAAAGAATCACACAATGCTTTTAATGAATCAGAAGAACAGTCGTTCAGTTTAAATGGGTTTAATCTGGCATTAGCACCAGAGAAAGCCGCTGTAGTAGCGCTTGATATCAGGTTACCCTTGGTACCAACCTGCTGGTTAGATAGACGCGAGAAACCTAAATCACCTGTTAACTCGAAGTCATCATTGATTTGGTAGTTAAAACCAGTGATAGCTTCATAAGTTTGGTTGGTAATATCTTTTTCACGGTTACCAAAATCAAGATAACGTCTTACAACCTGCAGTGTGGCTGTACCTGCGTTTAATGCTGCAACCGCCTGATCAGCTAAAGCTGCGTTGCCTGCAAATCTGTCATTGTATAAGTAGTCAGTAACAAAAGGAGACAACGCAACTTTGTTTGCACCACCAGCAACAATAATACCGCCAGGAGCTGCACCATTCGAGTTCAACGTATAGGCACGGTTATAACGGAACTGAGCATTTAAACTCAGATCGTCAGTCGCTTGGTGTTGAATTTGAGTAAACAGGGTTTGACGATCACTGTCTGGTTGTGAGAAATACAATGGAGCTATGTCATATAAACATTGGCCTGCACTGTTAATCTGCTCTTCCGGACAGTCTGCCCATGCTTTGTTTCCTAAAGCCGATGCAGGTAAACCAGCTGCGGCTGTTGCACTTAAGGCTGTATATCCTGGAGTACCTGATGGACTGCGACCTTCACCGCCAGGAATGACGTTGCCTTCGCTATCACGTAATACTGCAGTATTACCCAGTTCACGATTAGTGAAAGGGGTCGCTTCACGAGAGAAGTAATCTGCTGCGAACAATATATTGGTTTTGCCAGATTGTGTACCTGCCACTATTGAAAACGTATTTTCGCGGCCATCTTTGTGTTCTAGACCAAAACCAGACCGACCGGTCAGTTGAACGCCGTCAAAGTCTTTTTTAGTGATTACGTTGATTACACCTGCCACAGCGTCGGAGCCGTATACCGCTGATGCGCCATCACCTAACACTTCAATACGCTCAACAGCTGCCATTGGTAATTGGTTGACGTCGGCAAAAATACCGCCAGCTGAGTTCTTCGGAACACGACGTCCGTTTAACAGGATCAGTGTGTATTCAGGACTCAGGCCTTTGACACCAACAGAAGATGCACCACCTGCCTGGTTTAAACCCTGAGATTCGTTAAAACCGCCAGTTGAAGCATTAGTACGAAGGAATTCTGCTACTGTGACTGAGCCTGAGTTCGCTATATCTTTAATATCAAATACTGAAACTGGGCTGGCAGTTTCAAGATCTGTTCTTTTAATACGAGAGCCAGTTACTGAAACTCGTTCGATCTTATCCGCGCCGGCTTCTTGGGCCATTACGATGTTGCTGCTTAACGCACTTGCACCAAAAGCAATTGCAATACTGACTGCTTTTGACAACTTATTATTGGTAAACATGTTCTCTCCCTGAATCACTCATCGGTGATTTTTATTTTTACAAGAATCAACCCTGGTTATGCTGATTATTATGGTTACAAACTGTGCCAAAAAAATGATTTTTTAAAGACACCGACCGAATAGTAATCGTATTTTTTAACAGGGTCAATTAAATTTATTGAACTAAATGAAATGATTGTTGTACCGACACAAATTTTTGCGATAAGCGCACTCATCTTCTAAAAAAACTCCTTCAACTGAAAATGTCGTTGTTTCGTCTTTTTTTTACTTGTTGGTTGGCCTTGGAAGCTAAGCAGATTAAGGCTTTTGAACATTTTTTAATGTAAATTTATTTTTGTATTCATTGATGTTTTTTTGACAAAAAATTTTAGAGTTCAGAGCGCTTACTGTGGTAAAAAAAAGAATGCTAATTTCTGACTGAGATGACGAAATTTTTCGCCTGGATCTGAGGTTGAGAGTTAAAACTCCAACTGTAATGATTCGGAGGATATTTTTTGTCGCCATGGCGACCATAAGAGAAGGGGGGCTCTGGCAAAATAGAATGCAACTGAGGCGTGAAAACTAGTCAGTCGAATCACTGGACTAACAAATACCAGCGAAAGCCATTGCGCCGCCCACTCACAGAACGATAAATCACGATCTGCATTGTATGGTTTATAAGAGTTACTGTTGCGGGTCAACCCGGCCCTGAATACTGCTGTTCTGTCTGAACCAGCCGGCTATGCTGTAACGGCTTTGTGTTGCAGGTAAAACTTCATGCGGAAAACGGCAACTTTCAAAGATCACTAAAGTACCGGCTTTCGGCTGAACTTGGGTTACCAACTGATCCTGCTCGTTGTAGATCAGCAGCTCACCACCTTGATCGACAGTATTCAGGTAACAAACGCTGGAGAGTACCCGGTTCGAACGACCAACAAAAGCATCCAGATGTTTTTGATAAAAATCACCCTGTTGATAACGGGCGTAGTGCGCTTCGAAATCGATCAGCCCTAAAAAACAGCGTTGATTCATATCTTGTTGCAGCTGGGCCATCAATTGTAAATACTGCTGCTGCACTGGGTTATCCTGGCTAAGCCAGGCGGTGTGATCGCGCCTTATTTGTTGATTAAGCTGATGTTGCCCCTGGCGTCCGACTCCGGCTGCGGTTAGCTGTTGGTGTTGTACATCCTGATACAGGCTCCAGCATAAATCTGCCGGTATAGCCTGCTCCAGCACCACATAACCCTGCTGATAAAAGGGTTGTGCTATCTGTTCCAGCCAGTTTGTTAAGGTAGGCCATTGGTAGTGCATCACAACTGTTCCGCTTTGTTGCAGGTTGAAATTGCGGCTTTGTACGCCAGAAGCTGAACCACTGTCAAGACAACACAGCGGGAGTGTGCTGTATTGTCTTGAGTAAAGAGAGATTAATACTGATAGTAGCTGGCTTTTTTCAGCAGGGCCGGTGCGTCAATTTTGCCAGTAACACATTGGTTAATATCGGACTTTTTCACTACCCAGTAGTGATCCCTGGCATTGTCACGGCCTGACAAGCTGAGTTGAAAAGAGACAAATTCCTGTTCTATTAAGTCTCTTAAACTGGCGCCATAATCACACAAGGTCGCACTGAATACCTGACCTACTTTAGTCACCAATTCAGTCTGACGCTGCTTCGCCAGTTTCTCCTGCTCTGCCTTTTGTTTGTTGTATAAAGCTTCTTCAGCAGACAGTGTCTTTTGTAAATCTGCTAACTGTGTTTTTAATTGCTCGGACTTCTGGTTAATTTCTTTTAGTTTCTTTTGTTGCTCAGCATCGAGTTTGCTGACTTTAGAAGAGAATTCGATATCCCGTTTTTCCCGTTCATAATCGCGCAAGTCTCGCTCTATATCCCGGCGCTCTTCCCGCAAATCCCGCAGCTTTTCATTCTGATCTTGTATTTGCTCTGCCCAGGCTTCAGCCGACTCCACCATGGCATCCATAGCTTCTTCATCAAAATTAAAGCTAAAGCTGTTGCCGTTTTCCGAAATGCTAATGGAGTTTGCAATATTGGCTGAAACAGCCACCGCAGCCCCAGGCGCAGCCGGCGCTACAGGAGGCATTGGAGGCATAACAAAATGTCGTAACCAGCCGCTGTTACTGTCTACCCGGAAGGCTACGCCTTGTCCGTACAAATAGCTGTGCTGGACCCTGCCTATGCTGGAATGCTCCTGGCCGCCTAATGAACTTTGCAGTATATCCTGCATAATTTTCAGGTTCTGGCCGAGTTTTGCATTCACCTCTGTGGCGGCAAAACTATGGCTTGCGATGATAAGGCCTGCTAACAAAGAGACTTTACTGAATGTCTTCATGATGCTGTTACTCCACTAGGTTATCTGTTCTGAGTGTTCGGTGACGCGCCAAGTTCTAGTCTGGCCTGGCTTGGCTGATAATTTTCCTGCCAGTAGTGCCAGTCTGATTGACGTTGCTGATTGAGGTATTCCACCAGTTCCAGCATGTCGGTACGCCTTTCTTTGGTTTGTTGTTCGGTTAAGTAATCCTTCAGCAAAATCAGCTGTGACGCCTGTTGCTGCTGCGTATTCTGCAACTGGGTCTGAAGATAATCCTGTTGCTCCTTACGATAGCTGGCTAACAGCGTTTCCAGTTGCTGCTGTTGCATTTGTTGTCCGCCGCGCCAGCTTAAGGTCAGACCGCTGTCCTGCATTTGCAGCTCCAGCGGAGACAAGCTGACCACGAGCGCCAGCACCGAAAATGCCACGCTTAATTTGGGCCACCAGTTGCTGCTTTTGGCTGGTCGCTGCCATTGCTGTGCAAAGATGGACATGGTGTCGATCTCTGGCACTGGGGCAAAAAAAGGTGCTTTCGCCTGACGCTGTACTATCTGTGCTGTATGAAAACGCTCAAGCCATTCACTCTGCGGATCCAGTTGCTGTTCGCATTCGCTGGCCGTTATTTTTCCGGCCAGCCAGGCTTCAAAAATTTGCTGACTGTTCGACATTTGCTAACTCCAACTGCGTACGCAGTTTATCTAAGGCCGCGTAAAATCTGGATTTGATGGTATTACTCGACAGCGCCAGCTGATCGGCAATTTCGTCAAAAGTAAACTGTTGATAAAACCTCAGCTCTACAACCAGACGTTGTTCTGGCGGCAAGGATCGTAACTGTTGCTGCACCAGTCGCTGCGTATGCTGACCATAGAGTTGTTGCTCAAAACTCGGTGCTTCATCATCGTAAAAATCGTGCTCTTCGGTAAACTCTGTGGTTGTTTTACGCTTGCGGAGCATATCCATAGCTCTGTAGTTGGCGATGCCAAACAACCAGCTTTTAAACGAGCTGTCGCCTCTGTACTGCGCAAGATTTCGGCACAGTACAATCAATACATCCTGCAATAAATCGCGGGCGTCGTCGGGTGAGCCCAATAAACGCAGGCCAAAATAATACAGGGGCGCCTGATATCTCGACACCAATTGTTGCCAGGCTTTGGCATCGCCGCCTATGGCTTTTTCTATTAAGCTCTCGTCGCTGCGTTTAAACACTTTTAGTCTGTTGTGAAGTTGTATTGATGATAAGTCGTATAGGCATTGAAAATAGTTTGCCTGA
Source organism: Rheinheimera sp. KL1 (assembly GCF_001275035.1). Lineage (NCBI taxonomy): Bacteria > Pseudomonadati > Pseudomonadota > Gammaproteobacteria > Chromatiales > Chromatiaceae > Rheinheimera > Rheinheimera sp. KL1. The sequence continues at coordinate 71,814 of NZ_LAMX01000013.1, forward strand.
TTTGACAAAAAAGCAGGAATATTTAAGAAATATTTTTAAGTATATAAATATAAAGGAGAATTTCTGATGAAATTCTCCTTGGCTCTTTCAGGCTATGGCGCTGAGTTTCTTAACGGCTGTGCTAAGCGGCGTTTAAACCAGATAGTCGCTGGCACACCAATCAAGCTGGGCAGCAGCCAGGGCAACATCATCCAGTGGCCTGTTAATAACTCTGCAAATAAAGCGCGCCCGCCAAAGGCAAAAAATGCGGTGTAGGCGGCTATACCAGAACCTATCATGGCTGAGGCATGTTCTATCAGCCAACGATTGGGTGTGACTGTCTTCGTGTGTAAATAACTCAGGATGCTAAAGCAGGTGACTAATGATATGCCGGCAAAGACCATCACCAGTGGCATACTAAACTGAAAACCTTGCCATGCTGCATAAGGAGCTACTACGACCAATAACCAGACGGGAGCCTGATAACTCCAGTGTTTTAATGGCTCGCGGTTTTGTTTGCATAACAGGCTGCCTGTCGCATGACGGATAGTGACCCAGCTCAGCAGGCTGAGTAAAAACAAAAACAGATTAATCAGCATCAAAAATTCTAATTTGCGCTGTGGGATCTGGCCATCAACCATCAAGCCTGCGCCTTTAATTTCTATTGGGTCAAACCAGACCATGCAAGTCATCACCAGACCACTCAAAGCCACAGCTTTCATCAGATAGGCATAATAACGACCTAATCGGCGATGCAATGCGCTACCTTTGCGGCTAAACATAGGCAACCAGAATAGTAAAAGCGCAATCACACCCAGCAGGATATGAAATTTTAATAACAGGCTATGCAGCATAAACATCATTATTCTCCCTTAATCAGATGCCGCCAGACTAAAGCTTCAGCTGTGTTTTCGCAGGTGCCAGAAGTCAGGATTTTTCACTATGACTTTTGGCCTATTGAGCCATTTTTGAAATCAGGCATACTGCAAAACTGAGACCTGTAAATCAGTTCAACCAAATGAAACTTAAAAACTCAATAGCATGGGATGTATTGGCTGGGTTACTGACCTGGTTTTTGGTCTTTATGCTCAGTCTTTGGCTGATGTGGCCTAATGACACACTCTGGCCGTTATGGCCCTGGGTTGTGCCTTTGTTTGCTCTCAATGGTGCTTGCTTTTATTGGGTTACCCGCAGTGACGAGCGCAATGAGCCCCTGGCTCCTTCTGCCTTAATTTGTTACATACTGCAGCTTTTGTCAGCCTTGGCACTGAACTGGATGCTACCGCTGGATTATCTGGCTATTCTGAGCATTATCTGGGTCTCAGTGTTGCCTTATCTGGTTTCGATGCGGACTGCTGTACTGATAACGCTTGCTCTGTTGGCGATGTGGTATGGCGTGGATGCAGCACTGGAACAGCGCTCCATGTGGATCACAGGGCTGTTATTCAGCAGCTTTCACTTTTTTGCTTTGCTGATGAAACATCAGGCCCGCTCCGAACAAAAAGCTAAACAAGAATTACAGCAAACTCATCAGCACTTGTTGGCCACTCAGGATTTATTGATGATGGCATCACAACAGCAGGAGCGAACCCGGATTGCGCGGGATTTACATGACGTATTGGGGCATCATTTAACGGCTTTAACTATTAATTTGCAGGTCGCTGGCCATTTAACGCAAGGTGAAGCGAAAACTAAAGTGGAGCAATGCCATCAGATTGCTAAACTGCTGCTGTCCGATGTGCGTGAAGCTGTCAGTGCATTAAGAGAGCAGCAGCATTTTTCCGTTTATCAAGCGTTAGAGACTTTGTTGACAGATGTTCCAGGAGTGAAAGTTCACTGGGATTGCCCTGTGGATGTGGAACTGGCCGATGTAAAAGTAGCGCAGCAGTTGCTATTAATAGTGCGCGAAGCCCTGACCAATACGCTAAGACACAGTCATGCCAGTGAGTTCTATTTGTCAGTAACGCCTGCTGGGCACTTTGTTCAGTTAGTGATCTATGACAATGGCAAAGTCGCCTCAGACTGGAAACCCGGCAATGGTTTAACAGGCATGAAAGAGCGGGTTGCCTCTTGCGCCGGAACTTTACAATGGCTGGTCAAAGATAGTCATTTTCAATTACAGCTGACTTTACCTGCAGGATTGCCTTTATGACGTTACGAGTAATGCTGGTTGACGATCAAATGCTGATCCGCCAAGGCATAAAAAGTTTATTACAGCTATCTGGTGTAGTGGAAGTGGTCGCAGAAGCTCAGGATGGCTCCACTGTGGTGGAGCTGGTGCAACAGCATCAGCCAGATGTGATTTTACTCGATTTGTCTATGCCCAAAGTGGATGGAGTAGCTACGTTGGAGTTATTAAAGCAGCAGCAACTAAAAACTCCTGTGCTTATCCTGACTACTTTTGAAGAACATGATCTGGTATTAAAGAGCATTCAGCTTGGGGCTAAAGGTTATTTACTCAAAGATGTCTCTCTGGACAGCTTAGTTTCAGCCATTCAAACGCTGCAGCAAGGCGGCACCTGCTTTCAAAGCACTATTACCGAACGTTTATTGTCTGGTCTGAGCCCGGTCAGTCATTTTCCCCGTCCGGCTGCAATTGAAGAATTATCAGAAAAAGAGCTGCAAATTTTGCAACTGATGGCCTCTGGTTATGCCAATAAAGAGATTGCCAGTGCGCTTTACAAATCAGAAGGCACTATAAAAAATCAGATCTCCAGCATTCTGGCTAAATTAGGCGTTCGTGACAGAACCAGAGCTGTGCTGTTAGCCTTAGAGCTTGGGTTGATCCATTAAATCGGTTTTATTCCACACCGGACTATTCCTTTGCTATGCGATAAGACTGAGCCAGAGTCGCAAAGCATGCGTATACAGTTTCATATCATGCCAGGAGTTTCAGTTATGCGTTTTATTGCTTTGTTTGCCCCTCTGTTGTTGTGGGGATGTAGCCATCAGGTTCAGGATTATCAACAACAAACTCCGATTTTTAATCTGCCCGACTACTTTAATGGTTCACTGAACGCTTATGGTGTGGTCAAAAACTGGCAAGGTAAACAAAGCGTGCGCTTTGAAGCTCAGCTTTGTGGCCAATGGCAAGGCAATAAAGGAACTCTATTTGAGTTGTTCCAGTTCAGTGATGGCAGAGTTGAGCAGCGCATTTGGCAACTTGCGGTGGACAATGAAGGAAAAGTGACAGGTTCAGCTGCAGATGTCACCGGGCAGGCAAAAGGCCAACAGGCAGGTAATAGCTTGTATTGGGAATATGTATTGCAAATCCCGGACGGCGATGGCGTGATAGAGGTTAAAGTGGAAGACTGGCTTTATCTGGTTACACCCAAACAACTGATGAATCAGTCGACTTTATATAAGTTTGGTTTGCCAGTCGGTGAAATTATTTTATCTATTCAGCAGCAGGATGCTACTGCAGATTGCAGCGCGTTAGAGCAGCAACTGGCGACGTTAAGAGCAGGTTAAACCTGCTCTTGCTCCATGCTTTCCAGCTCTATTTTTATCGCATTGCAGGAAATCTGAATTTCATACAAAGACACCAGTAAGCTCAACATCAGACTGGCGAGGCTGGTGCCAAAAGCTATTTGGCCCGCTAAGCCCCATTGCATAAACAGAAAAAACATCGACAAGGTACAAAGTACAAAACTGATGACTCCCCAGCGCTGCATCGATCGTATTAAAAACATCCGCTGCCGTAGATTCTCTATTTGCCGTTTTGCAAGATCACGCACTTGTCCACCTTCGCGGGTATTCAGTTGACGAATAAGCTGAGCCAGCACTAAAAACCTGTTGGTATAGGCCAGTAACAACAAAGAAATCGCCGGAAACAATAAAGCGGGGGTGGTCATGGTCATCGACATAAAATCACCTGTATTCATAAAAAGAGAGACTGACTCAGTTTGCGATCATATTCGCATTAGCACTGTGCCGATAGTAGACTGAATAAAAATAACAGTGTTTTCTGTCAGCCTGTGCTTGTGTATGATGCGCAGCCACAGCTGTCAGACCGGAATGGACCAACCATGAAACAAAAAGCAAACAACTTCCAAAAGATGCGTGAACTGGGCTTTTATCAGCAAGCCGCTATAGCTGCGACCTTGCTGGAACGTATGTTGCCTAATTATCAGCTCTTTAGTGAAGTCACAGGTTTTGGTGATACGAAGTTGTGTCGCGATATTCTTAACCTGGTGTGGGAATGGTTGTTCGTTAAAAAGGTGAAAATAAACTTTGAGCGTTTATGCAACGAGTTAGAATTAGCGACTCCGGACCAGAGTCAGTTTGATATGTTTGGTGTCTATCCTGCTATTGATACAGCTACAGCACTGGATTCGATGCTCAATGGTATTCTGTCGCAGGATGCAACCGAGTTTGTTAACGTCGCCAAAATTTCTCAGGCTTCAGTTGCACGTCTCATTGAATATCAGGCCGAAGACATCGATATCACGACCGAAGCTGAATTGAAAAAGTGGGTGCGTGATCATGAACTGATGGAGTATGAAATGGATTGTCTGGCAGAACTCATCGAGTTAGTCACCCCTTTAACTGATGGTTTTCAGCGTGAGCAAGTACAAATGCTGAAGGCGTGGGTGCGTGAACAAGGTTTGAGCAATCTGGGCATGGAGCTTGTTCCTGATATTCAAAACTCAGACGGCTAAAAGTCTTGCTGTCTGTATAAATAGTTCTTTTACAGTCAATACTTTAACTTTGTGCAGATGCCTTTAAATTTCTCTTGCATAAAGTTCACTCACTGCTTAAAATGCGCGCGCTCGAAAGGCAAGTCTCCCGAAAGGGAGTACACGCAAAGCTTCAGATCTAAGGGGTAACCTATGATGGCTGGGCTGCCGTAATCCGATGATTACGTAGGACGCATCTAAACCAGTTCGCTGGTATCAAAGCTCCTCCTTTCGTGTTCGCTGATAAATAACAGCATCACGCTGTTGTTGAAGTTTCAGCCTGTTTACACAGACCAATCAGCCTGATCGATGGATCAGTGTTAGCCAACACCGGAGCTTGTTATGAAATTTAAATTTGTTGCTTTAATCGCTATCGCCGCCGCTCAATTTGTTGCACCAACTGCTTCAGCTAATGACCAAATGGTTCAGTCTATTTGCGCATACGTAGCTGATAACAACAAAAACAACCTGCGTAAAGCTTTATCAGATAACCGTTTGCGTTTAAAAAGCATTTATGACGGTATCGTTTGTAACGGCTTACCTTTAGTGCGTCATGCTATCAAACACAATGCGGCGGATACTGCTGAATTTATTATCAAGCAGTTACCAGGCAGCCAGGTTGCTCAATCAGGTGATATCGAGTGGGCAACGAGCAATGGTTTCGCTTCTTCTCCTATTCTGGAAGCGATCAAAGCACGTAGCGCCAGCTAATCGAATTTGCATACAGAAAAGGCGCCTGATGGCGCCTTTTCTGCTTTCGGCTTTAAGGTTGTTGCCAGAGCCTGTAAGCCAGTTGCCCTGCTACCTTTTCTTTTATTAACACCCAATCTGCGGGCAGTTGATCCATAGCCAATTCTTTTTCTGTTTCCAGATAAACCAGAGCCCCTGACTTGAGCCAGCCTTGTTCTGCCAAAGCTTTGCAGCAAGCTAGAGCCATATTTTGCCGAAAGGGCGGGTCAATAAAAACCAGATCAAACTGACGCTGTGCCGGCTTTTGCAACCACAGCAAGGTATCTGTTTGCAGAACTTCGGCTTGATCGCTGCCCAGAGTGTTCAGATGTTGTTTCAATAAGGTGGCTGCTTTGGCATCTTTTTCCAGTAAGAGCACAAAATCAGCATAGCGCGATAAAGCTTCTAACCCCAAACTGCCGCTACCGGCAAAACAGTCCAGCACAGTGCTGCCAGCGACATCCTGCATTAACCAGTTGAACAGCGTTTCTTTGACTCTGTCTGAGGTTGGTCTTAACCCTTGTGCATCCAGGACGGGTAAACGCCGACCTTTCCATTTGCCACTGATCAGCCTGACAAAGCCAGGCCCCTGATGTGTCGGAGCAGTACTGCGCCCCTTTGCTGTTTTCATTGAGTATTTTTGTCCTGCATCTTAAAGATGATACTATATGAGCCAATTTTACCTTAGTTTTCGGATCTTCTGGCAGCGACCTTTATGACAAAGCAAAATAAACTCTTCTCCTGGCTTGGTTTTGGTAAAAAAACAGAGGCTGATACGGCAGATTCCTCAGCAGAACAGCAGATCCCGGTGACAGAAAGTCAGCCCGAAACACTGCCTCCTCCTGCCAAGGAGCAGGTTGCTGCAGAAATGGCAGAAGTGAAGCCTGAAGCTGCAACAGCGGCTGCTATAGCGCCAGTCAGCGGCTTGCAGCCACAGCCAGCGGAACGACCTGGTTTTTTTGCCCGCTTAAAACAAGGTTTAACTAAAACCAGCCAGAATTTAGGTAATGGTTTAGCCAGTCTGTTTTTAGGTAAAAAAATTGATGAAGATTTATACGAAGAATTAGAAACCCAGTTGCTGATGGCCGATGTTGGGGTAGATACCAGTCAGAAGCTGATTAAACAGCTGGTGCAACATGCGGATCGTAAACAGCTAAAAGATGCCGATAGTCTATTTGATAAGTTGCAGCAAGAAATGGCGTTGTTGCTGGATGATGTTGAACAACCCTTGCAGCTCAACGGGGCGGACGGTCCTTTTGTGATTCTGATGGTAGGGGTTAATGGTGTTGGTAAAACCACCACTATTGGCAAAATGGCACAGCAGTTTAAGCAACAAGGCAAGTCTGTGATGTTAGCCGCTGGTGATACCTTCAGAGCTGCAGCCGTAGAGCAGTTGCAGGTGTGGGGCGAGCGTAATGCCATTCCGGTGATAGCTCAGCATAGCGGTGCAGACAGTGCTTCGGTGATTTTTGATGCCTATCAGGCTGCCAAAGCCCGTGGTGTGGATGTATTGATTGCTGACACCGCAGGTCGTTTGCAAAACAAAGCGCACTTAATGGAAGAGTTGAAAAAAATAGTCCGGGTGATGAAAAAAATCGATGCCAATGCACCGCATGAAGTGATGCTGACGCTGGATGCTGGCACAGGACAAAATGCATTAAGTCAGGCGCGTTTATTTAAAGAAGCTGTGGATATTACCGGCATCAGCTTGACCAAACTCGATGGCACGGCCAAAGGCGGTGTGATTTTCGCAATCGCTGATCAGTTTCAATTACCTATCCGCTACATAGGTGTAGGGGAGGGGATCGACGACTTACGGGTTTTCGACAGTAAAGATTTTATTAAGGCGTTGTTCGCCAGGGATCTCTGATTATGTTGCGTTTTGAGCAAGTCACAAAAAGTTATAGCGGTGGTTTTGTTGCGCTGGACAGAGTGAGTTTTCATCTGGAAAAAGGCGAAATGGCTTTTTTAACAGGCCATTCAGGTGCGGGTAAAAGTACCTTATTAAAACTGATTAGCCTGATTGAGCGTCCGACTACGGGTAAAGTCTTTATCAATGGTGTGGATTTAAGTCGGGTGAATAAAGGTCAGGTGCCTTATGTTCGCCGCGATATTGGTATGATCTTCCAAAACCATAAATTGTTGATGAACCATAGCGTGTTCGACAATGTGGCCTTGCCTCTGGTGATTGAAGGTTTCAGCGGCAAAGACATGACCAAACGTGTGCATGCGGCTTTAGATAAAGTCGGTCTTTTGGACAAGGTGCGTTGCCTGCCTCACACTTTATCTGGTGGTGAACAACAACGGGTAGGTATAGCCCGTGCTGTGGTCAATCGTCCACCTTTATTGCTGGCAGATGAACCCACAGGTAACTTGGATCCAGAGTTATCGAAAGACATTATGAACGTATTTGAAGCCTTTAATCAGGTCGGGGTTTCTGTATTGATTGCCAGCCACGATTTAAGTTTATTAGCCCGGATGCGTTACCGGACTCTGACTTTAAAAAATGGCCGCATGATCAACGATGGCTTAACGTCCTCTGGAGCCGACGAATGAGTATTTTATTTCAAGGCCGGGCTACAGGCGCCACTGCAGTGAAACAAAGTCTGTGGAATAAATTTGTGATGTTTTGGATACATCATCTGCGCCAGGCACTAACCAGTTTAGGTGAAATCTGGCTGACTCCGGCGTCGTCTTTATTAACAGTGGCTGTGCTTGGGGTCAGTTTAACTTTACCTGTGACTTTACATTTGATGGTGAAAAACCTGCAACAGGTCAGCACCAGTGTCGATCAGGCAGCACAAATCAGTTTGTTTTTAAAAGCGGACACCAATGAAACTCAGATAGCTGAACTGATAGCCTTGTTGCAAGCCAACCCTGAAGTAGCTGATGTGCAGTTTATTGATAAAAGTCAGGCGTTGGCTGAATTCACCGCGGAGTCAGGTTTTGGTGACGCATTAAGTTATATCGAAGACAATCCTTTACCTCATGTGATGCTGGTCAGTCCCAGAAATACCTCCAGTGTGGCAGCTTCAACTTTATTAGCTTCCCTGCAACAAGAGCGCTATGTCGAGTTGGCCAAGCTGGATATAGGCTGGTTAGAACGACTGGATGCTATTGTCAGTTTGGTACGTCAGGTGGCTATTGCTGTCGCTTTGCTGCTGATGGTGGCTGTACTTTTGGTCGTGGGTAATACCATTCGATTGATGATCCTGAATAAAAAGGATGAAATCGAAGTGATGAAACTGGTCGGTGCGACCAACAGCTATATCCAACGGCCTTTTTTATATACAGGAATTTGGTTGGGTTTTTTCGGCGGCATTCTGACGTTTTTAATCGAGGAAGTACTGCTGTGGTGGTTAAAGCAGGGCATAGCCAATGTGACTCAATTGTATGAAAGCACTTTTACTCTGCAACCTTTGAGCCTGTCAGAGCTCGGCTATTTGTTATTGGTTGCTGTAGCCTTAGGTTTTGTTGGTTCCTTTTTGGCCGTACGTCGCAATATCAGCCAGATTGAAGCAACAGGCCTTTAACTGGGTGGAGTGGCGGGGTTAATGCTGTTGCACTGTCAGTAAGCGTTGCCCCCATTCCACCGCCTCAAAATACACCAGATTTAAATCCACTGTCTCCGGCACCATGCTGGACGATAGTTCAGTTTGTTGTTGCCACAAACCCTGTTCAAAAGTACGTTCTACTTTGAGGTAATCTGCCAGCACCCCTCTGTGTTCAAGCAGTGCGGCTTTTATTTCAGGCAACAAAGGTAGCTGTGCCAACAACTCTTCCAGCGGTTGTTCCAACAGAGCATCCACCAAGGAAAATAAACCTGTTAAAAAGGCTGCTGGCGGATTTTCTGAATCGCCGCGAATATTTGCAAGGCGATCACAAAATCGTGCACGGATCAGAGACATCACTAAAAGCTCATCGGATTGGCCTTCGGCCAGATTGGCCAACGCCAGTAGGGAAATAAACTTTTTTAGTTCAGCTTCGCCTATATACACCATGGCGTGTTTTAGTGAGCCTATGCATTGTTTAAGGGCAAAGTTGGCGCTGTTGATAAAACGCAGCAACTTATAGGACAAATCCAAATCGCGTTCGACAATAGCTGCCAGACCATCAAAATTCAGCCTTACCTTACTGGATTCGCTGATGAGCGCCAGCAGGTTCAGTTTATTACTGCCTAGTTGTTTGTGTTTCAGCATCTCAGGGCGAGCAAAAAAATAGCCCTGATACAAATCAAAGCCCAGTTGCTTTAGTTGCTCGTATTCATCGGCGGTTTCTACTTTTTCCGCTAGCAAGGTGACAGGGTATTTGGCGATGCGACGCAGATATTTACTGATTTGCAGCATATTAAACATCCGTACATCGACTTTAATAATACTGACATAAGGCAAGAATACGTCCCACTTGGCGTCAAAATCGTGGTCGTCCAATGCCAGCCGATAGCCCATTTTATGCAATTCTTTACAGGCGGTCAGTAGTTCATCACTGATAGGCACTGTTTCGAGAATTTCGATCACCATGCTCTTTGGATCGATAGAAGTAGGAAAGTGGTGAATTAAAGTGTCTGCGGAAAAGTTAATAAAAGCCTGTTTGCCACTAGTGATTTTTTCAACTCCCAATAACAAATGGTGTTGGGTAATCAACTTAGATGTTGCTTCATCAGCATTCACGTTCGGAAAGCTGTTATTTACACCATCTCTAAATAACAGTTCATAGCCTGTTACGGCTTTTTGGCGGTCGAAAATAGGCTGACGAGCAACATAACAGTACATAAAAAAGACCTTAGCTGGTTATTGTTTTTTTCATTAGTCTAGGCTTTAAGTTCTAAATTTATCATATAAGAAAAATGAAGCTTTATATATGAATTGATATTATTAAAAAGTAGGGCTTATACAATTAGGATCTTAAAAGAAGTAAATTTCTTTTAGCACTCTCACTCAAAGAGTGCTAAGATTTGACCCAATCAAGCGATTAAGGGGTAATTACATGATTCAGACTTCTCACATGAAGACTCTGACAGTGGCTGGAAGTGGCAGCCTTGAAGCATATACTCATGCGGTAAGTACCATTCCTATGCTCACAGCGGAAGAAGAACGTTCTTTAGCTGAAAAATTACAACAAGACGGTGATTTGGAAGCAGCCCGTGTGCTGATTATGTCTCACCTTCGATTCGTGGTGCATATCGCCCGCAGCTATTCAGGTTATGGTTTACCTATCAGTGACCTGATCCAGGAAGGCAATATCGGCCTGATGAAGGCTGTGAAACGTTTTGATCCCTCTGTGGGCGTACGTTTGGTCTCTTTTGCCGTACATTGGATCAAGGCCGAAATTCATGAGTTTGTGCTGAAGAACTGGCGCATTGTCAAAGTCGCGACCACTAAAGCGCAACGTAAGTTGTTCTTTAATCTGCGTAAAGCTAAAAAACATTTAGGTTGGTTTAGTAAAGAGGAAGTGCAAAACGTTGCTGATTCCTTAGGCGTTCCTGTGCACGAAGTGTTGGAAATGGAATCCCGCATGAGCAATCATGATATGCCTTTTGATGCTTCTGACGATGAAGACGAAAGCAATTACACTGCACCAGTATTTTACTTGCAGGATAAAGGCTCTGATTTAGCTAACCGTATTGAAGAAGACCAATGGGATAACGCTTCAGTGGACCGCCTGCAAGCTGCAGTTCGTACTCTGGATGAGCGTAGTCAGGATATTATCCGTGCACGTTGGTTAGATGATCAGAAACTGACATTGCAGGAATTAGCTGACCGTTATCAGGTGTCTGCTGAACGTGTGCGTCAGTTAGAGAAAAATGCGATGAAGAAACTGCAGTCTGCAATGGCTGCTTAATGGTTACTTCTGCAGTAAAAGAAAGCCCTGACTAGTCAGGGCTTTTTGCTTTTGGTGTCGATTCACTAAAAGCTGCTTCCTAACTGATAGAAGGGCACAGACCGCACTGGTGTTATAGCGGGTTTTGATAAAATCCAGTGTTTTGGAATGAATACCGTAGTTGGTTTAATCTCAGCTAAAGTCAACGGATTCAGTAGCTCGGGTATGTCCCATTGCTGGCTGTACATGGCAATAATAGCTGCAGGCTCTTCGATGGCGGGAACAAAGACTGGCTCTGTCATGTCCGCTTTTGGGCTATGTGTGGCGCTGTTCTGTGTCTTACTCAGCTGCGCGAGTTGAACAGGATGCTGTTCGGGTAAAGATAAAGGTACGTCAGCAGTTTGTGCTGCAGTTGTCACCGGATAATCGGCAGGTAGTAAGGCCGATAACTTCACAACTTCAAGACCTTGTGTTGTTAAGCTGGCTAAGTTTTTTTTCAGATAAGCGTAGGTTTCGGGATAAGGATGACCAATGGCTATTGCAGACTGATGCTGCTTGGCTAATTTGATCATCAGCTTAAATTGTTTATCTAAGGCCTGATAAGAGCGATCATTATCCAGAAATATCTGCCGGGTCAGTAGTGGCATCTGATGCTTTTGGGCATAGATACCCGCCTGACTACGGGCTGTTGTTTTGCTGTCGAGGAAAAATAGCTGACGTTTCGCAATGTAGCCTAAGGTCCAATCCATAACATCAGCTTGTTCTGTAAAGTAACTACCCATATGGTTGTTGACACCTATGGCGTAAGGAACATCAGCAAAAGCTGCCTGCAGTTTTTGCTCGATTTGGCTGCGGTTCATCGTCACTTTTAACGCGTTTTTGCTCAAATCAGCGCGACGGGCTGACTCCATCGGCATATGCAAAATTACATCCCGACGCTTTTGATAGGCAGCTTTGGCTACTGCATGGCTATGGGGGGTATGAGGAATGACAGCAAAGGTCAGCTCATAAGGCAAGTCCAACAGCTTGTAGTCAATTTGGTGGTAACCAATATCGTCTATCACTATGGCCACTTTGGCTGCGAGAACTGGCAAACTGCAAAGCGCAAAGGCTAAGCTCAGTACATACTTCATTCACTAAGATCCTGCGCGTTTTTGTAACCAGGTAATAGGGTTAATGGCTGCACCCTTTTGCCGGATCTCAAAATACAATCCAGCCTGAGCCTGACCACCACTGGCACCGACTAAAGCCACGGCTTCACTGGCGTTGACCGACTCCCCAGGTTTCTTTAATAAAGTTTGGTTGTGGCCATACAGGCTCATAACGCCATTGCCGTGGTCCAGCACTATGACCCAGCCATAACCTTTGAGCCAGTCAGCATAAATCACCTGACCATCAGCTACAGCTTTTACTTTGGAGCCTTCGGCTGCCGCTATTAAAATACCACGCGAGCTGACCCCTGCCAGACGTTTTTCGCCATATCCCTGCAGAATGTCGCCTTGTACGGGCCAGGGCAATTTGCCTTTGGTTTTCGGCAAATTGATCCGTTTTTTGGCTGCGATAGCGGCAGCTTTTAATTTACCTAAGGTGTTTTGCAAGCTTTGTTCGTTTTGTTTCAGGTAGTCCAGTTGCTGTTCCTGATCCGTCAAAAAGCTCTTTATCTTTTTCACTGACGCCAACTGACTGGTTTTGGCTTCCATCAGTTCCTGCTGCTGCTCTTTCAGCTGGGCCTGCAATTCTTGTTGTTGTTCTACTTTGTGCTGCAAGTCCAGTTCCACTTGCTTTAACGCTTCAGCCGTTTGTTCTATTTTGGTGATTTGCTGCATGCGAGCCTGATTCAGGTACTGATAATAAGTCAGCACCCGTTCCAGCTTGTTGCTGTCTTGCTGGTTGAGTAGCATCTTGGTGTAATCGTGTTCGCCCGTAATGAAAGCGCCTTTAAGCTGCTGCGCCAACAAGGATTTTTGCAACTCAAAACTTTGTTGCAGTTGCTGTTGTTCTAATTCCAGCTGCTGTTGTTGTTGCTGTACTTTGGCAAGTTCTTCATTGCTTTGCCGAATTTGCCGGGCTAGTTTAGCCAGTGATTGGTCGGCAGATTTCAATAAATCCTGAGCTTTACTAAAAGCTTTTTGTTGCTGCTGCAGTTCTTTTTCTGTTTTCTTAATTTGTCCTTTGAGCTGCGACAGTTCTTGCTGCACCTCTTTCTGATCCTGAGCTGCGACATTGGCTGTGCCTAAACAGAGCAGCAGAGCTAAGCTCTGCTGCATCTTTACTCTGTACTTCAAACGTCTTGCCGGCATTAATTTGTCTTCATCAGAATTTTACCTGTCATTTCATCAGGTACAGGCATGCCCATCAAGTGCAGCATAGTTGGTGCTATATCACTTAAAATACCGCCAGGTGTCACTGTAGCGGGGCGGCCAACATAAATCAGTGGCACAGGATCGCTGGTATGGGCGGTGTGAGCCTGCCCTGATTCGGGATCCATCATTTGTTCAGCGTTACCATGATCGGCGGTAATTAAACATTCGCCGCCCACTTGCTGTAAGGCTTCGACTACGCGGCCAATACAGTGATCCACAGCTTCCACTGCTTTGATAGCGGCAGATAAAATACCAGTGTGGCCGACCATATCGCCATTTGGATAGTTACAAATGATCACATCAAAGTCGCCACTGTGAATGGCGTCCACCAGTTTGTTGGTCAGTTCGGTGGAATTCATTTCTGGCTGCAAATCGTAAGTGGCCACATTCGGCGATGGCACCAGAATACGTTGCTCACCGTTAAATACATCTTCACGACCTCCACTAAAAAAGAAGGTGACGTGAGCGTATTTTTCGGTTTCGGAAATACGTAATTGAGTTTTGTTGTGTTTGGCCAGCCATTCACCCAGAACATTGTCCAGGCTCTCTGGTGGATAAGCGCAAGGCGCTTTGATATCAGCAGCGTATTCAGTCAGCATCACAAAGCTGGCCAGCTCTGGTTGATAGTCACGTTGAAAGCCTGTGAAGTCGCTATCAATAAAAGCACGGCTGAATTGACGGGCGCGGTCGGCTCGGAAGTTCATAAAAATCAGGCTATCGCCCTGCTGCATTTTAATGACATCACCACTTGCATTTTTAACGGCGGTGGCCTTAACAAACTCATCATTTTCATCGCGGCTGTAGGCGGCTTTTAATGCCTCTACCGCTGTGGTTGCAGTGTATTCGGCTTTGCCCTGCGTCAGTAAATCGTAAGCGGCTTGTACACGGTCCCAGCGTTTATCGCGGTCCATCGCATAATAACGGCCTATCACAGAAGCCACCTGACCTACGCCTATAGCTTTAAAGTGCTCTTCCACTCGTTGTAATGACGCTTCAGCGCTGCGGGGTGGGGTATCGCGGCCATCTAAGAAGGCGTGCAGGTAAATCTCTGTGGCACCTTGTTGTTTGGCTAAATCAATCATCGCAATAATATGGTCTTCGTGACTGTGCACGCCACCCGGAGAGAGCAGGCCCATCAAATGCACGGCTTTGCCATGGCGCACTGCGGCTTGTGTCGCCTCAACCAACACAGGGTTTGTAAAAAAATCACCGTCAGCAATGGCTTTGGTGATGCGGGTAAAGTCCTGATAAACCACCCGGCCAGAACCTAAATTAACATGGCCGACTTCAGAGTTACCCATCTGACCATCCGGCAAACCGACGTCCAGACCAGAGCCAGAAATCAGCGTATGAGGATACTCTGCCCATAGTTTGTCCATGACCGGGGTATTGGCTTGTAAAATGGCATTGGATTCACGTTCTTCTCTGTATCCCCATCCGTCCAATATCAGTAAGACTAACGGCTTTTTCGGCTGCATACTCATGGCTCCGTGCTTTGTCATTTAAAGATGCTTTGATAACCTATCTTACCTTGTTTTCGCTGTGAAAACAGTGACGAAATAGTACGGATAGGGCTTCAATGCTGCATTCTTTTATCAAACTAGGTATACTCGGCCGCAAAGTTTTGCTCCTGAAATGAAACAGAATGGTGTTTATGCAGCAATATATTGATTTTTTAAGTAATCATCCTTACCTGACTGCCGCGTGGGTGGCATTGTTTTTAGCTTTAATTGTGAGTTGGGTGAAGTCGTTAACCTCTTCGGTAAAACAAATTACTCCCACTCAGCTCACGTTACTGGTGAACAGAGAAGATGCGACTGTCATCGACATTCGTGCTGAGGCTGATTTTAAGAAAGGCCATATCACTGGTGCCCGTCACCTGAGTGCGGAACAAATTAACACTCAGGCTACAACTGGGCTTGAAAACAAAAAAGACGCACCCATCATAGTAGTGTGTCAGGCGGGTATGTCTGCACAAGGCGTCGCTGCTAAGCTGAACAAACAAGGCTTTGCCAAGGTTTTTGTTCTGCAAGGTGGCATGAATACCTGGACAGGTGCAAACCTGCCGGTGGTTAAAAAGTAAGTCGGAGCAAAGATGGCACAAGTCACTATTTACACTAAGGCCTATTGTCCTTATTGTGTTCGCGCTAAGGCGTTATTAGGCCAAAAAGGTGTGCAGTTTGACGAGATTAAAATCGACGAGCAGCCAGAACTGCGTCCCGCTATGATTGAACGTGCCAATGGCCGTACCACAGTGCCGCAAATTTTTATCGGCGATACTCATGTAGGTGGTTGTGACGATCTTTTTGCATTGGAAAGTGCCGGTACTTTGAATTCGATGCTCTCTGCTTAATCGCAGAGGGGTTTCAGCTTTCACTCATTATTATTAAAACTAGGATTTATCATGGCCGAACAACAAGCCGCTGAACAATTTGCTATCCAGCGTATTTACGTCAAAGACATTTCTTATGAGTCGCCTAATGCGCCGGCAATATTCCGTAAAGAGTGGCAGCCAGCTATTCAATTAGATTTAGATACCCGCAGTGAAAAGTTAGACGAAAATACCTTCGAAGTGGTGTTATCTCTGACTGTGACAGCTCGTATTGAGGAAGAAGTGGCGTTTTTATGTGAAGTTCAGCAGGCTGGTATTTTCAGCGTGCCTGTGCTGGAAGATGCTCAAATGGCGCATATGTTAGCTTCTTTCTGCCCAAATATCCTGTTCCCATATGCCCGTGAAGCAGTGTCTAATCTGGTAAACCGTGGTACTTTCCCGCAACTGAATCTGGCACCTGTGAATTTTGATGCCTTATTTGCTCAATACGTGCAAAAACGTCAGGCTGAAGCTCAGGCCCAGCAAGGCGTAGAACTACAGTCTTAAGATGAACGCTGCAATTGCTGTGTTAGGGGCGGGCTCGTATGGGACCGCCCTTGCCATTTCACTGGCTCGTAATGGTAATCCAACTCTGTTGTGGGGACGCAACGCGGATGATATCCGCGTCATGGCCGGGCAACGGGTTAATCAACGTTATTTGCCTGATATCCGCCTGCCTGATTCTCTGGCTGTGACTGACGATTTGGCGTATGCCGTAAGCTCTTGCCGGGATATCTTATTGTCCGTGCCAAGCCATGCTTTTGCAGACACCTTAAAGCAAATAAAACCTTATTTGCAGCCTGCAGCTCGTGTGGCTTGGGCGACTAAGGGGCTTGAACCAGAAACCGGTCGTTTACTGCAGGATGTCGCCAAAGAAATTCTGGGTGAAGACATCTCTTTAGCTGTGCTGTCAGGCCCGACTTTTGCCAAAGAGCTGGCTAAAGGTTTACCAACAGCGATTTCTTTGTCCTCTACCGACCCCGAATTTATCGCCGCTTTATCCGATTTATTGCATTGCACTAAAACCTTCAGGGTTTATACCAATCCTGACTTTATCGGCGTACAGCTCGGTGGTGCAGTGAAAAATGTCATTGCTATAGGCGCTGGTATGGCCGACGGTATAGGTTTCGGCGCCAATGCCCGTACAGCGTTGATCACTCGTGGTTTAACAGAAATGTGCCGTTTAGGTTGTGCTTTGGGCGCAAAAAAAGAAACCTTTATGGGCATGGCTGGTTTAGGCGATCTGGTTTTAACCTGTACAGATAATCAATCCCGCAACAGACGTTTCGGTTTGTTGTTAGGTGAAGGCAAAGGCGTAGACGAAGCCATGACGACCATAGGTCAGGTGGTGGAAGGCTATCGCAATGCCAAAGAAGTCTTTAATCTGGCACAACGTGTTGGTGTAGAGATGCCTATTACCGAGCAAATCTATCAGGTGTTGTATCAGGGGAAAGATGCCCGGTTAGCGGCGATGGACTTACTCGGCCGCGAAAAACGCGACGAATAATTTAGCCGTCGTCCTTGAAGCCGCAGCTTCGTTGGCTGCGCGCTTTCGCCCCAGTCGCATAGTGATCTATGCTGTTGGGGTCTCAATCTCTTGCCGCCTCTCTGCAACTCCAATGACTTAGACTAAAATACCCGTCGTATTTGGTGCCTCAGCGTTGTTGCCTGCACTCTCTCGCCCCAGTCACATAGTAAGCTATGTTCCTGGGGGCTCGCTCCTTTGCTGTTTGGCTTCTAAGATGGACTCTCTGTCTTTGGCTCTTTATCCAGTAACGCTGCTATTTGTTCTGGCTGCACTGGTGGGCTAAACAGATAACCTTGTACGACCTGACAGCCCATCACGTGCAGTAAATAAGCCTGCATTTCAGTTTCTACACCTTCAGCCACTACTGCAATTTTCAGATAGCCTGCTAACCGGATAATAGTAGCGGTGATATTACGGTCTTGTTCGGACGTATCCATATCCTTGATAAAGGCCCGGTCAATTTTCAGAGTATCGATAGGGAAACGTTTCAGGTAACCCAAAGACGAATAGCCGGTACCAAAATCATCCAATGCCAGGGTAAAGCCCATAGCCTTGAGTTGATGCATGACTTCAAGACAATGTTCTGCGTCACGCATCATAGCGGTTTCGGTGATTTCCAGTTCCAGTACACTGGCATCCAGTTGATAGTGCTGTAACTCCTGCTGTAAGAAGTCGAGTAAGTCAGGTTGTTGCAGTTGTTGCACTGATAAATTCACCGCAACCCGGCCCCGCATCCGGCCTTGCTGTTGCCATTGTTGGATCTGCGCACAGACCTGGCTGAAGACCAGCCGGTCCAGTTGAATAATTACGCCATTTTCTTCAGCAATAGGGATAAACATCAAAGGAGACACTATGCCTCTGACTGGGTTATGCCAGCGGCATAAAGCTTCATAACCTACTATGGTGTTGCTGCCTACGTTGTATTTAGGCTGGTACACCACCTTAAATTCACCTTGATTGATACCACGCCATAAATCGCTCTCCAGCGCCAGATATTCAGGGGTGCGTTGCAGCATCTTGTCATTAAAAAACTGCGCATTATTACGGCCCATTTGCTTGGCATGGTGCAAGGCTGTATCGGCACTTCGTAACAATATATCTGAAGAACGGCCATCATCGGGATAAACCGCTATACCGATACTGGCGGTTAGAGTAATTTCCAGATCACCAAGCACCAGAGGCTGACGGATATGCATCAGTAATTGCAGGCTCAGGCGGTTTAACAACAGGTCAAATTGCTCAACACTAAAATGAGACGGCACCAGAATAGCGAACTCGTCGATCCCTAATTTCGCCAGAATGTAACCCGCAGGTAATTGTTTTTGTAAACGTTCTGCCACCATTTTCAGCAACTGATTACCGCTATCGTGGCCTAAGGAGTCATTAATTTTAGCGAAACGATCTAAATCAACTAATAACACTGCAAAGTGAGGAAAGCGGCTGCTGCAACTAAAAAAGGCTCTATCCAGATGTTCCAGAAATAAAGCCCGGTTCGGTAATTGGGTGAGCGGATCTCTGGTGCTGAGCTTACGCAGTTCCCGTTCATTCAGTTTACGGTTGGTCACATCAGAGAAGATAGCCAGATAAAGTTTTGGTTCCTGTGTCCCCTTACCTGATAACAAGGTAATAGCCAGAGATAAGGCAAAGCTATCGCCATTGGCTTTTTTACTCCAGACTTCTCCCCGCCAGAAGCTAAATTGCTGTAGCTGTTGCGCTATGGTCTTCAGTAGCTCAGTCTGGTGACCCTGAGCTGTGTAGAGTTGCAGAATTTGGCCCTCTATTTGTTTAGCGTCAAAACCTGTGATCTGACAAAAGGCCTGATTTACTTTTTCAATCCGCAGTTGTTCGTCACCGAGCCAGACCGCATCCTGAGTATTGTCAAACAGGGAACTGATCATCAATTGTTGCTCAAGCTGCTGATGCAAACGTTTTTGATGCGCACGATAACGCCATAACAATAATGCCAGCATCAACACGGATACAAACAACATCAACCAGAGCCAGCTCTGTTGGACCCACCAGTAACGATTAAACTGTAATTGATAGTCACCAGCCTGTTGCCAATTCAGGCCGTCCCGGCTCGCTTCTATAGATAACTGATAGCTACCACTATTTTCCAGCTGCAGTTTAAAATGACGTTGAGGATAGCTCAGTTGTACTGCCGAAGCTTTATCCAGACTATAGCGGAAGTAATTCCATTGCTGGCCTGAAGCCGGATAATGGCTCAGACGAAATTCCAGTTCAGGTCCCCAGCTGTCAATAAACAGCTGATGCTCTTTTTGCTTCAGATGTTGTCCGTTTTCAGTGATGAGGTCGAGGCGTAGTGGATTGATTACCTCAGAGTTTTTGTATTGCCGCAGCGGTAACCTATAGTGATTAATGGAACTGTTGAGCAGTAGTTGTTGCTCGATGACTTGAGGCTGAAAGGGCAGCAGGTATTCACCTTGATTCAATTGCCATTGTGCCACCGAGCTGTTGTTCAGATCCAACAAACTCAGCTGTTGTCTGGACCAAAGCCAGAGTTGTTGATCCTGTTTGAGCATATGCTGTTGCTGCCAGGGAACTTGCCACTGCTTTTGGAGGGCTAACTTCAGCTTATGGTCGTGCTGAGGTTGATAAAAATACAGTTGATCCGGGGTTAGCAGCCATAATCCTTGTGGTTCAGACTGCAGATCCGTGATCTGACGGGGATCTAGACAAGGTGTAGCGCTACAAGGCGCAAATTCGTAGCTACGCAAGCGCTGTTCTGTCAGTTGATAAGAGTAGAGGCCTTCATGGCCAGATAACCAGAGTTGTCCGGATTGATAGCGCACAAATGACCAATTTGTTTCCGCGCTGAGTAACGCAGCGCTTTGGCCTGAGTGTTCCCACTGCCACAAGCCCTGCTCCGTCAGATACCAGAATTTTTCTTCAGCAAGTGTCATATCCACTACAGGCTGCTGGACCAGAGCAATCCAGTTTGCCGTTTTTGCATCATAACGCCAGATTTGCCGGTCTACCCAGACAAAATACTGCTGCTGTTGCTGCCAGAACTTTCTGACCTGTTCAGGAGCGAAAGGAAAAATCAGACTGAGTGCTGGATCAGAACCTGCTGACTGCAAAGTTAATTGGTGCTGTGCTATCTGCCAGAGTTGGTTTTTATTATCCCAGATTTGTACTTTTTCAATCGCCTGCATGCTCAGAGTTGAAACGTGCGCTAAAGCTAAAGTTCCGGCCGTGTCAGCCAGCCAAATATTCTGATGGCGGTCGGCAAATAACTCAGTCCAGGCTTGGACCAATGGTTGGGTCTGCCAGGTTTTTTCAGCTGGCTGGTACAAATACAAATGTTGAGGAGACAGCAGCCAGACTTGTCCCAATGGATCGACTTCCAGATCTGTCGCATAAAAATGATCTGGCGGGGTAAGCTCCTGAAGTTGTTGGTCTTTTAACTGATAGAGTTGCTTGTTCTGTACCAATAACCAGAGCTGCTGATCCGGACCTAAAGCTAAATCTGTTTGCTGTGGCAGCTTCAGCGGATATTGTTGCCAGCTTTGGTTAGCCAGGTCATAACGGGTTAATTGGGCGTCTTTGGACCATAACCACAACGAGCGACCATCACTGACACCTTGCACCCAAGCTGATGCTGAGCTGTTGCGCCACAGCAGAGTTGCATGATCAGTCGCTGCAGACCATTGCCAGATTTCCTGCTCAGTTAAAATCAGCGGTACGGCACTGTCGGATAGAAATAAAGCTTTAATAGGCTGCTTGCTTTGCCAAATTTGACGGAACTGACTTGTGTTTTGTTCAAACAGCCAGAGTTGATCCATACTCGCCAGCCATAACTGCTGTTGATTCAGCGTCAATAATTGCACTAAAGCCTGAGTCTGTAGTTCCTTGGGTAAGTTATAAGACTGGTGCTCATGGCCATCAAAACGATGCAGCTGAGTACTGGTACTCCACCATAACAAACCAGAGTTATCCTGAGTAAACAGCTCTATGGCCAGATGCTGTGATTGACGGGAGTTCACCACGGGTTGCACTTGCAAATAGGCTTGAAGACCGCTGCTGCAAAAGATTAACCAAAGTGCCAGATAAAATTTAAAGCAACGCAGCAGCATCTGAATTCATTCTCCGGATCATCTTTATTAACTATATTGATACACCAGCAAGCTAAGTCACACTATAGCTTGATGCTTTTCAGCCTGGCAAACTCAAGGCCTTGCGCCTGGATAACCCAATTGACGCCAGGATTCATAGACAAATACTGACACTGCATTGGAAAGATTCATCGAACGACTATCAGGCGTCATTGGAATGCGCAGCCACTGTTCTTTAGGTAAGGTCGCCAGCAGATCCGCAGGCAAACCACGGCTCTCAGGGCCAAAGACCAAGGCATCACCTAGTTGATAAACCGCATCACTATGGTGATGACTGCCTTTAGTAGTGCAGGCAAAGACCCGGGCTGGTTGAACGTCCGTTAAAAATGCCGCAAAGTTTGCATGACGTTTCACATCCGCAAATTCGTGATAATCAAGACCCGCTCTTTTAATACGTTTATCATCCCAGGCAAACCCTAATGGCTCAATTAAATGCAGACGAAAGCCAGTGTTGGCACAAAGACGAATAATGTTGCCTGTATTAGGCGGGATTTCAGGTTCATATAACACTATGTCCAGCATGATGATTTCCAAATTCTTAAGCGCTGTGAGTGTAACAAAATTGGCGTACAATGCCTATGGATGCTGATGACGAAAGAGGCGTATATGGATAGTTTAAATACGAAGAAAACAAGGACTACAGATTACCAACTGTGGGTAAAACGTTCAGGCTACCTAACGTTAATCATAGCTCTTACTATTCTGTTGCTGAAGTTCAGCGCAGTACTGGCAACCAATTCCAGTTCGGTGCTGGCCTCTTTTACCGATGCTTCTATGGATTTGTTGGTCTCAGTATTGAATTTCGCTGTGCTCAGGTATGCGCTGCGTCCTGCCGATGACAATCATGGTTTTGGTCATGGCAAAGCGGAGGCTGTGATGGCCTTGTTACAGGCTGCTTTTTTAACTGGCGCAGCGGTGTTGTTGTTAACTCAGGCGTTCAGTCGTTTTCACCAGACAGAAGTTGTACAGCAATTGGAATTTGGGATGGGCATAACACTGCTTTGTGCATTGTTAACCCTGACTCTGGTTATGGCTCAGCGCTGGATCATTCAGCGCACTGGCTCTTTAGCGGTCAAGGCTGATCTACTGCATTATCGCAGTGATTTATTAATGAATCTGCTGGTCATAGTGGCGCTGTTTTTCGCCAGTCAGAACTTACTTTGGGTGGATAACCTGGTGGCCATACTGATCTGTGGTTATTTACTCTACAGCGCATACGAACTGGCAAAAGAGGCGCTACAGCATTTACTGGACGAACAATTACCTGAAGAGCAGTTGTTACTAATAGAGCAATCTTTAATGACTCAGCCTGAAGTGCTTGCTGTAGAGCAACTAAAAACCCGTCAGGCTGGGCCCCATGTATTTATTCAATTACGTCTGGTGCTTAAGGATGATTTATCTTTATTGGCCTCTCATAGCATAGTGGATAAGGCCGAGCAGCAGCTGATGGCTTTATACAAACAAGCCGAAGTTATTATTCATGCAGAGCCTTATTCAGAGTCCGAGCTGAAGCACAAAACGGTTCAGAGCCGCAAATAACTGGTTACGTAGCGGGTCGGTTTCAAAAATAATTTCATGCAAAGCGCCCTGAATTTGCACCAATTCACAAGGCTGGCCTTGCTCTGAGTGTTTCTGCTGATACAGCTGCTGCATTTGATTGTCTACCACAGGATCCTCTGTTGCCTGCAGGATCAATTGAGGCAAGGTCAGAGCGGCCGCCTGTTGCAACGCCTTGATGGCAAGCAGGGATTGTTGTAACCATTGACAGGATACTCCGCCTAGTTGTAATTGTGGCTGTGCCTGATACAGCTGGCGAAACAGCTGATAACGCACAGGGCTGTGAGTCAGATGATTGCCGGCAAAAGCTTTATCCTGATAAGGCTTTTGCCCCGGAAAGTAGCTGCTTTGTCTGCCGCATAAATTATTCAGTGTTGTAATAAGGCTCACCAGTATTGTTGCTACTGTTTTTGGCAACGGCTTGCTTTGAATGCCAAACATTGGGGAACAATATACTGCCCCGATAAAACCATGCTGACGGTATTGCTGCAAATAACGGCACAAAATGGCACTACCCATGGAGTGCGCTAATCCCAGGAGCGGAGCTTGTTGTGTTGGCACTATGTGCTGCTCTAGCCACAGTGCGAAGTCCTGCACATAATGCTGAAAATCAGCCACATCACCTAAATGCCTATCTGCATTGATCCTGTCCGACAACCCCTGGCCTCTGTGATCAATCAAATGCACAGTAAAACCTGCCTGATACAAATCAAAGCAAAATTCCTGATACTTCTGAGCTGCCTCAATACGGCCGGGAGACAGCACTATTTCAGCGCGTGGCGCAGGGTGACGGAAGCAGCTGTAACAAATCTGCGTCTGGTCAACACTTAAAAAGGATTGATGCAGACCTTGTTGCCAGAACTTTTGTAATTCAGGCTGAGCCTGTGCCAGTTGCTGTTCGGTAAAACTGGCAGTCAAAGGTTTATGTGATGGTGCAGACAATCAAAGATCCTTAATGGCTCAGAGGTAACAGAATCCGTATTAATAAACCGCCGGTTGCAGGTACAGAAGCTTCGATACTGCCCTGATGTTGCCGTATGGCTGAGGCCGCGATCGCCAGGCCAAGGCCCGTACCATTTTGATGTTCGCGTACTGTCGATACCCGATAGAAAGGCGCAAAAATTTGCGATAAACTTTCTTCCGGTACACCAGGCCCCTGATCCTGTATCAGCAATTCGAGCTGTTGTTCGTGTTGCTTCAGCGTGCATAAAATCAAGCTTTCTGCTGGGCTGTATTTAATAGCGTTTCGCAGCACATTTTCAATAGCACGGCCCAATAAACGTTGATCTGCGGCCAACCAGCACTGTTCAGGCGCATTGAGCTGTACCTGTTGTTGTTTTGCGTCGGCCTCCAGTTGATTTAACTCAATAATAGCGCTGAGCAGTTCTGTTAAGTCCAACTGCTGTTTTTCCAACGGGTACTGACCTGCATCGAGGCGACTGAAGGTTAATAACTCATCCAGCAGTTGATCCAAAAGTTTCAACTCCATTTCTATACGCTGCAATTGCGGATGGTCACCTTGACGTTGTTGCAATGCCAGGGCTAATTGCGAGCGGGTCAGTGGAGAACGTAATTCATGCGACACATCCCGCAGTAAGCGCTGCTGATTGTGGATCAGGTTCTCTATCTGGGCCGCCATGGTATTAAAGCCCCGACCTAAATCACCCAGTTCATCTTTACGGGCAGCCAGGGCGGTCACCCTGTTATCCAGTTCTCCTTGAGCAAACTTTAAATGGCTGCTGCTGAGTTCACGCAAAGGCCGGGTGATCGACAAGGCCAGAATGAGGCTGGCCACCGCCGATACGGCCAGCAGCAAGGTCAGTAATGAGCCTTCCGGCAGTGCATGCAGTTGCCACCAGGCTTGTTCAGGTCGTTGTTTTAACTGAAACAACGCAATATTTTTGTCTGAAATTACGGTCAGTAAGGGACCGGCCACATAGGTATTTTTGTGCACCAGTAAACGCGGACGGTTCAGTTGCGACAGTTCAGTCAGCCAATTCGGATCAAAGTTTGAGGGCAAAGCGTCCGGATTGAGTAACTGATTGCTGTCCACATCGACCATCAGCCAACGCCCTTTGTATTTACGTTCCAAATCGCGTTGTAAGGTCGTCAGGTTGGCAAAAGGCTGAAAGTGTTCTTTCAGGTGCCTGAATTGCTCTGCGACAGGGTGAGGTAAACGCCGTATTTCAGTTTGTTCAGGCCAGCCTCTGGCGAGTAAAATTGCGCCAGCCACGGCTACAGACAGCACCAGCCAAAACCACAAAAAAATTCGGCCAGCCAGATAGTTCACCGGATTACAGCGGGACCAGTTCATCGCTATTCGCCTTCCAGCAAGACATAACCTAAGCCTCTTAAGGTCTGAATTTTCTCAGCCTCATCGTAGTGAGCAATTTTTTTGCGGATATTACTGATATGCATGTCCAGACTGCGATCGTACAGTTGCAATCTTTTCCCCAGAGCCAGCTGACTTAAATCTTCTTTACTGACTACATCGCCTGCATGGCGCATCAACAGTTCAAGAATTTGGTATTCAGTGGCGGTCAGTACCAGCACATTGTCCTCCACAAAAATCTGGCGTTTGGCGCTATCCAGTCTAAGACTATTCACTTGCAATGACGCCAGTTGAGGTTGCTGCTGTTGCTGGATCAGTTCAACCCGGCGCAAAATCGCCTTGATGCGTGCCACCAGCTCACGGGGACTAAAAGGTTTGGCCAGATAATCATCTGCACCGAGTTCAAGCCCAACCACCCTGTCTATTTCATCCCCCCGAGCGGTCAGCATCAGTACAGGACAATAACTATATTGGCGTAGCTGTTTTAATACCGTCAGGCCATCCATACCCGGTAACATAATATCCAGCAGCACCAATTGAAAAGCGTTGGATCTGGCCAGTTCCAGACCTTCAGCTCCCTGATGCACAGCTTTAAACTCATAACCGTCCAGTTGCAGATACTCCGCAACCAGTTGGGTCAGCGCTACATCGTCATCAATCATTAATATAGAAGTCATTCTGGCTCCAGAGCATTTTTTGCCAGTGTAAAAGACAGCGTAAACTTGTTGCAGTCCTTTACACAACCTTTACGTTGGCTTTGCGCTGCTTTGCATTGGGTATCGTAAGCTATCACTGTCGCAATAAGAGCCAAACAAGGCAAATGAGGAAAGACACTATGAAACATTCTACAGTGATTGCATTGGTATTCAGTGGTTTATTAGCTGCCACCAGCATCAGCAGTTTTGCAGGCCCTGACCGTGGTCATGAAGGCCACGGCCCGGCAGCTGGTTTTCATATGAAAGCTAAAGGGCTGGATTTAACAGAGGCACAAAAAGATCAGATTAAAACTCTAATGGAACAACACCGCGCTAGCATGCCAAAACGCGATGAACTAAAACCAGAAATGGAGCAGCTCAAAGCCCTGGTGCAGGCAGATACTTTTGACGAGGCGGCGGTGCGGGCTTTATTGGAGTCCAGGCAGAAAGACAAACTGGATCACGAAGTGGCCCGCGCTAAATTACAGTTTGAGATCAATAAGGTGCTGACAGTGGAGCAAAAAGCTAAATTAGCAGAGCGTCAGCAAAAATGGCAGGAAAAAGCTAAGGCCAGAGCAGAAGCTAAGTCTTAATTTAAACAGCTGAGAAACGGCGGTCTGCTGATGCAGGCTGCCGTTTTTTTATTGATAAAGCTGCACTTACTCTTTCACGATCATCACACCGTGCTTTCCTTACCAGCTTGACACTGCTAACTTATCGCTTTTTGCGTTTTGGGGTGAGTTATGAAAAAAAGTCTGTCGTATTTGAACTGGAGCCTTGCGCAGTTAAAGTGTACCAGCCTGGGCAGTTTTGTGTTGGCGGCGGCTGCAGTGGCTGTGTTTGTTTTTTTTCCAAAATACACAGTGCAAAGTGATGGCTCAGATTTATTGCAGGTACCCGCGGTGCTCAGCGGCATGAACTGTGATGCTGATTTAGCTGGTAAAGGCATTATTTATCTAAAAAGCAGCTTGTCGACGGAGTGGTTACCGCTGCAAGGCCGACAGGATTGTGACAATACCCAGCAGTTGTATGGCTTTTTAAACAGGGAAAATCAGCTGATATTTTTTATTGAAAACAAAGTCGGAGACTTCTTAATTCACGGTGTGCGCACTTCGGCGACCAACAAAAAACTGCTGTGGCCGGAAAACAACATCATCGTAATGAACAAGTGGAACAGTCTGCCGCTGGTACTGGCATTCGTCTTCTTTGTCTGTGGCGTGATGTTTTGGCGAGCTTATGCGCAGCGTACTGAGTTTTAAGCAGCTACTGGCCGTAGTTGTTCTGTCAGCCACTGAATAAAGTGAGCTACAGCGGTGCTTTGTATGCTGTCGGTTTTGTAATGCAACTGATATTGGCCCCAGGGCAGCTGATAGCTGAACTGGCGTAATGCCACCAACTGACCGCTGGCTAAAGCTGTGCCAGCGATAAAGTCATTCGACAAGGCAAAGCCACTACCCGCTGTGACAGCTTTTGTCGCCAATAATGCCAGATTGACATAACGCAGTTGCATAGCCGCTGGGCTGCGTAGCTGCTGATGTTGACACCATAATTGCCAGTCTTCCCCGGTTTCTGAACTGTAAAGCGGGTAATGCAGTAATTCAGCTGCGTTGTCCGTCTTTAATAGTTGAAACTGAGCCGGAGCACACACCGGATACCAGAACTCAGTTCGTAGTTGCCGGCTGACGAAACCAGCCGGAGCAGGCCAGGTGCCCAGGATAATATCGTATAGCTCAGGATCGGCGTTATTTGCCATCGAAGCCATATCCAACAAGGTATCCAACTCCGGATGTTGTTGTTTAAACAACTCCAGACGGGGAGCCAGCCACTCTACAGCTATGGAGGTTTGTGCCAGAATTTTGAGTTGGACAGGCGGCTGATTGAGTAAATGCTGAGTCACAGAATTTAGCCGGACAAAACAGTCCCGCACCACTGAATACAACATATCGCCGGACTGGGTCAGCTCGACACTCTTATTTTGCCTCAGCAGCAAAGGCTGGCCAATAAAGTCTTCCAACAGTTTCACCTGATGACTGACTGCACTTTGAGTAACATAAAGTTGTTCTGCCGCTTTGCTAAAACTTTTTAGTCGTGCTGTGGCTTCAAAGGCTTGCAGTGCTTTCAGTGGAGGTAACATGGATGAATCCAATTCATGATATGTTGAATTTATATCATTTTAATTCATGTAATCACAGCTGCATACTTTGAACTATCAACAGAATAGCGGAGCAGAGAATGAGTCAGATAGGCGGGAAAACCAAACAACAAGCGCTGGACAGCTTAGAACCTATGATCGTGGGCGTCGAAGCCATCAGCGCCGCTGAGTATAAGGCCCGTATTCACAAGGCACAGCAGCTAATGCAGCAGCAGGGTATAGATGCTTTATTCCTGAATGCGGGTACTAATTTAAGTTACTTTACTGGTACCCTTTGGTACGCCAGTGAGCGTTTGGTTGGTGCTTTGCTGCCAGCTAGTGGGGAGCTGGTCTACATCAGTCCTGTATTTGAAATTCCGACTCTGGCAGGTTTTCAGGTGATGAAAGGCGAGGTTTTGGGTTGGCATGAGCATGAAAATCCGTACGAGCTGTTGCTGAGCACCTTAAAGCAACGCTGTGCTAAAGCTGAACCAGTGCTGGCGCTGGATGACAGCAGTGCGTTTTTTATCTTCGAAGGTTTACGTCAGGCTGATCCAAAGCAGCAGGTCGTCAGTGCTAAAGCCATTACACAAGGTTGCAGAGCGCAGAAGTCGGCAGCAGAAATAGCCATTATGCAGCGAGCTATGGATATGACCTTAGCTGTACACAAAGCTGTGGCCAGTATTTTGTATGAAGGCATCAGTACAGCGGAAGTGGAAGCTTTTATCGATGACGCCCACCGTAAAGTCGGGGCCAGTGGTTCGTACTTTTGCATCGTGTTATTTGGGCCAGATTCGGCGTACCCGCATGGGGTGAAAACGCCAAAAAACCTTGAAAAGGGCGATATGGTATTGATTGATACAGGCTGTCGTTTATTGGGCTATGTCTCTGACATCACCCGCAGTTATGTCTTTGGTCAGCCTACAGCTCGTCAGCGTGATATCTGGTCTGCAGAAAAGGCTGCTCAGGCGGCAGCTTTTGCGGCGGCAAAGTTGGGTTTGGCTTGTGGGCTGGTGGATGCCGCAGCCCGTGAAGTATTGGAGTCTCATGGCTTAGGACCGGATTATGCTTTACCCGGTTTACCACACAGAACAGGTCATGGTATCGGCATGGACATTCACGAAGGGCCTTATCTGGTGCGCAATGAACACACGCCACTGGCTGTAGGGATGTGCTTTAGTAACGAACCTATGATCTGCGTACCAGGTGAATTTGGCGTACGGCTTGAAGATCATTTTTATATGACAGCCTCAGGTCCACGTTGGTTTACTGAACCAGCCATCAGTATTGAGCAACCTTTTCCGCTTTAATTCAGCGCGGCTCAGTCGTATTCGAACCAGCTGCTTTGAGTGGCTGGTTTTACCTTTTGCTGATATTCAGTAACTTTTGCCAACCGAACCATTACAAATGGTCACAGGGTTTTTCCTGGTTGTTCTTAGACTAGAGCTAACTGAAGGAGATCTGTGATGAAGCACTGGGCTTTACTGGTAGGTTTGGGTTGTTTGAAGCTGTCTGGATGCAATATGGAATTGCTCGGCGCAGACAAGGCTTTTAATTTTGATTTCAATACAGGCAGTCATGGCTGGACTGCCGGCTTTTCAGATTATCCTGCGGATAACGCAACAATTTATCAGTTGGAGTCCGGGCTTCGCGCTTTACCGGGCGAGTCGGCTAAAAAGGGATTTTACCTGTCAGGCATGAATCGCAGCGACGATCTGTTTATGTATTTAAAGAATCAGTTTTCCGGACTCGAACCTTCAACTAAATATTACGCCAGAGTACGGCTGACATTTTTATCCAATGCTGGTGTGGACTGCGCCGGAGTAGGAGGCGCACCTGGCGAAAGCGTGTACCTGAAGTTTGGTTATGGTGATAAAGAGCCCAGGCAGGAAGGTTATTACCTGAATTTGGATAAAGGACAGCAATCACAGTCTGGCAGTCACGCCAAAGTTATAGGTAATGTGGCAGCCAAAGATGCGGCTTGTGATGGCTCGACATTTGCTGCAAAGACAGTACAAACCACCACCAAGGAACGAATTCCTTTGTACAGTGACGGGCAGGGGCGGGTTTGGGTTTTTGTGGGTACAGATTCTGGCTATGAAGGCTTAACTTCGTTGTATTACACCAGCATAGAAATTGCGCTCGAGCCTTTTTAACGCGAAAGACCAATTTCCTGCCGGTCAGATGTATTGATGTGGCATTTGACCGGTTTTTTATCCAGTCGAACAAGGGATGAACAACTCATCCCTATTCCATATTCAACTCTTTCAGCTTACGGGTCAGCGTATTACGACCCCAGCCTAAACGTTTAGCCGCGTCCTGTTTATGACCGTGGGTGTAATGCAGTGCTTGTTGCAGCACAATCTTTTCAAACTCCGGTCCTGCTTCTGCCAGTATATTTTCTTCACCTGCATTGAGCTTTTGACTAACCCAGGCCGCTAAGGCATCTTGCCAGCTTTGTTGACCACCAGCCGTAGAGTTAACCACCACTTTAGGTGCAGTAGTCAGCTCGGGCGGTAAGTCGGATAACAACACCTGCTTACCGCTGGCCATAACTGTCAGCCAACGACAGCTATTTTCCAGTTGACGTACGTTACCTGGCCAGTCGAGCTGAGCTAAAAATTTTTCGGTCTCAGGAGCGAGATTTTTCGCTTCGACATTCAGTTCGCGGGCCGCCTGCTGCAGGAAATGCTGTGCCAGTTTCGGGATATCCTGTTTGCGGTCCTTCAATGCCGGAATTTGAATACGGATCACGTTCAGGCGGTGAAACAAATCCTCACGGAATTTGCCTTCAGCCACTAAAATCTCCAGATTCTGGTGCGTTGCCGCGATAATACGCACATCCACACTAATGCCCTGATGACCACCGACCCGATAAAACTGGCCATCTGCTAAAACCCTCAACAAACGGGTTTGCACATCCAATGGCATATCACCAATTTCATCGAGGAATAAAGTGCCGCCATCGGCCTGTTCAAAACGGCCCTTGCGCAAATTGGCTGCGCCGGTAAAAGCGCCTTTTTCATGACCAAACAGCTCAGACTCTATTAAATCTTTTGGAATAGCGGCCATGTTCAATGCGATAAAAGGCTGCTCCGCTCGTGGGCTATGTTTATGTAGCGCATGAGCCACTAACTCTTTACCCGTACCTGACTGACCGTTGATCAGTACACTGATACTGGAGCGTGATAAGCGGCCTATAGCGCGAAATACTTCCTGCATAGCCGGAGCTTCGCCGATAATTTCCGGTACTTCAGTTTGTGCCACAGCCTGCTGTTTTGGCTGTTTGGCCTGGCTATGAGCCAAAGCGCGTTGTATCAGCGACACAGCTTCGTTGACATCAAAAGGTTTAGGCAGGTACTCAAAGGCGCCTTTTTTAAAGGCATTGACGGCGCTGTCCAGATCCGAATGCGCCGTCATAATAATGACGGGCAGTTCAGGCGATAACTCCTGCAATTTAGTCAGTAATGCCATGCCATCTGTGCCCGGCATCCGAATGTCGGATACCACTACGGTAGGTTGTTCATACTGCAAGCGTTGCAACATTAAATCGGCCGACGCATAACTTTCACAGGCAATATCAGCCCTGGCCAGTGCCTTCTCTAACACCCAGCGGATCGAATTGTCATCATCAATAATCCAGACTACTTGCTGCATTGTTCTTCTCCAGAGTTATTGAGCGGTAAATACAAAGTAAAAGCGGTTTGCCCCGGCCAGCTTTCGCAATCAATCCAGCCACCGTGCTGGTGAATTAAGGTTTGAGCGATCGACAAACCTAAGCCTGTACCGCCGGGTTTGCCTGTGACCATAGGGAAAAATAAAGTGTCTTTAATTTCAGCGGGAATACCAGGGCCGTTGTCTATCACTTTAACGGCTGCGACTAAACGGTGGCGGCGGCCGTGAATGGTATGCTGATTGAGGATCCGGGTTTGTAAGGTGATTTGCCCGCCTTCAGTCAACACCTGCTGTGCATTACCCACTATGTTTAGCAGAGCTTGCTCTATCAGTTCAGGGTCGAAGGAAAAATCCGGAATGCTGGGATCATAATCCCGCTGAAATTGCACATGAGTAGGGTTGTCCATTTGCGCCAGCTGGCTGACTCGTTCCAGCACCTGATGTACGTTGGATGGCTTTTTATTCGGAGCTTTGTAGGGGCCGAGTAAACGGTCTACCAAATTTCGCAGTCGGTCTGCCTGGGCAATAATCAGCTGAGTGTATTCTTTCTGATCGTCATTTAATGACTCTTCCAGCAACTGAGCTGCGCCACGTAAACCGCCTAAAGGGTTTTTAATTTCGTGAGCCAAACCGCGGATCAGCTCTCGCGCAGCTAAATGCTGGTGCTGTTGCAAACTTTCCAGGCTGATTTTGCGCTGTTGATCGACCTGACGTAATTCCAGCATCAAGGCTAAATGGGGCTGTTCAATCAGATTGACTGTCACGTCCAGCAAAATATGTCGGCCATCCAGTAATACGGCCTGTACATCACTGATGCCAAAACCTTGCCGGTTTTGCAATGCGGTTAAAAAGAAACTGGAGGTTAGATCCGTGTACTGAAATAAGGTAAAAAAATACTGCTGCGCCAGCCGTTTTTCGCCCACACCAAACATAGCCGAACTGGCGGTATTAAAATACTGCACCTGTAGCTGGCTATCGAGCACCAAAATGGCGGTGCTGAGCTGGTCGGTAAAGTCGGTGGTGGAAAAATCCATCGTCTTTTGTTCTTGGGTCACTGTGTTTACCTTTTGCACCAAAATGGTGCTCTGATTTCACAGTGTACTGTAAAATAGGACGGCTAACCGTCAAAATGCACTATTTTGGTGACGCTATTGTTGTTTTACGTAAATAAAAGGTTGTGATAGTACTTTCTGCAATTAGCTTGCCGTTTTGATCGATTGCTTGTAACTGAAGCTGATGTTCTCCTCGCTCCACCCCGAGCATTCGGAAATTACTACTTTGTTGCAGTGGACTGTGTTGAATGTTATCCAGTACTAACCGTAACTTATGCTGATCCGCTAAGGTTGGCTGTACTTCTGTTTGCACTAGCACTTCACCTTGATTGGAGATCACAGTCGCTTCCATGGCTGGGGTTAGTATAGTCAGTTGATAAGAGGCTACGTTCTCGGTTAACGAGGCTAGAGGAGTAATTTGAGCGACTGGTTGCGTAGGTTGACTTGGCAATGATACTTTCAGCTCCAGCTTTTTGGAGCCGGCCACTGCTTGGTCTGAGTACAGCGGTACTCCGTTTTTATCGACGCTGAGATACACCTGCTGTGCCTGCAGCGAGCTGCAGAAAAACACAAAACAACACATCAGCTTGTTCATATCTACCTTAGAGTGATAGAGAGGCCTTTCTTCACTCTAATCTGTCCTTAATAGGATCTCAAATAGCTGAAAAAGAAAAACCCGCGACAGGCGCGGGTTTTCAGGCATCTTACAAGCGGTATTAAACGCTGTAGTACAGTTCGTATTCCAGTGGGTGAACTGCGACAGAAACACGTTTAGCTTCAGCGCGTTTCAGTTCGATGTACGCATCGATCATTGCGTCAGACATGACGCCGCCTTTAGTGAAGATAGCGCGGTTTGCATCCAGTGCATCCAGAGCTTCGTCTAAAGAACCACAGACCTGAGGGATCAGTGCTTCTTCTTCTGGTGGCAGGTCATACAAGTCTTTATCCATGGCATCGCCTGGGTGGATCTTGTTCTGAATACCATCTAAACCAGCCATTAACTGAGCAACAAATGCCAGGTACGGGTTAGCCGCCGGATCCGGGAAACGCACTTCAATACGACGTGCTTTCGCACTTGGTACCAGTGGAATACGGATGGACGCTGAACGGTTACGGGCTGAGTAAGCCAGCATTACTGGTGCTTCGAAATGTGGCACTAAACGCTTGTACGAGTTCGTAGAAGGGTTAGTGAAGGCATTGATTGCTTTCGCGTGCTTGATGATACCGCCAATGTAGTACAGGGCAGTTTCTGATAAACCCGCATATTTATCACCAGCAAACAGGTTTACACCGTCTTTTGCTAATGACTGGTGGCAGTGCATACCTGAACCGTTATCACCAACCAGAGGTTTTGGCATAAAGGTCACAGTTTTACCGTACAGGTTAGCAACGTTGTGAATCACGTATTTTAAAACCTGAGTTTCGTCAGCTTTTTTAGTTAACGTATTGAAACGAGTTGCGATTTCGTTCTGACCAGCAGTAGCAACTTCATGGTGGTGTGCTTCAACAGTCTGGCCCATTTCTTCCAGTACCACACACATGGCGCTACGGATATCGTGGTGTTGGTCTACTGGTGGTACCGGGAAGTAACCGCCTTTTACGCCAGGACGGTGCGCTTTGTTACCGCCTTCGTATACTTTATCCGAGTTCCATGCAGCTTCAGCAGAATCGATAGCGAAGAAAGCTGTAGACATCGTATTTTTGAAACGTACGTCGTCAAACATAAACCATTCTGGTTCAGGTCCAAACAAGACAGTGTCAGCAATACCGGTAGACTTCAGGTACTCTTCGGCACGTTTAGCAATAGAACGCGGGCAGCGTTCGTAACCTTGCATAGTGCTTGGTTCGATCACGTCACAGGTAATGTTTATTGTGGTTTCTTCAGAGAACGGGTCCAGTAACATGGTGTCTGCCTGAGGCATCAGGATCATGTCTGAGTCATTAATGCCTTTCCAGCCTGCAATGGAAGAGCCGTCAAACATTTTGCCGTCTTCAAAGAAATCTTCGTTGATCTGGCTGGCAGGAATAGTAACGTGTTGCTCTTTACCTTTGGTATCTGTAAAGCGTAAATCAACAAATCTTACGTCGTTCTCTTTGATAAAACTCAGTACTTTAGATGCAGACATGCATTCCTCCGGTTTGTGCTGTTGACGGGTGCGATCGAGCACCTGTTTTTATAATGCTGGCTTAGGCCAAAGCTTTGCATAATGAGATGCTATTCTTGTGCCATATATTTATGGTGTTGATTTTTATAGTCTTTTATTATTTTTTGTTCAGGCCTAAATTAGGGTTTGCATTAATTTGGTGCAATGTTGCCTCATTGTGAAGCAAGAGCCCCAGCTTGGTGCTTTGACTTAAAATAGCAAGTTTCATCGCACTGTCACCTAAAAGCGTTGAAATAACTCGTTTGGTTACATAGTTTTAAAAAAAGCTACCGAAGATCAAAGTTATTTTTTTCTTTCTGTACAAAAACAGAGTAGAATACGCGCCCTTGAATTCGAACAACTTTTAGTCAATGCCTAGTAATCAGGTTTATGGTCAGCTAGTGCCACAGAGGAAATATCAATGAGCGGAACCGCTTCAGCAATAGAAAAACTGCGTAATATCGCCATTATCGCGCACGTTGACCATGGTAAAACAACTTTAGTTGACAAGTTACTACAACAATCAGGCACTTTTGACTCCAGAGCTAAATTACAAGAACGCGTGATGGACTCCAACGCCCAGGAATCTGAGCGTGGAATAACCATTTTGGCAAAAAATACCTCAGTACGCTGGAATGGCTACCACATCAACATTCTGGACACACCGGGCCACGCCGATTTCGGTGGTGAGGTTGAGCGTGTATTGTCTATGGCTGACTCTGTATTGTTATTAGTTGACGCTGTTGAAGGCCCGATGCCACAAACGCGTTTCGTTACTCAAAAAGCCTTCGCTCACGGTTTAAAGCCTATTGTAGTTGTGAATAAAATTGACCGTCCGGGTGCACGTCCTGATTGGGTTATTGACCAGGTATTTGACCTGTTTGACAACTTAGGCGCAACTGACGAGCAGTTAGATTTCCCTATCGTTTACGCATCAGCTATCAATGGTTGGGCGACTCTTGATTACAACGAGCCA
Source organism: Rheinheimera sp. KL1 (assembly GCF_001275035.1). NCBI lineage: Bacteria > Pseudomonadati > Pseudomonadota > Gammaproteobacteria > Chromatiales > Chromatiaceae > Rheinheimera > Rheinheimera sp. KL1. The sequence goes on from NZ_LAMX01000013.1 coordinate 107,981, forward strand.
AAAACAGATATCAACGATTTGTTCGCCGCTATTGTTGAGCACGTAGCTCCACCAGCTGTTGAGCTGGATGGTGATACTCAAATTCAGGTCTCTCAGCTGGATTACTCAAGCTACTTAGGCATCATCGGTATCGGTCGTATCAAGCGCGGTACTTTAAAGCCAAACCAGCAAGTGACAGTTTTGGGTGCCGATGGTACTAAGCGTAATGCGAAAGTAGGTCAGGTTTTTGGTTACTTAGGACTGGAGCGTATTGAAGCCACTGAAGCCAACGCGGGTGACATAGTTGCGTTCACTGGTTTAGGCGAGTTAAAAATCTCCGATACCATTTGTGCTCCAAACAATCTGGAACCATTACCAGCGCTGCAAGTTGACGAGCCGACAGTGACTATGACCTTCCAGGTCAATACCTCTCCATTTGCAGGTAAAGAAGGTAAGTTTGTTACTTCACGTCAGATTTTGGATCGCTTGAATGCTGAACTGAAACACAACGTAGCTTTACGTGTTGAAGAAACAGAAGACGGTGACAAGTTCAAAGTATCAGGCCGTGGTGAATTGCACTTAGGCGTGTTAATCGAAAACATGCGTCGTGAAGGTTTTGAACTGGCCGTATCTCGTCCAGAAGTGATCATGCGCGTCGAAGACGGTGTGAAAACCGAACCAATGGAAAACGTCACCATTGACGTGGAAGAACAGCACCAGGGTTCTATCATGGAAAAAATGGGTGAGCGTAAAGCTGACCTGACCAATATGCAACCGGATGGTAAAGGCCGTATCCGTATGGACTTTAATATGCCAAGCCGCGGTTTAATTGGTTTCCGTACAGAATTTATGACTTTAACTTCTGGTACTGGTCTGATGTACCACAGCTTCGACTGCTACGGTCCATACAAAGGCGGTACTATCGGCCAGCGTATGAACGGCGTGTTGATTTCTAACGCGACGGGTAAAGCTGCTGGTTACGCCATTTTCTCTTTGCAGGAACGTGGTCGTATGTTTATCGGTCACGCCGAAGAAGTGTACGAAGGTCAGGTCATTGGTATCCACAGCCGTAGCAACGATTTAACTGTAAACTGCTTAAAAGGCAAACAGTTAACTAACGTACGTGCTTCTGGTACTGACGAAGCCATCAACCTGGTTCCACCAATCCGTTACGCTTTGGAACAGGCTCTGGAATTTATTGATGACGATGAACTGGTGGAAGTAACGCCATTATCTATTCGTATCCGTAAACGTCACTTAACGGAAAACGACCGTAAACGTGCTGGCCGTGCCGGTTAATAACGTCGTTTAAGAGTAAAAAAACCGCCACAAGGCGGTTTTTTTGTTTGAGGGGAAGCGGACGTTGAACCTCAGCTGATGTCAGTAAGCTGTTACATCTGAACACTTTTACGCACAATTAATCACTTCGGCAAACTAAGATACTGAGCTATATTGGTAGCAGTAGATTTAGCGTCACTGCCCTCTCGCAATAGGTGGGATTGATCAGTGGTTGCCAGAAACGAAAAGAGGTGAGTTATGCGTTTTATTAAATCTGGTGTATTGATGCTTTCTATGCTGGTTATCACAGCCGCTGCAGCCGCAGAAGTAAAGGTTGAATACAAGGACTATAAAAAGTTTACGGACATGAAACCAGCCAACGAACCTCGGGGTAGCTATGAAAAACGCACTATGGCTAGCTTCGATAAAATATTTGCTGATTTGGCTAAACAATTACCTGAAGGTTTCAGCTGGACTGTCGTGGTCACCGATATAGATTTGGCGGGAGACGTGAATCATATGATGACTCAGACAGGGCAACAGATCCGCGTGATCAAGGATATTTTTATCCCAAGAGTCAATTTTAGCTACACATTGCTTGACCAAAACAAGGTTGTAGTGGCAGAAGAAAAAGATGTAAAGCTCAAAGACATGGGCTTTATGAACCGGATCAGCAATGTACGTGCCGATCGTCCGTTGGAACATGAAAGGGTGATGCTGGAACGTTGGTTTAAAGAGACTCTAATGCCTGTAGTTGCTTCTTATCAACAAAATACGACTACAAAAGGTTAGCTATTTCTCTGTAAATAGCGATGGCTTCCTCACGACTTAATTGACCACTGGAAGCCGCTTTTCCCAGCGTGCTGCTTACCCGTATTGAGTCTTGCCGAGGTTCTTCTTTTTGCTGCTGTGGCTCAGGCAAAATTTCTGCCAGCTGTTGCTGTTTAAGTTGTTGTACCGAGGGTTCTAATTGTCTGGCTAAAGCAGTGCCTGGATTAGAACGAGTTTGACCGCCGGAAAGCGCAAATTGTCGTGCTTCCAGTTTTATATTGTCTACTGAAGTGGTTAAGCTGGCCATGGCGTACTCCTTCTACCAAGTTAGAGTAGTGCAATGGCCTGGTGTCGTTAGAATAATTTTTTATAAGCGAGTTAAAAAACAGGCTATTTTGTGATTGCTTGACGAAACTCTGCCAGAGTTTTGTGTAGCAACTGAATTTGTTTGACCACACGTTGTAAAGTGGCTGTATTAAACTGCTGTGTTTGGCGCATAGCTGCTACTTGCTCAGCTGCTTCACTTAAATAAGGCATAAATCTGTTACTGCTGACCTGAAAGCTTTTGTCGTTAACAAAAATGGTCTGATACTTGCCATGACCTTGTTGCTGGATGTCATCCAAAATCGCGTCTGCGTCCAAAGCTTGGCGATACAGATCTTTTAAGTTTTGATCCAGTTGTTCCAGTAATTGATCCATGATTGTGTCTCCCCAAAATTTTCCGCATTATGCCACAGCCAACGCCTGATGCCGATTGAGTCGCTGAGCTTTTTACTTAGGGTTCGAAAAGATTACTCAGAGCGGTTTGTTTTTGTTTTGATTTGTTATATTATCTCACTCCTTTAAAATCGGAGTGTTAATTCGTGCTGAGTCAGGTTCGTAATACATTAGATAAAGTAGGTATAGCCATCACGTCTTTGTGTGCTATTCATTGCATTATGCTACCTGTGTTATTGCCTGTGTTGCCTTTATTGGGATTGAGTGCCTGGCACAACCATGCCTTTGAGCGGATTATTTTATTGATCACTATGGTGTTGGGTTTTATTACTCTATTTGCCGGTTTTCATCGCTACCATAAAAAGATTTACCCTTTTTATTCGCTGTTTTTAGGTGGTTTTATTTACTGGCAAAAAGACATTTTTGGCCACGACTACGAGCACTATATTTTGATTGTGGGGGCCTCTTTTGTTGTACTGGCGCATATCTTAAATATCCGCCTGTGCAATAAATGCCATAGCTGCGACAGCCACAAGCATTAAGCTTAATCACCTGCTACCAGTTTCTGGCTTGCAGTGGATAGTTACAAAAAATCCCGTCTACACCCAACTGCTGCAGTTTTTTCGCTGTGCAGGCGTCGTTCACTGTATAGACCAGCACTTTTAAGCCACGTTGATGCGCATCCTGTACCATCTGCTGGTTGATAAAACCTTTATCACAATGCACTGACCAGGCACCGAGCTCTGATGCAAAGGCGGCATAATCCAGAGGTAATGAGGCCGTTAAGGCGCCAAGTTTTAAATCTGGTCTGTGGTTTTGAATCTGTTTCAGCAGATGATGGTTAAAAGAAGAAATCAGCAGTTTGTCCGGCTTTGTGCCAAGTTCTGTTTCCGCTTTTTTAAGCAGGGCTACTAATGGCTCAGCTGTGTCTGCACCTTTCAGCTCAATATTCAATAAGGCCTGGTTGTTCACTAGTTGCAGTACCTGCCATAAGGTAGGAACTTGTTGGCCTGAACCAGCATCCAGTTGTTGTAATTGTTGCAACGTAAAATTGTGCAGTAAGCCTGTACCATTGGTGGTGCGGCTGACATCTTCGTCGTGGATCACCACCAGCTCGTTTTCGACACAAAACACGTCAATTTCAATGCCATCCGCTTTTGCCAACAGAGCTTGCTCTATCGCCAGCAAGGTATTTTCCGGATAAGAGCCACTGGCCCCACGATGGGCAAAAATTTGCATTAATATTCTCCGTCGCCAGACACAAAACTCTGAGGAATAAAAAAAGCAGAGACCGGGCTCTGCTTTCTATCATCTAACCTTTAGAGACTATCTCGGCAAAAGGCTCGCCCATGCGTGTCACCGCTGTTGGGTATTGCTTGTCTGTAAACTCAATTTGACCGGCCTGGAACGCCAGGATCACTGTGGATCCTAATTTAAAGCGACCCATTTCAGCACCTTTGTCTAAAGTAACAGCTTGTGGTCCTGCGGCGGGATAAATCCAGCGGAAGACATCTTTACCAGCAGGTGGAGTTACAGTGCCGGCCCAGACGGTTTCAATACTGGCCACTATAGTCGCGCCTACTAATACCAAAGCCATAGGGCCCAGTTCAGTATCAAAAATCGTGACTACTCGTTCGTTGCGAGCGAATAAATCCGGCACGTTTTCGGCTGTCAGCGGATTCACTGAAAACAACTCTCCCGGTACATAAATCATTTCACGTAAGGTGCCTTTGATAGGCATATGAATACGGTGATAATCTTTAGGGGCTAAATAAATAGTAGCGAATTTACCGCCGGCGTAAGGCGCTGACGTCGCCGCATCACCGCCTAATAAGGCTTGCAATGAATAATTGTGGTTCTTCGCCTGAATTAACTTACCATCGACGATATCACCTAACTGACTGATCGCACCGTCTACCGGCTGGCAAACCACATCATCGTCGGTATCGACAGGACGTAAGCCATCTTTTAACGGACGGGTAAAAAACTCGTTAAAGCTGGCGTAATCCGAAGCCTTTTCAAATTTAGCTTCAGCCATATTAATTTTATAGGCTTTGATAAACAGATTAATCAGCGCATGGCTGATAAAACCTAAACGTGCTGCTGCCAAATAGCCAACAAGACGGGACAGTAAATGCTTTGGCATTACGTATTGCAATGCGATTTTGACTTGATCCATAGTGGATTTAAACCTCAGGGTTGAAAATAATTCGGTTTATCCTGCGCCATACTCAGCAAGATTTTATGGTAATTAGCAAAACGTTCCGGGTGAATTTCACCGATACTGACAGCGTGCTGTAAGGCACAGCCCGGATCGTTTAAATGCTTACAATCACGGAATTTGCAGCGGCCAAGCCAGTCTTTAAACTCAGGATAACCTAAAGCTATTTGCTCAGGCTCCAAATGCCACAAGGCAAATTCGCGGATACCGGGCGAATCAATCAGATCGCCGCCGTCAGGCAGGTGGTACAAACGAGCCGTAGTGGTGGTATGTTGGCCTAAACCAGAATTCTCCGACACTTCGCGGGTTTCGGCGGAAATATCCGGCAACAGGTTATTTACTAAAGAGGATTTTCCTACCCCTGACTGACCAACAAAAATACTAACACCTTGTTTCAGGTAGGCATCCAGCTGAGCAGTGCCTTCGCCGGTTTTGGCACTGAGTAATAAAAATTCGTAACCAATCTTTTGATAAATCGCTAGTTGCTGATCGACTTCAGCACGTTGCTCTTCCGTTAATAAATCAATTTTATTCAACAATAACAAAGGTTTAATATGCATAGCTTCGGCCGCTATTAAATAGCGGTCGACAATATTCAGCGAAAACGCAGGTAAAACCGCAGAGACAATAATCATCAAATCTATATTGGCAGCTACAGGTTTTAAACCATCATAAAAGTCAGGACGCAGTAATACGGATTCGCGCTCAGCAACAGCTTCGACAACACCTTCTGGGCCACCGCCTGGCACTTTAGTGCGGCGAAACACCACTTTGTCACCTGTCACCAGAGAGTTAACAGTGCGGCGGATATTGCAACGAAAGATCTGGCCTGAGCTATCTTCAATATCGGCATGTTGGCCAAAACGACTGATCACTAAGCCATGTTCAGCTTCAGTCAATAAGTCAGAATCCAGCTCTGGTTTGTTGGTTTTATTCTGAGCCCTGGCTAAACGACGATCCTGATTGGCGGCTATACGTTGATGCTGGCGTTGATTGAGATGCTTTTTCTTGGTCACTGGGGCCTTGTGTCTTTACTGTTGCCTGACTACGGCGGTTTTTACTTTGCTTAAGGCATAGTATGATACCGCTATTCGGGCAAGTTACAAAGCAGCAATACTGGCTGCATATTACCTAGGGTATAAAGCATGGCGAGCAATGAGAATAATCTGGTGTGGATCGATCTGGAAATGACTGGTTTGGATCCGGAACAGGATGTCATTTTAGAAATGGCTACTATAGTCACCGATAGCCAACTGAATATACTGGCTGAAGGTCCTGTATTTGCTATTAAAACACCTAAAGCTGTATTAGACGGCATGGATGCATGGTGTACTGAAACTCACGGTAAAAGTGGTTTGACCAAGCGTTGTCTGGAAAGTGAAGTTGAATTAGCAGATGCTATGGCACAGACCATCAGCTTCCTTTCTGATTATGTGCCTGCAGGCAAATCACCTATGTGTGGCAACAGCATTGGCCAGGACAGACGCTTTCTAGTCAAGTATGCGCCGGAATTTGAGGCTTTTTTCCACTATCGCAACCTGGATGTCAGCACAGTGAAAGAGCTAGCGAGAAGATGGTACCCGGAAGTGACTAAGCTGGTTAAAAAGTCATCAAGTCATTTAGCTCTTGATGATATTCGGGAATCTATTGCGGAATTAGCAGTTTATAAAAAACATTTTTTCAAAATTCCTGAATAAAATCTCTTGCAAAGGCCAAGGAATTTTGTAAAATGCGCGCCGCTTCGAACGAAAAATCGATTGAAGCGGTGTTTTTAGTAATCTTCTTTATAACCAAGATAAAGAGTACTGGTTACCAAAAAACAGGATGCGGGCATAGCTCAGTTGGTAGAGCGCGACCTTGCCAAGGTCGAGGTCACGAGTTCGAGCCTCGTTGCCCGCTCCAAGTTTTACTCCATTTTCTATTTTCTTCTTAAATCTAAAACTTACTCTTTTGCCTTGAACTCAACTTGCTGGCGGATTTTATTGCTGCTATCTTTGCCTGACTAAAACTTACAGGTAAGACCAGTATGAAAGCCATTAATAAACTCGGCCGTTATGTGACCAAAATCAATCACTACTCGCCTTGGTTACGTTCTCCTCTGCTGACTTTATTGTTTGGTAAAGCTGTGAAATTTGCTGGTACTGCCTCGGTCAAAGTTGATTTGTTAAATTTTCAACAGGCGCAATTAAGCTTGGCGAACAAGACCAAAGTACAAAACCATATAGGTTCTGTGCACGCTGCTGCTATGGCTTTGCTGGGGGAATCAGCCAGTGGTTTTTTAGTCGGTTTGCATGTGGCTGACGATCGTATTCCGCTGTTAAAGTCGATGCAGCTGAACTATGTCAAAAGAGCGACAGGCAAGCTGGTGGCAACGACCTCACTGACGGATGAACAAATTCAGTGCATTCGTGACACAGAAAAAGGCGAGATCACTATGTTGGTGAAAATTACTGATGAGCTGAATGTGGAGCCTGTCATCGCAGAGTTTGTCTGGGCCTGGGTGCCTAAACAGAGAAAATAAAGTTTGGATAGTTAGTTGGCAGGCTATGATGAATTTAATAACGGAGACTTCTATGCCTGCATCACCCTGTAACCGCATTTGCTGTTTAAATCACTCTGATGTTTGTTTGGGCTGTGGTCGCACTTTGCAGGAGATTAAAGACTGGCATACCGCGGATCGGACTCAGAAACTGCAAATTTTACAAGACGCGCAGCTGCGTTTGGCTGCAAAGCCTCAGTTTGATCTTAAGCATCGCGCGGTAGACCCTTCTGAATAACCCGAACTAAACGGTCGGTCTGGCGACTCAATAAATTTTGCTGTAACAGACTTTTATTCTGCTGCTGTCTTAAAGCCCACTGAATATGCTCTGCCACCAACTCAGAGGCTAACGCCAGTTGCTGTTCTAACGCGTCGACAATAGTAGGATCAAAAGGTGCGTTACCCAAAGCGACAGCAATATTGCGTTGCCAGCGTTGATAACCTATACGGCGAATCGCAGAACCTTCTGTGTAGTTTAAAAATTCAGTTTCAGTCCAGCGCCATAAATCCAGCAAAGATGTATTCAGCCACTGTGGTCTGCGCTGAAAGTCTTGCTCATGGGTAGTATCCGCTGCTCTGTTAACAGGGCATACCAGTTGGCAATCATCACAACCATAAATGCGATTGCCAAGCAAAGGCCGGAACTCTTCTGGAATAGCACCTTGCAGCTCTATCGTCAGATAAGAAATACAGCGTCTGGCATCCACTGTGTAAGGCGCTACTATAGCCTGAGTCGGACAAATAGTGATGCAAGCCACACAAGAGCCGCAGTCTCCTGTATGTACAGCGTCGACAGGCAGCGGAATATCAACCAGCAATTCGCCGAGGAAAAACCAGGAACCAGCATCCTGATTCAACACCAGACTATGTTTACCTTGCCAACCAAGGCCAGCTTTGACTGCAAGCGGCCGCTCCAGAATAGGAGCCGAATCAACAAAAGGTCGGAAACCTAATGCTCCCAACTCTTTTTCTATCCGTTCGCCCAACTGTTTTAATCGGTTACGAATGAGCTTATGGTAATCGCGCCCTAGCGCGTAACGGCTGATGTAGGCCATTGAAGGATCGGCCAGATTGGCGGCAAACTGTGCATGCTCTGGCAAGTAATCCATTCGTACGCTGATCACCCGAATAGTGCCTGGATGTAATTCAGCAGGCCTCGCTCTTTTCATACCATGAGCAGCCATGTAGTCCATCTCACCATGATAACCCGCATCCAGCCATTGCTGTAATTTAGGTTCTTCCGATGTTAGATCCGTATCGGTTATACCTATTTGTTGGAAGCCGAGTTGCTGGCCCCATACTTTAATTTGCTCTGCAAGCTGCTGCCAATTGATGCTGTTGGTCATACTGAGATCCACTACTATTCGCTGCGCACTTTAACATAAAAGCCACTCAGGTTTTTGCTTTGACCTTTATACTTCCTGTTTCAGAAGAAACTGGCTGCACTGCGCTGTTTTTGTTAGCATAGCGGTCAATTCATCTGCTGTAGTCAAACAGCACGTGCGCTTAAAAAATTGTGACGACTGAGATCACTCAGCTTAGGTACAGATGACAGCTCAAAGCTACATTTTTCATTTAGCGGATGAAGCCGCTACTTTGGCATTGGCCGCCTTATTTGCACCCCATTTACGCCATGGAGCAGTAGTGTATTTGCAGGGTGATTTAGGGGCAGGTAAAACCACCTTTAGTCGTGGTTTGTTGCAGGCTATGGGACATCAGGGCAATGTGAAAAGCCCTACGTATACCTTGGTTGAACCCTACACTATTGCTGAACAGCAGGTCTTTCACTTTGATTTGTATCGTCTTCGCGACCCGGAAGAGCTGGAGTTTATGGGGATTCGCGACTATTTCTCCAAAGGCAACTTGTGTCTTATTGAGTGGCCTGAACGAGGTTATGGTTTATTGGCGGATGCTGATCTGGATCTGCAGTTACAGATCGATCAAAATCAGCGTCAGTTGTGTGTAACGGCAAATCAGCCTGATGCTGTGCTGTGGTTGAACGCTATTAAGTTGGCATGGGAGCAGGCTCAATGAGTCTGACACTCAGAATTGTTGCTCTGCTGCTGTTACTTGTGTCCAGCCAAAGCTGGGCAGTGAACAGTGTCAAAGGTGTGCGCATTTGGCATGCGCCTGACAATACCCGATTGGTGTTAGATTTGGCCAATGCCCCCACACACAAAGTAAAACGCTTAAGTAACCCAAGTCGACTGGAAATAGAGCTTGCTGGTGTCACTAGCTTGAACATAGGCACTGTCAGTGGGGACTCACCTCTGGTCAAGCGGGTTTATGCCAGCAGAACACCAAGTGCGGCTACTGCCGTGGTGATCGAACTGGCTTTTCCGGTCAATGACAGTATTTTTTCTTTGCCACCTTCACCGCCTTATGGCCATCGTCTGGTAGTAGATATAAAAGCGCAAGGTGTTGTCGCTGCGTCCAATCAGACAGCGCCTGTTACCTCAGTGACTTCGTCACGACCACAAGCCGTGGTGTCTCAGCCTGTAAGCTCAGCGCCTCAAAGTACGCTCCATAGCAAAGCGACAGGGCGGGATATTATTATCGCTATTGATGCAGGGCACGGTGGTCAGGATCCGGGAGCGGTCGGACCTAAAGGCACCTATGAGAAAAATATTACTCTATCTATATCGCGCCAGTTAGCCGATATGATCAATAAGCAACCTGGCTTAAAAGCTGTGCTAACCCGTACCGGTGATTACTATATTCACCCAAATAAAAGACCGGATATCGCTCGTCAAAAACAAGCTGATTTATTGATTTCGGTGCACGCAGACGCTGTACAAAACCGCAAAGCTCATGGCGCATCGGTCTGGGTGTTGTCGATGCGCCGCGCTACGACCGAAGTGGGACGGATGCTGGAACAAACCGAACAACATTCAGAGTTATTAGGTGGTGTGGCCGAAGTCATTAAAGACTCGGCTAACGAACGGTATCTGGCACAAACCGTACTGGATTTGTCGATGAATCATTCGATGGTCACTGGGTTTGAAGTAGCGAAAGAGATATTACGTGAAGTAGCACCCATAGCCCACTTACATAAAAAGGAGCCGCAGGCTGCCAGTCTGGCTGTGTTAAAGGCGCCAGATATTCCATCCATTCTGTTTGAAACAGGTTTTATATCGAACTACAACGAAGAACGTTTACTGAAAGATTCAAATCATCAACACAAGCTGGCGTTGGCTATGTTTCGGGCTATCAAAGGTTATTTTGAAAAATCACCGCCAGCGGATTCATTATTTGCCGCCCATAAAAATAATGGCCGCTCAGTGCCTAGTGTGATGCCCTCCACACACAGACGATCATCAGCTGTCCCTGCAATGAGCAATCGGACTCATAAAGTAAAACGGGGTGAGTCTTTATCCAGAGTGGCGAAACAGTATGGAGTCAGCATGGCTGAACTTCGCAGGCACAATAATCTGAAAAGTGACAACATTCTGATTGGTCAGGTATTGCGGATCCCCTGATGCCTATTCAAATTTTACCTCCTCAACTGGCTAACCAGATTGCTGCAGGCGAAGTGGTAGAACGTCCTGCCTCTGTCGTCAAAGAGCTGGTCGAAAACAGCCTGGATGCTGGTGCCGATCAAATTCTGATTGAGATTGAGCGTGGTGGCAGCAAAAAAATCCTTATTCGTGATAATGGCTCTGGCATAGCTGAAGCTGAGTTAGGCCTGGCTCTAAGTCGACATGCCACCAGTAAAATAAGCTCTCTGGATGATTTGGAACAAATAGTCAGTCTGGGCTTCAGGGGGGAAGCTTTGGCTTCTATCAGCTCTGTTTCCCGTCTGACGTTAACGTCAAAACCAGCGGCTCAGGATAAAGCCTGGCAAGCCTGTGCCGAGGGCCGTGATATGCAGGTACAAATTAAACCTGCAGCTCATCCGGATGGCAGTAGTATTGAAGTGCTGGATCTGTTTTTTAATACTCCGGCCCGGCGTAAGTTTTTGCGCAGCGACAAAACCGAGTTTGCGCATATTGATGAGTTGGTGAAACGTTTAGCATTAAGCCGTTTTGATGTCAGTTGGACTTTAATTCATAACGGTCAAACAGTACGACAGCTGAAAAAAGCCGATAGCCGCGAAGCGCAGCAAAAACGCGTAGCCGCTTTGTGTGGCAAAAACTTTCTGGAACAGGCTGCTTTTGTTGAAGTCGCTTATGACGACTTAAAGCTTTGGGGCTGGGTGTTGCAACCCTCAGCCTGTAAAGAGCAACTGCAATGTCAGTACAGCTATGTCAACGGCCGTATGATGAAAGATAAGTTACTCAATCATGCGATACGTCAGGCTTATGGCTCTATGCTAAGTGCTGAACAGCAACCGGCTTTTGTACTCTATCTGGACATTAATCCACGTCAGGTGGATGTCAATGTGCATCCGGCCAAGCATGAAGTTCGGTTCCATCAGGCTCGTTTAGTACACGATTTTGTTGCCTCGGCATTAACTGACGCGTTACTGCAGTTAGAGCCGCAGCAACAGAGTCGTGAGGTTGTAGTACCAGCAGAACCTTCTGCCTTTGCTATGCCGGAAGCTTCAGCACTAAAAACCAGATCTGAACCTGTTCAGCGTTCTGCCACAGCTCCTTCTTATGCTGCCAGACATTCAGCTTATGCAGGTCAACCTTATCGACCTGCGGTAGCACAACCTGCAGCACAAAGCTGGCCGGTCTTTGCTGAAAAAACTCAGCGGGTGGAGCAATCAGTGTCTGTTGTACGACACGATGCTCTGATAAGCCAGAATCGTTATTTGCTCTGCTCTGGCTCAGATCAACTCTGGTTAGTCGATATAGCGCTGAGCAGCGCCAGATTATGGCTGGAACAAGGTGCAGAGCCTTTACCTTTATTGATGCCAGTACGCTTAACGCTACAACAAACAGAGCAAGAGTTGTTGCTCAGCAAAGCGGATTTATTAAGCCATTTGGGTTTTGATTTTTTAATCAGTAATCAAACTTTAATTGTCAGAGCTGTGCCGACCTGGTTGCGACAAAGTGCAGTAGCGCAGTGGTTACCTTTATGGTGGCAAGGCTGGTTACAGCAGCAAGATATACAACTGCTAAGCTTATTGTTGCAGCAGTTATTAGGCTCAGAATTACTGCTAGCCTCTGCTTTAATGAAACATTTTCCATTGTTAAGTCAGCAAGGGCCACATTGGTCTGCCGTGCCATTGGATTTAACAGCTTCAATTCAGCTATTGCAGGACTCAGATGGATCCTAAAGTCATATTTTTAATGGGGCCTACTGCCAGTGGCAAAACTGCACTGGCCATAGATCTGTATAAAAGCATCCCGTCAGAATTGATTAGCGTCGACAGCGCTTTAATTTATAAGGGCATGGATATTGGTACCGCCAAACCCACTGCAGCCGAGCTTTTAGACGCACCTCACCACTTAATTGATATTCTGGATCCGGCTTTTGCTTATTCGGCTGCAGATTTTCGTAACGACGCATTACGACTTATTGCTGATATTCACAACAGAGGGAAAACCGCTATTCTGGTTGGCGGTACTATGTTGTATTTCCGCACTCTGTTACAGGGCATATCGCCTTTGCCTGAAGCGGACCCGGAGATACGGCAACAGATTGAAACTGAAGCGGCAGAGCACGGTTGGGGCTATTTGCATCAGCAATTGGCAGAGTTTGATCCGGTGTCGGCGGCCCGTATTCATCCGAATGACCCACAGCGGGTCAACAGGGCTGTAGAGGTCTACCGGTTAACTGGTAAGAGTTTAACTGAATTGACAGAGCAAAAAGGTGAGCCTTTTCCATATCAGGTGCAACAATTTGCTATCAATCCGACAGATCGCTCTGAACTTCACCAACGTATAGCTGTCAGATTCCGGCAAATGCTAGCTTCTGGTTTTGCTGAAGAAGTAAAAACTCTGATGCAACGACCTGATTTGCATTTGGATTTACCTTCGATGCGTTGTGTGGGCTACCGTCAGATGTGGTTGCACCTGCAAGGACAGCTGTCTGAGCTGGAGATGATCGAGCAGGGAATTGCCGCTACTCGTCAACTGGCGAAACGGCAACTAACCTGGTTACGCAGCTGGCCTGAATTAAATTGGTTAAAAACTGAAGACAAACAGGCCGAAAACTTGCAAGCCATTTTAACTTCGCTAAGCTAGTTAAAGATAATTGAAAAAAAGTTGTTATTTAACGACTTGAAAATAATATAATAATCCATATATAGAGAACCATAATTAGAAATAAGGAAAGCGAAAATGGCAAAGGGCCAATCGTTACAAGACCCGTTTTTAAATACTTTAAGACGTGAGCGTATCCCAGTATCTATTTATCTGGTGAACGGTATTAAATTGCAGGGACAAATCGAGTCTTTTGATCAATTTGTGATCCTTCTGAAAAACACAGTCAGCCAAATGGTCTACAAACATGCCATTTCTACTGTAGTCCCAGCTCGCGCTGTCAATACTATGGCTAGCCATGGTACAGGCACAGGCGAAATGGACGAGATGGAATAATCGGGAATTCTTAAGCTTGTTTGACAGCGAAATGGTGGCCGAGCAAGCGATCCTTGTGCATATCTATCTTTCACAAGACAGCGCCAGCGAAGATTTGCAGGAGCTGGAGATGCTTGTGTCCTCGGCTGGAGTTCAATCACGTGCTGTGATGACCGCCAACCGTAGTTCGATTGATGCTAAGTTTTTTCTTGGCAGTGGCAAAGCGGCAGAACTAGCGCAAGCTGTCGCTGAGCTACAAGTCGATCTGATTATTTTTAATCACGCTTTAACCCCTGCTCAAACCCGTAACCTGGAACTGCTTTGTCAGTGCCGGGTTATTGATCGTACCACCTTGATCCTGGATATTTTTGCCCAGCGCGCCCGCAGCTACGAAGGTAAACTGCAGGTTGAACTGGCGCAGCTAAAACATTTGTCGTCGCGTTTAGTGCGCGGCTGGGACAATGCTGAGCGGCAAAAAGGTGGCATTGGCATGAGAGGCCCGGGTGAAACCCGTCTTGAAACAGATAGGCGTTTGGTGCGGGAGAAAATCACAGCTTTGTTACTGAAGCTGGATAAAGTCGGTAAACAGCGTGAGCAAGGCCGCAAGGCCAGACAACGTGCTGAAATTCCTGTAGTGTCTTTAGTCGGCTATACCAACGCTGGTAAATCTACTTTATTTAATCGCCTGACCAGTGCGGATGTTTATGCAGCCGATCAGCTGTTTGCAACGCTGGACCCAACACTACGGCAAGTGAAACTGCCAGAGTTTGGTTCTATTATCTTTGCCGATACTGTGGGTTTTATCCGTCATTTACCTCATGACTTAGTGGCAGCTTTTAAATCCACTTTGCAGGAAAGCCGGGATGCGGATTTGCAACTGCATGTGATAGATGTAGCCGACCAGCGGATGGCGGACAATATCAAACAAGTGCAACTGGTGTTACATGAAATTGACGCCGATCAGGTGCCTCAGTTACTGGTGTTTAATAAAATTGACCAGACTGAGCAACAAGCCCGTATAGAATACAATGAACAAGCAGAACCTATAGCCGTCTACATATCAGCGAAGCAGGGGTTAGGTATAGAGTTGCTGTTGCAGGTGATCCGCGAACGACTGGCGGATGACTATATGCAGCTGGATTTAAAACTGCCTGCAGATGCCGCTCTATGGCGGGCTCGGTTACACGAACTCTCTGCGGTTCAGACAGAATCTTTTACTGATCTGGGGGAAACCCAGCTTAGAATCGTCTTATCAAAAGCTCAGTGGGCGCGTTTACTGAAACAAAGTGATGGACTGTTACAAAACTATATCGTCAGTCCTTAGTTTTTTATCGTCAGCACGAAGCTTTTTTTGATACATTAGTTTCAATATCACAACTAGAGATGGAGTGAAGCATGGCTTGGAACGAGCCGGGCAATAATGGCAAAGACAACGACCCTTGGAAACAAGGTGGTCGTGATCAGGGCCCGCCCGATTTAGATGAAGTATTCCGTAACTTAAGCAAAAAGTTCGGTGGTATCTTTGGTGGCAATAAAAACACCAGCAGCAACAGCAATAACAGTGGTGGCTCAGCCGCACTGATATTAATAGCTGTGGTAGCTTTACTGGTCTGGGCCTTTAGTGGCTTTTACACCATTAAAGAATCAGAACGGGGTTTGATCTTACGTTTTGGTCAGTATCACTCTGAAGTGATGCCTGGTATTCACTGGAAACCGACTTTTATCGATACAGTCACTCCGGTGGATGTGACCAGCGTGCGTTCATTACGTACCGACGGTTTTATGCTGACTCAGGATCAAAACCTGGTCCGTGTCACTTTTGAAATCCAGTACCGTGTGTTTGATGCCCGCGCTTACAAGTTCTCTGTGGTCGATGCAGACAGCAGCTTACGTGAAGCGACAGACGCCGCCTTACGTTATGTGGTAGGTCATTCCATTATGGATGATGTACTGACCAAAGGCCGTGAAGTGATTCGTCAAAACACCAGAACTGAGTTAGAACAAATCATCTCTCCTTATGCCATGGGTTTAGAATTAGTGGATGTCAACTTCCGTGATGCCCGTCCACCAGAAGAAGTGAAAGAAGCTTTTGATGATGCGATAGCGGCGCAGGAAGATGAGCAACGTTACATTCGTGAGGCTGAAGCTTATGCCCGTGAAATCGAACCGCGTGCCCGTGGTCAGGTGAATCGGATGATGCAGGAAGCTGAAGCTTATAAACAACAGACCTTGTTAAAAGCTCAGGGTGAAGTGGCTCGTTTCGAGAAACTGTTACCTGAATACCTGGCTGCGCCACAAGTGACTCGTGATCGTATGTACTTAGAGACAATGGAGCAGGTATACGGCAATAGCTCTAAAGTACTGGTTGATGTAAAAAATGGTAATAACATTATGTATTTACCTTTGGACAAAATGATTAATAACAGTGGCGATACCAAAGCTCCTGCGATGAACCCATTAGCGCCAAACAGAACCAATGGTAATGAGGGCAGAACTCCGGATCTGCGTCCTGAAGCAAGCCGTGCAGACAGCACCAGAACTGGCAGAGGTTAAGTGATGAAAAATTTAGTATTAGCCTTAATCGCTATCCTGGGTATTGTTGCAGTGTCTTCAGTCTTTGTTGTACCTGAAGGCGAACGTGGCATTGTCATTCGTTTTGGTAAAATTCAACGTGATGACACTGAAGCTGTTCGGGTGTTTGAACCTGGCCTGCATTTTAAAGTGCCGCTGATTGAGAACGTTCGTAAACTGGATGCCCGTATTCAAACTCTGGCAGATCCGTCTTCAGACCGTTTTGTTACCGCTGAGAAAAAAGACTTATTGGTCGACAGCTATGTGAAATGGCGTATTGCCGACTTTGGTAAGTACTTCTTATCCACTGGCGGTAATTTGTCTCAGGCTGAAGTGCTGTTAAAGCAGTACATCAACAACGGTTTACGTACTGAGTTTGGTAGCCGCACCATTCAGGAAATTGTATCGGGTGAGCGTACTCAGCTGATGCAACGTGCAATGGAACAGGCTGCTTCTGGTTCAAAAGAGTTAGGTATAGATATACTTGACGTTCGGGTGAAAAAAATCAATTTACCTGATGAAATCAGTAACTCTATTTTCCAGCGTATGCGTGCTGAACGTACTGCAGTGGCTAAAGAACACCGTAGCCGTGGTATGGAACAGTCTGAAATTATCAAAGCGGACGTCGATGCCCGTGTGACTATTATGGTAGCGGATGCTGAACGTAACTCACGTACAGTGCGTGGTGAAGGTGATGCAGCTGCTGCTAAAGTTTATGCGGATGTGTACAGCAGAAATGGTGAGTTTTACAGTTTCGTGCGTAGTTTAGAAGCCTATAAGAATAGCTTCCAGAACAAAAACGACGTGATGGTGATCCAGCCAGATAACGACTTCTTCCGCTATATGAAGTCGGACAAAGTGCAAAACTAAGCTGACACCAGCACTGTTTTGTTGAATAAGAAAAGGCCCTTAAGGGCCTTTTCTGTTCCTATAGCTTTCGGTTACTCTGCGTTGTCTTTCGTAAGGATCTTCCTATGTATCAGCAGTTTTATCAGCACTTCTTAAAAGCCAACCCGGATAAACAACATTTTGCCTGCCATTCCCATCACTATTGGCCCGATGTAACCCGCGACGCCACTTTGGCTTACTGGGATGACAGTGCCAGGCTGGTGGATGATAAGTGGGATCTGGTGTTTGGTGATAAAGTGCCTGCGGTACAGCACCACATAGCCCGAATTTTAAAGCTGCCTGACGCAGAACAAATAGTGTTTGCGCCCAATACCCACGAATTTGTCATGCGGATATTAAGCTGCTTTGACTGGTCCAAAGCCCTAACAGTCGTCACTACCGATAGCGAGTTTCATAGTTTTCATCGTCAGATCAATCGTTTGTCAGAACTAAACACAGTTAATGTCATTCGGGTACCGACCGAGCCTTTTGCTACTTTTCCAGAGCGTTTTGCGGCAGTTGTGGCGGCTCAGCCGACGGATCTGGTATTTTTCAGTCAAGTGTTTTTTAACTCTGGAGTGGGGGTTAAGGAGTTGACTGGTCTGGTCCAACAGCTGGATAAAGTCACAGACGCAATGATAGTCGTAGACGGCTATCATGGTTTTATGGCGGTGCCGACCGACTTATCGGCTATAGCACAGCGTATTTTTTACCTGGCGGGCAGTTACAAATATGCGCAGGGTGGCGAAGGCTGTTGTTTCCTGGCTGTACCGAAAGGCAGTGAACACAGACCTGTTTACACCGGCTGGTTTGCTGAATTTGGTGAACTGGCAAAGGCTAAACAAGGACAAGTGCAATACGCCAACAATGGTTATCGTTTTGCCGGTGCTACTATGGATTGTTCAGCTTTATACCGGGTGTTGGCAGTCTTTGACTTGTACCAACAGCAAAGCCTGACGGTTGAAAAAGTGCAGTCTTATATCCAAAGCCTGCAGCACAGCTTCCTCGCCATATTAGATGAAATGCAGCATCCACTGCTAAATCGTGCTCATCTGCTGGATAAGCAAAATCAGCAACAAGGTCAGTTTTTAACTTTTCGTTTTGCAGCTGATGATGTGGCTCGTATCGCTGCAGCATTAAAGCAGCAGGGCATCATAACGGATTACCGGGGTGACAGGCTGCGTTTTGGTTTTGCCTTGTACCACAATGCGGCGGACTACAACTTAAGTTGCCTGAAGGAGATTCGTTAAATGGCAGACTACTGGTGGGCGGCTTTAGGGCTGGTGTTGATCATTGAAGGCCTGGGGCCGATGTTATTTCCAAATAAGTGGCGCTCTTACCTGCAGAAAATCGCAGAACAACCCACAGCTCAAATGCAGCAGGTGGGTGGAACACTGGTGATTGCTGGTATTTTGCTGCTGTTTTTCTTTGCCTCTTAGCTATTTTTATCCCTCTTAGTTATTGAAAAAGAACCAGAAAGAAAATATCTGGTTTTTTTTTCTTAATCGCGCTGAACTTTGGTTGTTAATTTGGTAGAATCCCCGCCTAATTTTTCTCCATGATGTAGGAACCATGGCCAAAAACGTTGTCGTACTCGGAACCCAATGGGGTGACGAAGGAAAAGGTAAAATCGTTGATTTATTAACTGACAAAGCCAGCTATGTGGTGCGCTATCAAGGCGGCCATAACGCAGGTCATACCTTAGTAATTGACGGTGAAAAAACGGTATTGCATTTGATCCCATCAGGCATTTTGCGCTCCAACGTAAAATGTGTGATCGGTAACGGTGTAGTGTTATCCCCTGAAGCTTTATTAAAAGAGATGGCGATGCTGGAGCAAAAAGGTGTTCCGGTAAAAGAGCGTCTGTTGTTGAGCGAAGCTTGTCCGTTAATCCTGCCTTTCCATGTGGCTTTGGATAAAGCGCGCGAAGTAGCCCGTGGCGATAAGCCAATCGGTACTACAGGTCGTGGTATTGGCCCTGCCTATGAAGACAAAGTAGCGCGCCGTGGTCTGCGTGTAGGTGATTTGTTTAATCCTGAATTGTTTGCTGAGAAGCTGAAAGTTCTGATGGATTTGCACAACTTCACTTTAACTCAGTACTACAAAGTGGATGCGATTGATTTCCAAACGACTTTAGACAGTGCTTTAGCCATAGCTGAAGTGTTAAAGCCTATGGTTGTAGATGTGACCGATTTACTGGATAAAGCCCGTAAAGCTGGTAAAGAAATCATGTTTGAAGGTGCCCAAGGTACTTTATTAGACATTGACCACGGTACTTACCCTTATGTGACTTCGTCTAACACTACTGCTGGTGGCGTTGCTACTGGTGCTGGTTTTGGCCCACGTTACTTAGACTATGTGTTAGGTATTGTGAAAGCTTATACCACCCGCGTAGGCTCAGGCCCGTTCCCAACAGAACTGGACTGCGAAGTGGGTGAACACTTAGGTGTGAAAGGCCATGAATTTGGCGCAACCACTGGCCGTAAGCGCCGTTGCGGTTGGTTTGATGCTGTTGCAGTGAAACGTGCTGTGCAGTTAAACAGTATCTCTGGATTCTGCTTAACTAAACTCGACGTATTAGATGGCTTAAGTGTGGTCAAAATTTGTATTGGCTACAAAGCGGCTGACGGTTCTATCACTGACGTGCCGCCAATGGCAGCTGAAGGGTACGAGATCGTTACTCCGGTCTTTGAAGAAATGCCGGGCTGGACCCAAAGCACTTTTGGCGTACAGAAGCTGGAAGACCTGCCAGTAGAAGCTCGCAACTACATCACTCGTCTGGAACAGATCACTGGTGTACCTATTGATATTATTTCAACAGGCCCGGATCGTATTCAGACCATCACGCTGCGTCATCCTTTTGCCGTTTAATCCGCGGTAAGTAGAAAAAACGCTGCCATGTGCAGCGTTTTTTTTATCCTCGTCGTACTTACTGCCGCAGCGTTGTTGACTTCACGTCCTAGCCCCAGTCACATAGTGAACTATGCTCCTGAGGACTAGAACTCTTGTCGCCTAGCTGCAACAGCAATTACTTAGAGGATAGATATGTCGTACTTGCAGCCGCAGCGTTGATGACTATTTTGTTCTGCGAACTAAACGGGATATGCTGGTGTCAGAACACTGTCTTTTGCGATGGCCTGATTTTTGTATGTTTTTTATCTATCCGTGTATAAATATCGATGGCCTGGGGTAATTATGAAGTTTTGTTTTTTAGTCTTAAGTTCAGTTCTGGTGCTGCTTAACTTGCCTGTCATAGCGCAGGAAGTGGCGGTAGTGCAGTTGTATACTCAGGACGAACTGCTGGATTTAATTAAACAAAATGTGCATTTGCAGCGGGTGCAAAAAGACGAATGTCAGCTGGTGAATGATATTCAAGCCAGAGCTGATGTGATGAAAGTTCCGGCCTACCAGTTTTTATATGGTGATATGCTGGCCTTTGGCGTTTGTGTAAAAAAAGATGTCGAACGCGGCTGGGATTTAATGCAACAAGCTGCATCTCAGGGCTTACCTGAAGCGCTGGAGCAAGTCGGGCGTTATTATCATACCGGCCGTTTTGTTCAGCGGGACAACAGCAAAGCTGTGGTCTATCTGCGGGAAGCTGCCGGTTTAGGCAATTTAAAAGCGCAGATACGTTTTGCTCAAATGCTGCTCAAAGGCGACGCCAGTCCTTTGGATATGGAAGATTGTTACCGTTGGCTGCATCACTCTGTGATCGCCGACACCAAAACGCACCAAGAGGTGCAACAGCTGTTAGCTCAGCTGGCGAATAAAATGCCGGGTGCTGCGCTAACGAGGGCCAAAAGGCCATTGTAGTGAAAAATTCACCTGCGACTGCTACACTGCAGGCTGAATTAGTGAAAAAGAGAAAACATGACGGTCAAAGATCCGCATCTTGCGCGTGAGCAAGAAAAATATGAAAACCCTATCCCTAGTCGGGAATTTATCCTCGAACACTTAAAGCAGCGGCAACAACCTGCCTACTTTGAAGAGTTGGCCGCTGAATTAAAGCTGACAGACGATGAGGCGATGTTTGCGCTGAAAAAACGTCTGCGTGCTATGGAACGTGACGGCCAGTTGCTGTTTAACAAAAGCAAACGTTATGGTCTGGTCGACGACCTGGATTTAGTTAAAGGTACTGTGTTAGGACACCGCGATGGTTTTGGCTTCTTAAAGCTGGAACAAGGTGGTCCGGACTGGTTTATTCCTAACTTTGAAATGAAACGTCTGCTGCACGGCGACGTGGTGCTGGCATCGAAAAGCGATTTTGCCAGCCGCGACAAAGTAGAAGCCCGCATAGTCCGCATTTTAGAACCTCGTAATGAACCTATAGTAGGCCGTTATTTTAAAGATTTTGCTCTAGGTGTGGTGGTACCAGACGATCCACGTCTGAGCCAGGACATTGTGATACCACCAGGTGAAGAAGGCGCAGCGCGTCATGGTCAGGTGGTGTTGGTTGAAATCAGCCAACGTCCAAGCAAAAGAGTAAACGCCGTAGGTAAAGTGATTGAAGTGCTGGGCGAACATATGGCGCCTGGTATGGAAATCGAAATCGCTATTCGTAACCATCAGATCCCTCACGAGTTTTCCAAAGCTGTTGAACAGCAAGTGGCAGGTTATGGCACTGAAGTGCCGGAAGAAGCCAAAGCTGGCCGCGTTGATTTAACGCAATTGGGTTTGATTACTATAGATGGCGAAGATGCCCGTGACTTTGATGACGCAGTGTATTGTGAACGCAAAGCCGATGGTGGCTGGCATTTATGGGTCGCTATAGCGGATGTCAGTGCTTATGTGCTGCCAGACACTCCGCTGGACAAAGAAGCGCTGGACCGTGGTAACTCGGTGTATTTCCCGGACCATGTAGTGCCTATGCTGCCTGAAGTGTTATCCAACGGTTTATGTTCATTGAATCCACACACTGACCGGCTGTGTTTTGTTGCTGAAATGCATATCAGTAAACAAGGCAAACTGGATGGTTATCAGTTCTATGAAGCCGTGATGCACTCCAGTGCACGTCTGACTTACAACAAGGTTCACGCCATATTAGAAGGTGATCCGAAGTTACGTCAGCAATACGAAGCCAACTTAACCAATATCGATAACCTGTATTCGCTGTATAAACAAATGGCGAAAGTGCGGGCCGAGCGGGGGGCTATTGAATTTGAAACGGTCGAAACCCGTTTTATCTTTAACAGCCATCGTAAAATTGAACAGATAGTGCCAATTCACCGCAACGAAGCGCATAAGATCATTGAAGAATGTATGATTTTAGCCAACGTGTCGGCCGCTAAGCTGATTGAAAAACATGAGGCTTTTGCCTTGTTCCGTGTGCATGAGCGCCCGGATGGCGATCGTTTTGCCAACTTCAGACGTTTCCTGGCTGAATTAGGTATTGAAGCTAATCTGCCTGTGGAACCAACACCTTTGGATCTGATGCTGACTTTGCAAAAACTGCAGGACAGACCGGATAAAGAGCTGATTGAAACCACGATGCTGCGCTCAATGAAGCAGGCTGTGTATCAGGGCGATAACCTGGGGCATTTTGGTCTGGCGTTAGAAGCTTATGCACACTTTACCTCGCCTATTCGTCGTTACCCGGATCTGGTATTGCACCGTGCTATTAAAGCCATTTTGCAAACTCAAGGTCAGAAAGTCACCGGGCCTAAAGGTTACACTGAAAAACAAATTCATCCTTTGGGTGAACAATGTTCAATGACGGAACGCCGTGCTGACGATGCAACCCGTGAAGTCGCAGATTGGCTGAAGTGTGAGTATATGCAGGATCACATTGGCGACAGCTTCAAAGGTGTGGTGTCGACCGTCACTAACTTTGGTTTGTTTGTACGGATCACAGATCTTTACATCGAAGGTTTAGTGCATGTCACTTCGCTTCAGAATGACTACTACCATTTTGATACTGAGCGTCAGGTGCTTCGTGGTGAGCATAGCAATGTGCAATACCGTATGGGCGACCTGATTGAAGTCAAAGTGCTGGCGGTGAACCTGGAAGCACGCAAAATTGATTTAGGCATAGTGGGCATGGAAAAACGCACGACGTCCAATCGTAAAATCAGTGCCAGCAAAAAGGCCGCTATGACACCAGCGGAAGAAAAAGCCTCGATGCGCAAAAAAGGTGCCCGTAAAGCCGGTATTGAGCAGACAGCTCCAGCTAAAGCGGGCAAGAAACCAGCGGGTAAAAAGCCTACAGCGAAAAAACCAGCAGGTAGCAAGCCAGCGGCTAAAAGTCCGGCAGCGAAAAGCCCTGCGGGTCCGCGGCCAGGTAAAGCACCGCGTAAGCGTAAGTAGCTAAGTAACAACAGCAAGACGCTGGTGTTTTTGCTACACTAGCCGATAGTTAAACTGAGCCCGGTGTTACCGGGCTCGGTCATTTTTAAAGAGGTTGCGATGAGCGCAGATTTTGTATTTGGTATTCATGCGGTAAGTGCGTTATTTGAACGTGCGCCGGAAGATGTTCTTGAACTTTTTATCTTAAAAGACAAAGACGATCAGCGTTTACAGCCGTTGCTGAAATTCGCCCGTGATTTTGGCGTGTCAGTGCAGTACTGCAACCGTCGTGCTTTAGACGAAAAGGTCAATGGTGCGCAGCATCAGGGCGTGGTGGCTAAAGCCCGTGCTCAGCAATCAGGCAATGAGCAGGATTTAGCCCGTATTGTCGCTGAACAATCCAGTCCTTTTATTCTGATTTTAGATGGCATTACCGACCCACATAACTTAGGTGCTATTTTACGTAGTGCCGATGCTGCCGGTGTGCATGCAGTGGTGGCAGCTAAAGACAGGTCAGTCAAAGTCACTCCTGTGGTGCGTAAAGTGGCTTGTGGTGCCGCAGAAGTCGTGCCTTTCATCACTGTGACTAACTTAGCCCGTACTATTCGTGAATTAAAAGACGCTGGTATTTGGGTGGTAGGCGCTGCAGGTGAAACTGAAACGACAATTTATCAAACCAAACTGAATGGCCCTCTGGCCATAGCCATGGGCGCTGAAGGGGATGGTTTACGTCGTCTGACCCGCGAATTGTGTGACTCGCTGATGAAAATCCCTATGTTTGGTTCGGTCTCGAGCTTAAACGTATCGGTCGCGACCGGTATCTGCTTATTTGAAGCTGTGCGTCAGCGCCAGTAATCTGTTGGGGGGCAGACCTTGCAGATTGCCCCCCAACTTTTAACCCCGACTTAAAAGGGCCGGATCCAATAACTTTTCTAACTCTGCTCTGCTATAACTGGTTTGCTCCAATGCCACATCAATCACAGGCCGCTTTTCTTTGTAAGCCTGTTTGGCAATATCCGCCGCTTTTAAATACCCAATCAATGGATTCAAAGCCGTCACCAGAATAGGGTTACGCGACAACGCCTCGTTTATTTTGTCTTCCTGCACCGTAAATCCCGCTATGGCTTTTTCACCTAAAACAGAACTTGCTGAACTTAACAGCTCCAGACTTTGTAAGATGTTATGGGCTATCACAGGCAACATCACATTCAGCTCAAAGTTGCCCGACTGACCAGCCACTGTAATGGTGGCATCGTTGCCTATCACCTGGGCCGCCACCATGGCTACAGCCTCTGGGATCACCGGATTGACTTTACCGGGCATAATGGAAGAGCCGGGTTGCAACGCAGGCAGAGCTATTTCACCTAAACCCGCCAGTGGGCCAGAGTTCATCCAACGTAAGTCATTGGCTATTTTCATTAAAGCTACAGCCAGCACTTTAGTGGCACCTGATAAAGCTACAATAGCGTCTTGCGAGCCTAAACTGAAAAAGAAATTAGAGCTGGGTCTGAAGTCTAAACCTGTCTGGTTACTTAACTTCTGACAAAACAGAGCGGCAAAATCCGGATGGGCGTTCACACCAGTACCCACTGCTGTGCCGCCCTGAGCTAGCGCTAATACTTGTTGCTGGGCAAACTCCAGTTGCTGCCGTGCATGGGCAATTTGGGCTTGCCAGCCGGATAACACCTGAGCAAAAGTCACAGGCATCGCATCCATTAAATGAGTACGGCCAGTTTTGACGATATGCCCAACCTCTTGAGCTTTAGTCGCTATCACAGCTTCAAGCCTGACCAGCGTCTCAATCAACTGATGATTGGCAACAGCTGCACTTAAATGAATGGCGGTTGGAATGACATCATTGCTGCTTTGGCCCAGATTAATATGATCGTTAGGGCTAATAGCCAGGCCTGAACTTTTACTGGCTAAAGTGGCCAGTACTTCATTCACATTCATATTGGTGCTGGTGCCAGATCCTGTCTGAAACAGGTCGATAGGGTAGTGCGCCATATCCAGTTCAAGCAGTTGCTGCTCTGCAGCAGTATTGATCGCCGAAGCAATTTCTGGCTGCAGTAACTTCAGCTCAAGATTGGCGGCAGCTGCAGCTTGTTTCACTCTAAGCACAGCTTTAATAAAAGCCGGAGGCATAGTCAAAGTGCTTATTTGAAAGTTATCCAAAGCGCGCTGCGTTTGCGCCTGATACAAGGCTTCGGCTGGTAGTTGTACTTCACCCATACTGTCGCGTTCAGTTCTGAAACCCATGCCTAATTCCCGCTTATTTCCTGACCATTGAGAAATGTTATGGGGCCGCTTCAGATAAAAAGCAATATTCAGGTTGAATTGACACTCTAGCCTAATAAAAATCTGTATTGCTGCTTGTTTTAACAGCAAGAAACCCCTAGAATACCGCCCCTTCGGCCATCCAGAACGTTCCTTGCCTCTATGCGAGTCTGGCCGAGCTCACCCGAGGCTAACTAACCGTAAGGAGCTACAATGCGTCATTACGAAATCGTGTTTATGGTTCACCCAGATCAAAGTGAACAAGTTCCAGGAATGATCGAGCGTTACACTGGCGCGATCAAAGAAGCTGGTGGTTCAATTCACCGCTTAGAAGACTGGGGCCGTCGTCAATTAGCTTATCCAATCGAAAAGCTGCACAAAGCTCACTATGTTCTGATGAACGTAGAAGCGCCACAGGCAGTAATTGACGAGCTGGAAACTAACTTCCGCTTCAACGACGCTGTATTGCGTAACCTGATCATGCGCACTAACACTGCAGTGACTGAGCCATCACCAATGGCTAAGGTACGTGAAGAACGTCGTGACCGTGCTCCTCGTGATTCAGATGAGCTGGTAGCAAACGACGAGTAATTTGCAGATGGACAATAGCCTGGTCGTGACTGGCACTATTTGCCGTCAGGTCGACCACAGCGAAAGTCCGGCCGGTATTCCTCACAGTTATTTAGTGATTGAGCACCAATCGGTGCAGCAGGAAGCCGGTTTTAACCGTCAGGCTTATGTCAGGCTACAAGTAGTCTGTGCCGGAGCCGGGTTAGCGCAACAAACTCACAATTTGAAACTGGGAAACAAAGTTCGGGTGTCAGGTTTTTTAAACCGTCATCTGAGCCGCAGCGGTCAGTCTAAACTGGTGTTGCATGCCCAACAGATTGAAATATTAAGTTAGGAGAAATTTCATGGCTCGTTATTTCCGTCGCCGTAAATTCTGCCGTTTCTCTGCAGAAGGCGTGATTGAGATCGATTACAAAGATACAGCTACGTTAAAAAATTATGTCACTGAAAGTGGCAAAATTGTCCCAAGCCGTATCACTGGTACCAGCGCTAAGTATCAACGTCAATTAGCTCGCGCTATCAAACGCGCCCGCTACCTGGCCTTGTTACCATACAGCGATTCACACAGCTAAGCAGCGACTGGTTAAACCGTATACAGAGAGGGTATTACAATGGAAATTATTCTGTTGGACAAAGTCGCTAACCTGGGTGGTTTAGGCGACAACGTAACTGTTAAATCTGGTTATGCTCGTAACTTCTTATTCCCACAAGGAAAAGCAGTTCCAGCGACCAAAGCTAACATCGAAAAATTCGAACAGCGTCGCGCTGAGTTAGAAGCCAAACTGGCTGAAACTTTAGCTGCTTCTCAAGCTCGTGCTGAGAAGATCGCTGCTCTGGCTGAAGTGACTTTAGCTTCTAAAGCGGGTGACGAAGGCAAGTTGTTCGGTTCAGTGGGTACACGTGATATTGCTGATGCTATCACTGCTGCAGGTGTTGCAGTAGCGAAAGCTGAAGTGAAGTTACCTAACGGTACTATCCGTGAAACTGGCGAATTCAACATCGCACTGCAGTTACACGCAGAAGTAACAGCTACTATCAAAGTAGTAGTGGTTGCTGAGGCTTAATCAGCCTTTTGGGCACACAGTTTTGTGTGCCCAATCCCTTCCCGCTTTTATCCTGTTTTTACGTTAAAAATATTCTGCGTTACTGATTTTTCCAAACCCTCAACCATGCTTTAATGGTAGGCTATCGCTCCCTGACAGGCGCTATCAGCCTGTGACCTAATTTCTAGAACTTCTGGTGTTATGGACAATAAGCAAAGAGATAAACAAGTCGCTGCGGTAAAAATGCCGCCACATTCCATTGAAGCAGAGCAATCCGTCTTAGGCGGTTTAATGCTGGACAATGATGCCTGGGATAAAGTCTCAGAAAAAGTGGTTGAGCAGGACTTCTATTTACGTTCACACCGCTTTATATTTTCTGCCATGTCTCGTGTCGCCGAAGCTAACCAGCCGATCGACTTAATCACAGTCTCTGAGGATTTAGAGCGTAATCAGCAACTAGCAGACGTCGGTGGTTTCGCGTATTTAGGCGAGATTGCCAAAAACACCCCTAGTGCAGCCAATATTCTGGCCTATGCCGAGATAGTGCGTGAGCGCGCCGTAGTGCGGGATATGATTGCAGTGGCGCATGATATTGCCGATGCAGGTTATGACCCACAAGGCCGCAACAGTGCTGAGCTATTAGATTTTGCTGAAACTAAAGTATTTAAAATCGCTGAGCAGCGCGCCAACTCGAATGAAGGCCCTGAGCCTATCAACAGCATTCTGTCGAAAACCATAGATAAAATAGACGAGCTGTTCCGTAACCCAAGCGCTGGTGGTTTAACTGGTGTCTCTACGGGGTATATGGATCTGGATAAAATGACCAACGGTATGCAGCCGTCCGATCTGATCATCGTAGCGGCTCGTCCTTCTATGGGTAAAACCACTTTTGCGATGAACCTGTGCGAACACGCCGCTATCACCAGCGACAAGCCTGTGCTTATTTTCAGCTTAGAGATGCCGTCCGAACAAATTATGATGAGGATGCTGGCGTCTTTAGGCCGTATTGACCAAACCAAAGTGCGGACAGGCCAGCTGGATGACGAAGATTGGGCGCGTTTATCCTCCGCCATCGAACTTCTGAACAGCAAAGGCAAAATGTATATCGATGACGCTTCAGGCTTAACACCGACTGAAGTGCGTTCCCGTGCCCGTCGGGTGGCCCGTGAGCATGGTGGCCTGAGCATGATCATGGTCGACTACCTGCAGCTGATGACAGTGCCTGGCTTATCGGAAAACCGGACTTTAGAAATCGCCGAAATTTCGCGTTCACTCAAAGCCTTAGCCAAAGAGTTAAAAGTGCCTGTAGTGGCCTTATCGCAGCTTAACCGTAGTTTGGAACAACGAGCCGACAAACGCCCTGTGAACTCCGACTTAAGGGAATCTGGTTCTATTGAGCAGGATGCCGACTTAATTATGTTTATCTACCGTGATGAGGTGTATCACGACGATAGCCCGGATAAAGGCACGGCTGAGGTTATTATAGGTAAACAGCGTAACGGCCCTATAGGTCGTATTCGCCTGACCTTCCATGGCCGCTATTCACGTTTTGACAACTATGCCGGAACAGCACGTTTTGAGGACGAGTATTAATGAGTCGTCGTCCACAGGCCCGTATTGATTTAGCGGCCTTATTGCATAATTTAAAACAAGTCCGTGCTGCAGCTCCGAGCAGCAAAGTACTGGCGGTACTCAAAGCCAACGCCTATGGTCATGGTTTACTGAAAGTGGCCGAACAGCTCAAAGACGCCAGTGCTTTTGGTGTGGCCCGCATCGATGAAGCCTTGATGCTGCGCGCTGGTGGCATCGTCAAACCTATAGTGCTGCTGGAAGGTTTTTTCCATGCGGACGAATTGCCACAAGTGGTTGCCAGTAACTTACAGGTGGTGGTGCATCATCCAAGTCAGGTTGACGCTTTGCTGGCGGCAGAGCTCGATGCGCCTATCCATGTCTGGCTAAAAATGGACAGCGGTATGCACCGTTTAGGTTTATTGCCGGAGCAGTTTCTGCAGGCCTATCAGCAGTTGTGTCAAAGTGCTAATGTGATCCAGCCTATGCGGTTGATGACGCATTTTGCCAGCGCTGATGAGCTGGCGGTTGATAGCACCCAACAGCAGATCGATCTCTTTATGAACACTGTTGAAGGTTTGGCTGGTGAGCTTTGTTTGGCCAATTCTGCAGGCACTTTGGCTTGGCCACAAAGCCATGGCCATTGGATCCGGCCTGGTTTAGCTTTATACGGTGTTTCGCCGATGGAGCTGGGCAGAGCAGAGCACCATCAGTTAAAAGCCGTGATGAGCTTTAGCAGCAGCGTGATTGCAGTGCGTGACGTGAAGCAAGGCGACAAAGTGGGTTATGGTGGTACCTGGACAGCGCCCGCTGATACCCGTTTAGCTGTGGTGGCAGTCGGTTATGGTGATGGTTATCCAAGAGCAGCCAGCAATGGCTGCCCTGTGCTGATTAAAGGTGAGCGGTATCCAATAGTGGGTCGTGTTTCTATGGATATGACCACAGTCGATATTGGCAAGGCTGATGTACAGATTGGTGACGAAGTGCTGTTATGGGGAGCGGATTTACCAGTAGAGGAAATTGCTGAACGTGTACAGACTATTCCTTACGAGTTGCTCTGTAATATCACCAGCAGAGTCGAATTTCGGTATCTGGAATGAAATTGGGGTCAGATCACATTATTAGTCTGGCCAATAATGTGATCTGACCCCTTAATTATTCGTCGAAGCTGACTTCAATAAACACTTTGCCGAAGTCTGAATCAAAAGGCATCAGAATTTTCGCACCAGTCGTCTTGTGGGTAATAGTGTGGCCTTTACCTGACACAACAACAGGAGTCGCCATACTGAATTCATGGCCTTTTTCGCCGAGAATACGTTTCGCCCCACCAGTCACCATGTTGGTGATTTCGCCAACCATGTCCGTAACTTCTTCGTTAATACTGTCAGGTTTTTCACCCAACATTCTGGACATGATTTCCAGCGCCAAAGATTCTTCAAACGTGACTGAGAACGACCCTTTTGTGGTTGGGCCTATCATACCAATCAAACCTGATACTTCACCGCGAGCCTGTTCATCTTTCTTTAATCGTGGCTGTCCGGGCACAATTTTTGTATTGGCCATGGTACCTAACACGTTGACTAACGAAGAGAGAAACGGATTTACATACTCAACATTCATTTAATTAGCCTGTTCGAAGTCTGGACCTGATTGCGTTGCCAACTTCAAGATTAGGTGGCTCTGCTTTATAACACAAGTCTAGCTTATTGTTTTGGTATGAATTTTTCTAAATTATTTACAATTTTATGCTGTTCTAGTCACTAAAATAGCCAGTGTGACCAGAAGGCGTCAAGCGGATTCAGTCGTTTGACGCTTTTTTCAGACAATTTTGGCAACTGCCGTGAGCTTCCACAGTTTGCCTTTGAATTAAAAAGCCTTTTTCAGAGGCTAATTTTACAAGTTCCTGTTGTAACGGAGATGAATGTAATTCCTCTACATGACCACATTGATCGCAGATCAACAGCTGAGCAGGATGATGTTGCTCAAAGTGATGACAGAGTAAAAATGCGTTGGTCGATTCAATTTTATGAATAAACCCCTGCTCAGTCAGAAAGTCCAATGCCCGATAAATAGTGGCTGGTTTAGCCGCTGGTTCACTGGCTTTTAACTGTTCCAGTAATTCATATGCACCAATACCACCGTGAGTATCCGCCAATAAGCGGAATACTTTTTCTCGTATGGTAGTAAAACGCGCGCCATTCACATCACAAATATGGCGTGCTCTGGTGACCAAAGATTCAATCGACATAACTCAGCCCACTCTCGTAGCAATAGCGGCAGTTTATCACAGAAGTTTGTTCACTCCAGCTTTTGAGTTGGGATTTCCTGATACAAAACAGAAGTTAAGTCATATATGTACCAGAGCCTCTTTTTTATTCTTTGTCTCTTCGTTTTATCAAGGGCGTCGGAGAGTCTCACTTCGTAGCTAGCTGTTTTTAGAGGAGCGCAAGGCAATAAGCGCATAGATTTATAAAGACGTTATCTGCGGCTGACCTATTCTTTGTGCCTTTAAAAGGTTGAAAAGTAATCTAACAGTGATTTTTTGTATTAATTTGTTTGTTTAAGTGTAAAAGTTTGTATATATTGTCGCCGTTTTCTTAGGCTGTATGGTCTGTTGTATCAGTCTAAGTGAAAACACAAATGGCAAACTGTTCCGAAAGGTCAGGACGCAAAGCCGCTGGTCTACTTACTTCTTTGATGAAGTATATGATGGCAGTGGTTGCATGTACTCACTCAGCTTCCTCTGATTTAAAGTATCTGGTCCTCCTTCTTTATAGTTATAAGTTTCTTTGCAGAATCTTTGCCCTTCTTGCCAACAGCCCTAAGTTGTTGTGGTTATTTTATAGCCTTTGAGTGCAGTCCTCAGTTGTACTCAGGTTTTTTGTTTGTATGGAGTTTTTCAATGTTGAAAAGGAAGTTAGCCCTCGGCGTGATCTGTGGTTTCACTTTTTCTGGACTGGTTGCATGTGGTGGCGGTGGAGGCTCGTCTGAACCTGCATCACAGGGTAATTCAACTACTCCGGCCCCAGCTCCAGTTCCTACACCCGAGCCTTCGGCTGCCAATACAGTCAAGTTTTCCGCAGGCACTTATGTGCGTGAGAATCAGGGCACTATTTCCGAAGCTGTTGTTGTCGACGATACTATGTATTACGTCAGCTTTGAGACTGACGGCACCATGTGGTCTCGTGTCGACAAAGTGAAAGACTATGTTGTCGCTGATAAGATTGTTGATGCTCCGGCTGTCTATCAACTCGCGGATCAAACTATGGTTAATTCAGGACAGTTTGATGCAACGCTTACTATCAATAGCGATAAAGTGATTAGCTCAATGACAGGTTTGGCTTTGTCTATGGGTAACAGTTTCTTTCTCAATGGCAATAGATTTAACCCAGTTGAAAATACTACAGATCTTAGCAAGTTGAATGGTCAATGGATTAGCTCCGATTTTCGAAGTGTCCAAATTGACGGCAACACCACACTCAGTGCTGTTGATGCAAACAACTGTCAAATCAGTGGCATTTTAAGTGCGAAGTCCAATGGTGTGTTTGCAGCAACCTTAACTTATAGCAGCTGCGACAAAGCGGGCAGCTACGAAGGTGTCTTATGGTCATACAACTTTAATGATGTGACTTACCTGAAGTGGTTTGGTTTAGACAACGGTAACAAGGCTGTAAGCGCTTCGTTAGATACTGTTGCATCTGAGCAGGAACAACTGGCTTTGTCCGGTAAGTTAAATACGGCCTTTTATGCCAACACTACGGGCAAAATCTTATTTACCAAAAGCAACAAAGTCTATTATTCAGGCGGTAACAATGGTGGAAAATACTTTTTTGAGTATCAGACACCTGTCGATGTCACTACCTTGAACGCGGCAGGTCAAGGTATTACCTGGCCAGTCAAAACTGCTGTGAAGGCTTCATTAAAACTGATGGTGCCGAAATTGACGGGCCAGGCTGTGGAAGGTGAGATCACGTACGACACGGACATGTCTGAATCTTTTTTCAATCTGCAACCTGTGCCAAAGCAATCTTTATTAAGCTCAGTGACGGGGAATTGGGGTGAGTTGAGTATCGCTGATAATGGTAGTTTAAGTGGTAAGTTATTGGATTGTACTGTAGTGAGCGGTACTGTATCCGGCTACGAAAACTCTATCGCTGACATTGCACTAGAGTTAACCTCTTGTGATGGGGCTGGTTCATATTCAGGTGTCGTTACCGCCCAGGATTTGGAAAAAGACCGTTTAATGTTGTTTGTCCATCTAAATAATAACACTGATGTTTCAGTTGGAATCATTAGTGGTGGTTTAGATCGTACTAACTAATGGTTGGCCAGACAGAGTCGCTTTGCGCTCTGTCTGCTATTTATCTGACTCGCCTCGCTGTTTTAAGTCTCTGAATCGAAGACGAAAATTTGCGAGGCGAAAACTAGCTTAAACCTTCTTTTTCATTTGTATTTTTCGTCGTTAATTTATGGTTAATTAATTCTTTGCTATCCTACGCCAAAGCAACTAATATGCCGCGCCCCTGACTTCGTCTTGTAACTAAAGAGTAACAAATGATTACAGTCAACTTTGAGCATAAGCATAAACTAATGAGTAACTTTGCATGTTAGAACAGCACTCCATGAATCCAGAAGTTATTCCAAAAATTATTCATTATGTTTGGGTAGGTACTGCCCCGAAAACAGAACTGGCTTTACGTTGTATTGCCAGCTGGAAGAAGTTTTTACCAGATTACGAAATTATCGAATGGAATAATGAGCGTTTCGCTGCTTTAAATAATCGTTATGCTCAAGAGGCTTTCGCAGCGAAAAAATGGGCTTTTGTGTCAGATTTCCTGCGTCTTTATGCGCTCCGGGAAATGGGCGGATTTTATTTTGATACCGACTTAGAGTTAACTGCAGATCTGCAGCCATTTCGTCATCACGGATTTGTCATTGGTTTTGAGAATTTTAAAGGACGTGTAGCGCCACTCTCAGCAATGATTGGGGCAGCCCCCCGTCATGCGGTCGTTGAAAAGTTGCTAAGCGCTTATGACAGCAAATCTTTTTACAAAGCAGATGGTTCTGAAGATTTAACACCGAATACCGGGTTGTTCAGTGATATATTTGCCCAAAGTTTTAGTTTGAGTAAACCCTACGCGAGTGACCAGATCCATCAATTAACCGAAGATGCTTTCATTTATCCTAGTCATTACTTCTGCACACCTGAACCGGGTAAAGAAAACTTCAGTATTCACCACTTCAATGGTTCTTGGTTTGAGGAATACAGCCGGAAATTGCTGGTTTATCTGGCAGGGTATCAGTTACTGCGC
Organism: Rheinheimera sp. KL1; assembly: GCF_001275035.1. Taxonomy (NCBI): domain Bacteria; kingdom Pseudomonadati; phylum Pseudomonadota; class Gammaproteobacteria; order Chromatiales; family Chromatiaceae; genus Rheinheimera; species Rheinheimera sp. KL1. The sequence continues at coordinate 142,465 of NZ_LAMX01000013.1, forward strand.
TTGAAGCGTAATAAAGTCCGTAGCGGTGAGCTACCGTTAAAACAAGGCGAGAGAAAAATAGCTTTGCTGGAGCTAAGTTCGCGTTATAGCTTGTTATTGCTAAAATCTCAGCCCTGATCACCACAAACTCCGCTTTACGCTGAAATGCCGGGCTGTCTGGTGTATACTCGCGCGATTTTTCTACACTCTGTATTTAGAGCCGAAGAAAACAGCAGATTAACCAGATGGCAGCCGTTTTATGATAAGTTCGACTAATTCCCCCTCAAAGCCTGTGATTATGGATCACCGTTTCTCCATTGCCCCTATGCTGGACTGGACTGATAGGCATTGCCGTTATTTCCACAGATTATTGTCACAGCACGCTGTGCTCTATACCGAAATGGTCACTACAGGCGCTATCATTTATGGTCAGGGCGATTATCTGGCCTTTAATGAAGAAGAACATCCTGTGGTTGTGCAGCTGGGCGGCTCTGATCCAAAGGATATGGCACACAGTGCTAAGCTTTGCCAGGAGCGGGGTTACGACGCTATCAATATCAACGTAGGTTGTCCGTCGGACAGAGTGCAAAACGGTATGTTTGGTGCTTGTCTTATGGCCAAACCTGAATTAGTTGCGGCCTGTATCAACGAAATGCGCTCTGTAGTGGATATTCCTGTCACAGTAAAAAGTCGTATCGGTATTGATGATCACGACAGCTATCAGTTTTTAGTAGACTTTGTTGGCACTATAGCCGAGTCTGGCTGCAACCAGTTTATTGTGCATGCGCGTAAAGCCTGGTTAAGTGGTTTAAGCCCCAAAGAGAACCGCGAAATTCCGCCTCTGGATTATGAAAGAGTCTATCAGCTGAAAAAAGATTTCCCGCAGTTAGATATCTCCATCAATGGTGGTGTGAAAACGCTGGCTGACTGTTTAACCCATTTGCAGCACGTAGATGGGGTTATGGTTGGACGTGAAGCCTATGCTAACCCTTTGATATTGGCACAAATTGATGCAGCTATTTATAACAACCCACGCGTGGTGCCCACGCCGCATCAGGTGGTTGAGCTGATGTTGCCTTATATTGAACGCCAGATGGCACAAGGCGCACGCTTCTGGCATATAGCACGGCATATGCTTGGGTTGTTTCAGGGGGTACCTGGTGCCCGCTTATGGCGCCGGCATTTAAGTGAAATAGGCCACTTACCGACCAGTGGTCCACAAGTGATGCTGGATGCACTGAAAAAGGTGCCGCAGCTTTAATTTCGAAAACAAAAAAGTGGTGAATTTCACCACTTTTTTGTTTTTAATCTTTGTGTATTTTTTTGATTATTCTTTTTATTTTATTTAATTCATTAAATATCAGTGATTTAGTAAATTTTTTCAGTATGGCATGCACCTTGAAATAGACATAGTGAACTTCACTACTCATTAAGGAGTACGACCATGAAAACACTTGCTACATTAGTCCTTGTTACCACTGCAGCTTTTGCTGTGACTCCAGCAGCGCAAGCCAATGAACTGAGCTTACCTTCAGTCAATACACAAGCCGTTAGTGTGTTAGCTGCCGAATTGATGAGCCAGCAAATGGCTGAGTTAAAAGTTGCTATTCTGGAGCAAAGCCAAAAAGCTCTGGCCGAACTAGCAACCACTTTAGCGACCACCACTGAAACTGAAAAAGAGACTGTAATTGCAGTAGCTAAGGTGGACTAGGGATGCTGAGTTTAACATTAGGGTTGTTGGGTTTATTTTTATTACCCGTAGTTAGTGTTGGCCTGGTGTCTGTGATCTGGCATTGGTTATTACCGCCTTTCGATATTCCTTCTTCAACCCGGTTTTAAGTAGTACCGGGTTTTGCTTTTTTACGTCCTCTCCTGCTTTCCTGTTTGTATCTGTCGATCCCTTTAGATCTACCAATTTTCAAACTTGTCTGAAGTGTCATCCTGCTGTATTTGCATGCCTGAGTTTAGTCTCAATAGGCTGTTTTTAAATCAGCTAAAAAATGGTCAAAAATACTACTTTCGTGTTTTGAATGAAATTTGAGCTATAAAGGTTTTGTTGTTTTTATTTGATTAAGTTCATTAAAAACAATGGTTTAAAATTTATTTTCAAATTGGCACAACAGCTGCAATGTATAGATATCAACAGATGAACTGATGATGAATTAAACCACTAACTAAGGTTGAGGAGAGTCAAAATGGAAATAGCAGCACTGATGGTTGTATTAGCTTGGTTCGGTATTGTTGCAAGCTGGGCAGCTGACGAAGTCTAAATAGCAAAGCGTTGGTGAGTACCAGCAAAAGCACAAATAAAGGTTAGGAGAGTCAAAATGGAAATAGTAGCACTGATGGTTGTATTAGCATGGTTTGGCATAGTAGGTAGCTGGGCCGTAGACGAAATCTGAACGGATTAATCCGGTGAAGGAGGAACAGGACATGTCACTGATTATCATCAACATTGTCGTGGTCTGGGCTTTAGCTGGTTTGCTGTGGATGCTGGATAAAGCGGTAATTAACAAAGTTGGGGAGTAACGTGATGAGAAACGACAAAAACGCCTGGTTTGTAAACAAGGCAAAACGCAAAATTTCTGGTGTATGTGCAGGTTTTGCCGCCTATTATGATCAGCCGATTTGGGTTATTCGCGCACTTGTAGTGGTCATGGCATTCTGCTTTCCGGTCGCAGTTTTGGTTGCTTATATAGCCGCCGCTTTGATACTGCCAGAACGTTGGGTGTACTGATATGAGTTTGTTCGCAACAGGCGACCGGGCAGGTCGCCTGTAGAGCAGTTAAGCTATTAGGCTATAGATAAGGCATTAAACTTTCTTTCGCGCCGTTAAGCGCACCCATTCTTCTTTAACCGCTACCGGGTCAAACTCAAATTCTGCCGCATAGGCATCGATCACCGACTGAGCCTGACTTTCCAGAATACCAGACAGCGCCAGTAAGCCACTTGGTTTGACATAAGCACTGATAATGCCGCTCAATTGTGCAAGCGGACCGGCCAGAATATTAGCCACTACTACATCTGCTTGTAATGAAGCTGGTTGATCCTTGGGCAAATACAGCTCAATTTGTTGTTCTACACCGTTGCGGGTAGCGTTGGCGAGGCTTGATTCAATAGCTTGAGGGTCAATGTCGACACCAACCACACGCTTAGCGCCCAACTTTAATGCGGCAATACCTAAAATGCCTGAGCCACAGCCAAAATCGACCACTAAACTTTGCGACAATTCCTGTGCATCCAGCCATTCCATACAAAGCGCTGTGGTTGGGTGAGTACCGGTACCAAAGGCCAAACCAGGGTCCAGCATCACGTTCACAGCCGTTGGGTCCGGAATATCACGCCAGCTTGGGCAAACCCATAAACGGTTACCAAAACGGATAGGGTGGAAGTTATCCATCCATTCTCTTTCCCAGTCTTTGTCTTCCAGTTGTTCCAGCTTGTACTGCACCCCATTTTTAAAGATGGCTGCTTTTTCCAGCTGACGAACAACCTTGTCCATCTTGTGTTCGGCGTCAAACAAACCCACCACAACCGTATTTTCCCAATACAAGACTTCACCCGGCATTGGTTCGTAAATAGGGGTGTCTTTGGCGTCCACAAAACTGACAGCTTGCGCGCCCCAGCTCATTAGCATATCGCTGACCTGCTCGGCTTGTTTTTCAGTGCTGTTTACGCGTAATTGGATCCACGGCATGGCGTTGCTCTTCACTCTCTGGAAATGGGCGCGAATTGTAGCAGTTTGGCGGCGTAAAATCAGGCGTAAAAATAACAAAGCACCGTGAAGGTGGCTTTGGAGGACTGCAACGCTGCGCTATAAAGTCAACAACGCTGCAGCTTCAAGTACGCAGGGGATTACTTCAGACCGAGTTTATGTTCCAAATAGTGGATATTAGTTCCACCTTTATTGAAGTTCTCGTCTGTCATAATCAGCTTGTGCAGTTCGATATTGGTTTTGATCCCACCGACCAGCAGTTCGCTTAAGGCATTACGCATACGGGCTATCGCGATATCACGGTTTTCACCGTATGTGATCAGCTTGCCCACCATGGAATCGTAGTTTGGCGGCACTGTGTAATCAGCGTAAATATGCGAATCCCAACGCACACCGTTGCCACCTGGTGGGTGGAAGCGGGTGATAGTGCCTGGTGACGGAATAAAGGTCTTGGCATCTTCAGCGTTGATACGGCATTCCACAGCATGACCACGGATCACAATGTCTGACTGCTTAATGCTCAGTGGCATGCCAGAGGCAATGCGCAGCTGTTCTTTAATCAGATCCACACCAGTGATCATTTCTGTCACAGGGTGTTCTACCTGAATACGGGTGTTCATTTCGATGAAATAAAACTCGCCGTCTTCAAACAGGAATTCGAAAGTACCAGCACCACGGTAGTTCAGGTCGATACACGCCTGCACACAACGACCACCGATAAAATTACGCAGTTCCTGAGTAATGCCTGGAGCTGGCGCTTCTTCTACCACTTTCTGGTGACGACGTTGCATAGAACAATCACGTTCACCTAAGTGAATGGCATTGCCCTGACCATCAGCTAACACCTGAATTTCGATATGACGTGGGTTTTCCAGGAATTTCTCCATGTACACCATGTCATTACCAAAAGCAGTGCCTGCTTCGTTTTTGGTCATCGCAATAGATTCAACCAGTTCGTCTTCGCTGCGCACCACACGCATACCACGACCACCGCCGCCGCCAGCAGCTTTAACGATAATCGGGTAACCGATACGTTTAGCAATAGCTTTGTTGACTTCGTCGTCGTCGCCCACAGCGCCGTCAGAACCTGGTACACAAGGTACACCGGCTTTTTTCATGGCTTCAATGGCAGAAACTTTGTCGCCCATTAAACGGATAGACTCAGGACGTGGACCGATAAACACCAGACCACTTTCTTCCACTTGCTGCGCAAAATCAGCACGTTCAGCTAAGAAACCATAACCAGGGTGAATCGCCTGGGCATTGGTCACTTCAGCTGCGGCAATCAGCGCAGGAATATTTAAGTAACTTTGTGGTGATGGCGCAGGACCAATACAAATGGTCTCATCGGCCAGCAGCACGTGTTTCAGATTACGGTCTACTGTGGAGTGCACAGCCACCGTTTTGATACCGAGTTCCTTACACGCACGTAAAATACGCAGTGCAATTTCACCCCGGTTGGCGATCAGTACTTTTTCTAGCATGAGTCTGCCTTTTAACTTATTCGATCACAAATAATGGCTGGTCAAACTCAACCGCTCGCCGTTTTCTACCAGAATTTGTGTCACCACACCCGCCTTGTCAGACTGGATTTGGTTCATCATCTTCATCGCTTCGATAATACACAGCGTATCACCCACTTTAACGCTCTGGCCTACTTCAACAAAAGCTTTGGAAGTTGGAGATGCTGCGCGGTAGAACGAACCTACCATAGGTGAACGCATCTGGTGGCCAGTGATGACTGGCTTGGCAGCTTCAGCAGGAGCAGCGGCAGCAACTGGCGCTGCAGCAGGAGCTTGTTGCATTGGCGCAGCAGCATACTGCATTGGAGCATATTGCTGCATTGGGCCATTGCGGCTGATACGAACGGATTCTTCGCCTTCAGTAATTTCAAGCTCGTTAATGCCTGATTCTTCCAGCAGTTCGATCAATTTTTTAATTTTTCTGATATCCATGACGTAGTTGCCTAATTAATTTGATGGAATGGTTGATAAGGACGACACCGCCGATTCCAGTGCATAGTGGTAGCCTTTGGCCCCTAAACCACAAATCACACCTTTGGCGATATCGGATAAATACGAGTGACGACGGAATTCTTCCCGCGCATGTACATTGGACAAATGCACTTCAATAAAAGGGATAGCCACGGCCAGCAGCGCATCACGAATCGCCACGCTGGTATGGGTATATGCGCCCGGGTTGATAATAATAAAGTCCTGTTGTCCAAGGCTTTGCTGAATAGCATTGATGAGCTCATGTTCGGCGTTAGATTGCAGATGAGTCAAAGTAGCATTCAGCTCTTTGGCATGGGCAGTTAAGCCATCAACAATTTGCGGTAAAGTGGCGGCGCCATAAATTTGAGGCTCACGTTTGCCTAACATATTTAAGTTAGGGCCGTTGAGCAGCAAAATACGTAAGTTTGTCGACATATAGCGCGAATTTCCCGTCATCTTGTTTAATTGCCAACTATCTTGCCAAAGGCATAAAGCAATTGCATCTTTTTTGTTCAGCGATCAGCTGTCGCTGCAGATTTGCCGCTTATTATAGTGAAATCGTTGCAAATGGCAGCAAAATACTGGTCTTATCAGCAGAGCGGAACTTTTTTGCGAAGTTGAAAATGAAGCTGTGAAATTTCGGCAAAGTCAGAGCCAGTCTGACTTTGCGTGAGTAGCGCGGAAATTTTTACTGCAGTATTGGGCCTAAATGGGCGCTAAAATCTTTTGGTCCCATGAAGCCTGTAATGCGAGATTGCGTTAATTCGCTGCCGTTTTTATCAAATAACAGCAAAGTTGGCAAACCTAAAACCTGAAAATGATCGAGCAATTGCTGATCCTGCTCAGTCGCATGGGTGACATCTATCTTAATTAAGGTGAACTGCGCCATTAAGCTTTTCACTTCGCTATCAGCAAAAGTGATGTGCTCAAACTCTTTACAGGCCACACACCATTCGGCGAACAAATCGACCAGCACAGGTTTACCTGCCTCGGCTGATTTGTTTACTTCCTGTTGCAGCTCATCCAAAGTTTTCACCAGTTTAAATTCGGTATTTTGTGTTTGAGTGACTTGCGTTGTTGTCACTGTAGCGCCAGGTAACCAATACCATAAGTTCGCGCCTGTAGTGCCCAGCACAATCACTAAGGCCAGCATCCAACTGATACTTTGGCCTGTAGTACCGGAAGAGAGTTGCTGCGATAAGCGGTGTAAATACACAGCCAGCATCAACAAGACGAGAGTTGCGGCAATGACCACCACATAAGCAGGCAGGAAACGGCTGAGTAACCAGACCGGCACTGCTAATAACAGGAAACCAAAGCTGGCTTTAACAACATCCATCCAGGCGCCGGCTTTGGGTAAAAACTTACCGCCCGTGCTGCCTAAAATCAGTAAAGGCAAGCCCATACCCATACTTAAGATATAAAGCGTTAAAGCGCCTAAAGCTAAATCACCGGACTGGGCTACATATAAAAGTGCTGCTGTCAGTGGCGCTGTGGTGCAAGGGGAGGCGACTAAACCTGATAGCAAACCCATCAACGCTGCACCTTTAATGCTGCCGCCTTGTTGTTTGTTGCTTAAGTTATTTACTTTGTTTTGCCATTTTTCCGGCAGGCTTAAGTTAAAGACGCCAAACATAGCCAAGGCTAAAAACACAAACAAGATACTGATGGCGATTAAGACAACAGGGTGCTGAAAATAGGTCTGGAACTGCAAACCTAAGCTTGCGACCAATAAACCTAATAAGGAGTAGCTAATCGCCATACCCTGTACATAAGCCATAGACAAACTAAAGGCGCGTTTGCCGGATAACTGCTGACCTTGCCCTACAATAATGCTGGTTAAAATCGGGTACATAGGAAACACACAAGGCGTAAAGGCTAAACCTAAACCCAACAGGAAAAACAAAAACAATGCTTTGACTGTGCTGTCGCTTTGTAATTTATCTAGCAGTTGCAGCTGTTCTGAAACCGGTGCTGTAGAAGTTGTTGTTGAATCATCTGTAGCAGAATTATCCGTAATACCTAAAGCGGCTGCAGCATCAGCTGTACTGGCGCTAGCCGTTACAGCAGGTGCTATCAAAGGAATATCCAGCGTTTGCACCGGGTAACATAAGCCAGCTTCAGCACAGCCCTGGAAACGCACTTTGAGCATTGCTTCAGAACCCAATTGGCTTAACGGAATATCCAACACCACCTGATGGAAATACACTTCGGACTCACCAAAGTATTCGTCAGTAATCATCACACCTTTTGGGTACTGTGGATGAGAAAAGGCAGCATCTATGCCGACAAACTTAAACTTGTCTTTATACAAGTAATAACCGTCCGCTATGGTGAAGCTCACCTGCAACTTGTTTTCTTGCTGGCGAAAATCCATCACAAAAGCCTGCTCTACCGGCAGAAACTGCGAACCTTGCTGCAAGGCTGCCAGCGCATTGGTGCTTTGTGCCTGACTTACAAAAGATAAGCACAGCAGCAGGCTAACTAAAAAACTCTTAATCACGACTTGTTACCTCTTGAACCCACTGTAAATAGGGGGCGAATACTTGTTGTGCAGCAATAGCAATAATTTCAGGCACCTGATACGGGTGTAGAGCACAAATGGCCTGTTCGACTTCGATAAAATCTTCTTTTCTGGCTTTAATTAACAATGGAATTTCAGTGCTTTGTTCAAGTTTACCCTGCCAGACATAATGCGATTGCACTGCAGGCAAAACGTTAACACAAGCTGCCAGCTTTTGCTCCAGCAAGTGTTGAGTGATGCACTCTGCAACTTCTGCATCAGGGCAATTACACAAAATCAGTTCCATCATCATGGTCGGATCCTCATCATCACGGCAAACAAGACCTGCTTAACCTGAATTTTGTTGCATAAAACGAATTGTTTGCACAAAAACTAAGCAGAAACACTTAAAAGCGCAAAATTTTTAAAAAATAGCCCTTGGGTTCATAAGGAGATTGCCCCATATAGCAAACACAACAAATTTAACACCCAATGTTAAAACTCAAATCGCTTTTAGGAGATAAAAAAGCATGAATATTCGTCCATTACACGATCGCGTCATCATCAAGCGTTTGGAAGCTGAAAGCAAATCTGCTGGTGGTATTGTGCTGACTGGCGCTTCTGCTGAAAAATCTACTCGTGGTGAAGTGGTTGCAGTTGGCAACGGTCGCATTTTAGAAAACGGCACAGTCCGTCCTTTAGATGTGAAAGTCGGCGACAAAGTGATCTTTGGTGCTTACGTAGAACGCACTGAAAAAATCGAAGGCCAGGAATATGTCATCACCAAAGAAGACAACATCCTTGGCGTGATCACCGAATAATCTAAACCGAACTTTCTTATTTAATTTCAAAGCATTCAGAGGAATTTTTAAAATGGCTGCAAAAGACGTACGTTTTGGCGATGAAGCCCGTAACAAGATGCTCAAAGGCGTCAACATTTTAGCAAACGCAGTGCGCGTAACTTTAGGCCCTAAAGGCCGTAACGTGATTCTGGACAAGTCATTCGGTTCCCCAATCATCACCAAAGATGGTGTATCTGTGGCCAAAGAAATCGAGCTGGAAGACAAGTTCGAAAACATGGGCGCACAAATGGTGAAAGAAGTTGCTTCTAAAGCCAATGACGAAGCCGGTGACGGTACTACAACTGCCACTGTGTTAGCACAAAACATTATCAACGAAGGCGTAAAAGCTGTTGCTGCCGGTATGAATCCAATGGATTTAAAACGTGGTATCGACAAAGCTGTGATCGCTGCCGTTGAAGAACTGAAAGCTTTATCTCAGCCATGTGCCGACACTAAAGCTATTGCTCAGGTAGGTACTATCTCTGCAAACTCTGACGATGAAATTGGCCAAATCATTGCTAATGCCATGGACAAAGTAGGCAAAGAAGGCGTGATCACTGTTGAAGAAGGCCAGGGCTTAGCCAACGAGCTGGCTGTGGTTGAAGGTATGCAGTTTGATCGTGGTTACCTGTCTCCGTACTTCATCAACAACCCGGAAGCTGGCCAGGTAGAACTGGACAACCCGTTCATCCTGACTGTGGATAAGAAAATCAGCAACATCCGTGAATTACTGCCGGTATTAGAAGGCGTGGCCAAGTCTGGCAAGCCTCTGCTGATCATCGCTGAAGATTTAGAAGGCGAAGCTTTAGCAACGCTGGTTGTGAACAACATGCGCGGTATCGTGAAAGTGTCTGCAGTGAAAGCGCCAGGCTTCGGTGACCGTCGTAAAGCTATGCTGCAAGACATCGCTGTATTAACTGGTGGTGTAGTGATTTCTGAAGAAATCGGCATGGAGCTGGAAAAAGCTACGCTGGAAGATTTAGGTACTGCGAAGCGTGTTGTGATCACCAAAGACAACACTACGATCATCGATGGTGCTGGTGAGCAAGATGCTATTGACGGTCGTGTGAAGCAAATCCGTCAACAAGTGGAAGACGCCACTTCAGATTACGATAAAGAAAAACTGCAAGAGCGCCTGGCGAAGTTAGCTGGTGGTGTTGCTGTGATTAAAGTAGGCGCTGCCACTGAAATCGAAATGAAAGAGAAAAAACACCGCGTAGAAGACGCGCTGCACGCAACCCGTGCTGCCGTTGAAGAAGGCGTAGTACCTGGCGGTGGTGTGGCTTTAGTACGTGTAGCTGCCAAACTGACTGAACTGCGTGGCATCAACGAAGACCAGAACCACGGTATCAAAATCGCACTGCGTGCGATGGAAGCACCACTGCGTCAAATCGTTGATAACGCCGGTGAAGAGCCATCAGTTGTAGTAAACAACGTGAAAAACGGTTCAGGCAACTACGGTTACAACGCTGCCACTGGCGTGTACGGCGATATGCTGGAAATGGGTATCCTGGATCCAACCAAAGTAACTCGTTCTGCTCTGCAGTTCGCAGCTTCTGTTGGTTCTCTGATGATCACCACCGAAGCTATGGTTACAGAACTGCCGAAGAAAGACGCTCCTGCAATGCCAGATATGGGCGGCATGGGTGGCATGGGAGGCATGATGTAACTTAGTTACATCATTGTTTTTCAAAGAAAAACCCGGCTTATGCCGGGTTTTCTGTTTATGGACATAATGGATTTTGAAGGGGACAAACCGCTCTCCGAACCAGCCCAACCACCACCAACTACTGCGTTCGCCCGTTCGCGCCTCCCGCGCTCACTTTTGATTGCTCACTACGCAGTTACTGGTGTTTGGTGTGTAGCAAACTGCTCAGATGATTTAGCAGTTAACGAGTAAAAATGTCCTGCCAGCCTCAACAAAATATAGCTAAGATAACCCAGCTGAAATTAAAGAAGGGGCCGTAGATGGAACCAAAAAAAGTAAACAAAAAGCCAATAATAAAAGCGATTTATCGAGCATCCACAGTCATCGAAACTGGCGAATCAACGGCAGTTGTACTTGCCAGATTAAAAAAGAAAAGTACAAAATTTTTAGGGCTTAAACTTGCTTTCTTATCAACATGACTATGTCTACATTTAGCGTGGTGTCATTTTGTGAAAGTAGTTCTTCATTGAATTAAGTAGTCTAATTTTTTCGCTAAGAGAGTCTCTAATGTTTCAAACCATTTTTTACCATTGGAATTTGCAAAGCTGAACTTAAGGCATCGAAGGCTTAAAATTTCAAATCTTGATGCTTTGAATGACCCTTTCGAATTTTTCTGTTTTGATACATCGAAATCAGATTTCAGAACCAAACTCAAAAGTGGCCACAGAGCAATTGCTAATGATGTTGGCGTTGTATGTTTTTCTAAGGCATGGAATTGCCCGGTCCAATGGGCTCATTACGCTGACCGTCATCGAGGGATATGTCTGGGATTTAGTTATCCAAAAGAGTTTGCTAATAATTTCCACGAAGTTGAATATTCAACGAGTAAGTTCGATGCCAACTCGCTAAATGTTAAGCAAATTCTGGATAAGGCTCTATATACAAAATATAAAAATTGGGAGTATGAACAAGAAGTTAGAACTGTCATTGAACTTAAAGAACGTGACAGTGACGGCAACTATTACATGCCTTTCGAAGGAAATTTAAATCTGGAGAAAGTTATAGTCGGCTGTAATTGTGAGATATCACGAAGCGAGCTTGATAAACTGATTGGTGATTTAAAATCTAAGATCGAAGTATTCAAAGTTCGTCCTGCCTTTAGAACTTTTAAAATGGTGCGTAATGAAAATAAGAGGCTTTGGAAGTAGGTTAGGTTCATTAGTCACTCGTGGCGGCTAATATTCAAACATCCCAATCTCCAAGCATTTGCCGGCAATTACGCACTGTAAGGATCCGGACTTCATGGTCTACGCAGTAAATAATTCTATAGTGACCGAAGATGATTTCACGGTAATTACTGTAGAGAAGTTCGGGCACGGCTCGGCCCATTTCTGGAAGTGAACTCAAGAGTGCTGTTTTATCCAATACCTCATTCACCCATTGTTCTGCTGCTACTGGATTATCCAGAGTAATAAAGTCTGCAGCGTCACCCAACTTTTCCAAAGCTAAAGGCGACCAAACCACATTCATTTTTTCAGCCGCGCTAGCAGTAAACTGCGGGCATCTTCATTTGGAACTCCGGAGCCTGAAGCCAATTGAGCTTCAGCGGTGCGCAGTTCTTCCAGCAGTTCAATTTTCTCCTGCATAGCTTCATATTCAGCAACATCCAACAGCACAGCGACGCCTTTGCCATGTTGCGTAATCACTAAAGGACGGCGGGTTTCGTTAATTTGCCGGATATAAGACGCAACACTGGATCTGAATTCAGAAAGAGGTTGGATGTCTTGATCAAGTCGGAGACGTGCCACAATAGAGTCCTATTAAGTACGAAATAACGTACAAAATATAGTGTAATTTGAGTAATCAAGCAAGGCAGTTTCACTATAAAGATCGTTAGCCCCAAACCCCTGTCCCTAAAGCTTTACAAATCGCTAAAACCTCAATTAATCACTTTAATTGATTAGAAACGAATTTTCTATTCTATTGGTCTAGAGTTCATCGCGGTGCAGGTTAACTTTAACCAATGGAGGGAGCGCATATGCTTCAACGGAAAACAACATTACTCTCGGCTTTAGCAGTCGCCGTTTCGCTAGCTTTAACTACCCATATCGCCAGTGCTGAAAGCATGAATAAAGACAATCAGTTCTGGTGGCCTGAACAATTAAACCTGGCGCCGCTGCGTCAGCATGGGGTGGAATCCAGCCCTATGGATCAAGGCTTTAACTATGCTGAAGAGTTTAAAAAGCTGGATTTAAAAGCCGTCAAAGCCGATATCACTAAAATTATGACCACGCCGCAAGACTGGTGGCCGCCGGATTATGGTCACTATGGGCCGTTTTTTATTCGTATGGCCTGGCACAGCGCTGGTACCTATCGGATTTCCGATGGTCGGGGTGGGGCTGGTGGTGGGCAGCAGCGGTTTGAGCCTTTAAATAGCTGGCCTGATAACGTCAATTTAGATAAAGCCCGGCGCTTGCTCTGGCCTATCAAACAAAAATACGGCCGACAAATTTCCTGGGCCGATTTGATGGTGCTGACAGGCAATGTGGCGCTGGAGTCTATGGGCTTTAAAACCTTTGGTTTTGCCGGTGGCCGCACCGATGACTGGGAAGCCGATATTGTTTACTGGGGCCCGGAAACTAAATTCTTAGATGACAAACGCTACAGCGGTGATCGTAAGCTACAAAAACCTCTGGCAGCTGTTCAAATGGGCCTGATTTACGTCAATCCGGAAGGGCCAAATGGCAATCCTGATCCGCTGCTTGCCGCCAAAGATATTCGCGAAACCTTTGGCCGTATGGCGATGAACGACGAAGAAACAGTGGCCTTAATAGCGGGTGGTCATACTTTTGGTAAAGCCCATGGTGCGCATAAACCTGAAGAATGTGTTGGCAAAGAACCGGCAGCTGCTGGTTTGGAAGAGCAAGGCTTTGGCTGGAAAAACAAATGTGGCAAAGGCCATTCCGAAGATACAGTCACTTCGGGTTTAGAAGGAGCCTGGTCGGTGAATCCAACCGCCTGGACCACTCAGTATCTGGATAATCTCTATGCCTTTGACTGGGTCAAAACCAAAAGCCCGGCTGGTGCCACTCAGTGGATCCCGAAAGACGGTCAGGCCGCGAACTTAGTGCCGGATGCACATGATAAAACCAAACGCCATGCGCCTATTATGTTCACCACAGACCTGGCGCTAAAAGAAGATCCTGAATACCGCAAAATCACCATGCGCTTTAAAGAAAATCCGAAAGAGTTTGAACTGGCCTTTGCCAAAGCCTGGTTTAAATTAACCCACCGCGATATGGGGCCTAAAGTGCGTTATTTAGGTGCTGAAGTGCCAGCTGAAACCTTGATTTGGCAGGACGCTGTGCCCGCTGTCGATCATGAATTGGTCAACGCTGAGGATATCAAAGCGCTCAAAGCTAAAGTGTTGTCATCAGGTTTAACAGTGCCAGAGCTGGTTCGCACCAGTTGGGCTGCAGCCGCCAGCTTCCGTGGTACAGATTTACGCGGTGGTGCCAATGGCGCTCGTTTGGCTTTAGCGCCACAAAAAGACTGGGCGGTAAATAACCCGGCTGAAGTGGCCAAGGTACTGAAAAAACTGCAGGCTATTCAGCAGGACTTTAATAAAGCCCAAAGCGGCGGCAAAAAAGTTTCCCTGGCTGATTTGATTGTGCTTGCAGGTAGTGCTGCGGTAGAACAGGCCGCCAAAGCAGGGGGCATCACAGTAGAAGTGCCCTTTACACCGGGCCGCACTGATGCCAGTCAGGCGCAAACCGATGTGGCATCTTTTGCTGTGTTGGAGCCGATGGCTGATGGCTTCCGCAACTACTACAGCAAAGATACCCTGTTATCTCCTGCTGAGGCTTTGGTAGATAAAGCCAATCTGCTGACCTTAAGCGTACCGGAAATGACAGTGCTGATAGGTGGTTTACGTGCGCTGGACGCCAATACAGGCGGTGCGAAACACGGTGTCTTTACTAGTAAACCCGGCACTTTAAGCAACGACTTCTTTGTCAATTTGCTGGATATGTCTACAGAATGGCGCAAGTCAGCTAAAACTGAAGGCATGTACGAAGGTGTGGATCGCAAAACTGGCACACTGAAATGGACAGCAACCCCGGTGGATCTGGTGTTTGGTTCGCACTCGGAGCTGCGTGCTATTGCCGAGGTTTATGCGGCACAAGATGGCAAAGTGAAGTTCACTAAAGACTTTGTCGACGCCTGGACCAAAGTGATGACGCTGGACAGGTTTGATCTGACTATGTGATAGCTTTGTTGTTGAAGTCAATGATGAAGATAAAACACGGCGGCCTTTGGGTCGCCGTTTTTTCTGGGATCACTTGTATCATCTTAGTAGTTGACTGTTTTACTCGGGCTTTGTTAAAGTTGCGCCATCCCAAAGGGGAGTAGCTCATTACTGGTTTATCGTCATTACGAAACTTCAGGTTTCCGGTAACCAGGTCAGTACCACACTGATGAGCAAGACCTTTGCCGCTCTGGCAAAGATCCCTTTCAAACAGGAGTTCCAGCCCTAGCGGTTCTGGACAATACCGGTAGCAGCCGGTGAATCAAACCCTGTTTGGAGCTTTTTATGGAATCCATTGCAAACCCCTGGTTATGGACCGCATTTTTTAGTGTGGTCATCATCATGCTTGCTATCGACTTATTTTGGGTCGGTGGCGGTAAACAACATAAAGTCTCAGTCAAAGAAGCTGCCATTTGGTCTGGTATTTGGGTATCGGTGTCTATGCTGTTTGCTGCCGGATTATGGCTGTATCTGAATAACACTGTGGGTGAACAAATAGCCACAGCCAAAACTCTGGAATATGTCACAGGTTATTTAATTGAGAAGTCACTGGCCATAGATAACGTCTTTGTCTGGCTGATGATTTTTACTGTGTTTGCTATCCCGGCTGATTTACAAAAACGCGTGCTGGTATTGGGTGTTATAGGTGCCATTGTGATGCGTACCATCATGATTTTTGCTGGTGCCTGGCTTATTACTCAATTCCATTGGTTACTTTATGTGTTTGGCGTTTTCCTGCTGTTCACTGGTATAAAAATGTGGCTGGCTGCTGAGCAACAACCTGATTTAGCCAATAGCAAAATCGTCTTGTGGTTACGTCGTCGTTACAACATTACAGAACAACTTGAAGGCGAGAAGTTTTTCGTCAAACGTTTCGTCGATGGCCGCTGGGTACGGTATGCCACGCCGCTGTTTTTGGTGTTGGTGCTGGTGGAATTCTCGGATCTGATCTTTGCTGTTGACTCCATCCCGGCTATTTTTGCCATTACCACAGATCCATTTATCGTTTTAACCTCAAATATCTTTGCGATATTAGGTTTACGCTCTATGTATTTTCTACTGGCCGATATGGCTGATCGCTTTAGTTTACTGAAGTATGGTTTGGCTTTAGTGCTGGTATTTATTGGTATCAAAATGATGCTGATTGATCTGATGAAGATCCCAACCGCTTTATCCTTATGTGTCGTAGCGACTATTATTGCCACCTCTGTGATACTGTCACTGCGCAAAAATCGTAAAGAAGCTGAAGGTTCAGCAGAATAAAACTGACGGCTAAGCCCAACTGGCATCTATTTTTTGCATGGATGCTAGTTGGTTAACTCTTCCCAACTACATCAGGCCCAGCTAGGCTAGAGTCATCCACATATGCCAAGGGCCATCTATGCGCCAGCAGTTGCTAAGTGGCTGGCAGAAAGCCTTAAAATCTGTCCTTGTATGACGTAGATGTATGGACTCCCCTCCCTGCGAGGGATTATGGTGAAGTTGTCACACAAA
>NZ_LAMX01000009.1:0-153243 GCF_001275035.1 Rheinheimera sp. KL1
GCTGCTCAGTATCACTGACTTAAAACATATTTCTATGTAAGTCACTTCACTGATAGTTATTCTTTGTGCGATTGCTCGCTGCAGAATCTAAACCGTGAGTGCCCACACAGATGATTGATTGCTTATTGTTAAAGAGCAGTGCTGAACCGGTTAAGACCTTGCTCAGCGGGAGGCGTATCTTACACTTCCCAGAATTTGTGTCAAGCCAGAGAATTTAATTTATTTATCAAACTCACCTGCTTAACTTGCTTCGCTTCACTTTTGAGCCTTTCGACTCCACCGCGTTGCGAGGCGGCCATTTTAGTGATTTTCAACTCCGTGTCAAGCGATGTTTTGCATCATTTTTCACTTCATTTCAAAACCACCCCAGAGCTGCTTTCGCATCACCCCGTTGGCATGGCGCGCATTATAGGGAGTTTTTAGCAGCGTGCAATACCAAATCTTAGTTTTTTGAGGCTTTGGCGATCGTTTGCTGGTTAAACCGTCAATATGGGCAAAATAGCTCCAAAAACAATATCAGTAACTATGCATTTAATAGTTGGCTGCTTAAGAACTAGTCGCTAATATGAAAGAGCTTTAAGTATTTATATGTATTTACTCTGACTCTTTCATCTTTATTACTTAGGAAATCTTTATGTTAGCTAATTTACAACGATCCTTACCTTTTACCCTGCGTTAGCCATCATCGTATATCTGGTTTTAATGTTAACCCCTGATATTGCTTTAAGCGCTTCTGTATTAGTGACAGTAGGTGTAGTGCTGGGTGGTGTATTGGTGCCTATTCTGGTTGAAGTAAAAGGTGCCACTCTTAGTAGCACTGGTGCCCCTGCAGCAACCAAAACAAACTACGACGGCGAAACTGCTACTTTATATGTAGGTAATTTACCTTACCGTGCCAATGAAGATGCTGTGCGTGAGTTGTTTCAAAAATTTGGTGTAGTCGTCAACGTACGTTTGATGAAAGATCGCCAGACAGGTCGTCGTCGTGGTTTTGGTTTTGTTGAAGTGGCAGCGAAAGATGCCAATAAGATGATCCAAAAGTTAAACGACTTTGCGTTTCAGGAGCGTACTTTAAAAGTGCGTGAAGCCAAAGAACGCCAAGACGGTGACGATAACGACGAATAAGTTAGTCCTGATATAAATCTGGCCAGCAGCTCTGCTGGCCAAATCCCATCTGTTTGACTCTTAACTTTTGCTGTTCTGTAAGTTCTTGTGTTGCAATAAAACAATCCTGCTTCTTCTCCTTATATGGAGAAATGATCACTGCGGCTAAATGTTGTACTCGTCTGGCTATCGCATCGGCTGTATCAAACAGCTTTGGTGCTTTCGTAAATGCCAAACGGATCTCTTGAGCTAAAAAAGGAAAATGGGTGCAGCCCAGGATAATAGCTTTAGGCGCAAACTCATTTAAGCCACTCTCTCTGATCACTTCAGCCACTTCGGCTTTCACATCAGCACCTTCCCAAACTTTTTGCTCCGCCAGCATCACCAATTCACTACTACCAACCAATTGCACCTGACTCTCGCCTGCATAATCAGCGACCAGCTGCTTTATATAGTGGCCTTTGACTGTAGCCGGAGTGGCCAGTAATGCCATTTTTTCGCCCGCGCAATATAAAGCAGCAGGTTTAATGGCCGGTACTACGCCGACAAAAGGCAAATCAAACTGCTGCCGTAACCAGTCCACCGCCTGAGTGGTAGCTGTGTTACAGGCAATCACAATCAGATCGACCTGATGAGTCAGCAAATATTCTGTCAGCTGCTTTAAGCGTTGGCGGATAAATAACTCCGACTTAGTGCCATAAGGCAGGTACCTGTTATCCATCATGTAGAAGTAATCCGCAGGCACTAAAACACGCACCGCCTCTAATATAGAAAGACCTCCCACGCCACTGTCGATAAAACCTATACGCATGCCATATCTTCTGAAAAACCGCCTTAAAAGCTCTGGCGCTATTTTGCCAGACATTCGCTCGTTAAGGCAGTTGCTCTGCTACTTTTATCTGCAGCTTGCTTTTGCTGATAGACATTCAGGCAAAAGCCCTTAGAATAGGCCGCTTTTTCGACAACAGGTGACAGGCAATGGCTTTAGGGCAAGTATTTCCGGATTTATATGAAACTCAACTGGCAGAAAAGCAAGCTGGTATAGAGCAGCTGTTTGCCTCTTATACTCTGCCAAAGTTAGAGTTGTTCCGCTCCGAACCCAGCCATTATCGTCAACGTGCTGAATTTCGGGTCTGGCATGAAGGGGACGATTTGTTCCATATTATGTTTGACTCTGAAACCAAACAAAAACAGCGTATTGATTACTTCCCTGTTGCCTGTAAACAAATAGCCGATTTTATGCCTGTACTGCTGGAAGAGCTGAAAAAGCGTCCGGCGCTGCGGAACAAGTTATACCAGATTGATTACCTGAGTGGCTTAAGTGGCGAACTGTTGGTTTCTCTTATTTATAAGAAGCCATTAAGTGACGATTGGGCCGAACAAGCTGCTTTATTAAAAGCCGACCTGGCGGAACAATGGCCGCTGGACTTTATTGGCCGTTCGCGCAAACAAAAAGTGTTGGTGCATCGCGACCATATTATTGAAATGTTGAAGGTAAAAGATCGTACTTTAAGTTACCAGCAAATTGAAAACAGCTTTACCCAGCCTAACGCCAAAGTGAATCAGCAGATGCTGGAGTGGGCTTGTGATATTTCAAGCCAACTCAAAGGTGACTTGCTGGAGCTTTATTGTGGTAACGGCAACTTCTCGCTGGCCCTGACGCCTTATTTCCGTCAGGTGGTTGCTACAGAGATTGCCCGCAGCTCGATTAAATCAGCCCAGCTGAATATTGAAATGAACCAGGTAACGAATCTGCAAGTGTTGCAGATGTCAGCTGAAGATGTCAGCGCAGCCATGGCCACAGGCAGGCAGTTAAAAACTTTGGATTTATCAAAGCTACAACTGGATACTATTTTGGTTGACCCACCAAGAGCAGGCTTAGATCCGGCCACTGAAGCTTTTGTCAGTCAGTTTAACGATATTATTTATATCTCCTGTAACCCTGTCACATTAGAGCAGAACTTACAGCAGCTGAGCAAAACTCACGAAATCAAAGCTTTTGCTTTATTCGATCAATTCCCCTATACCCACCATATTGAATCAGGTGTCTGGTTGCGCAAACTTAATCCTTAGGTTTGCGGCCATAGCTGGCAGCGCCATGAGCCATCCAGCGCAACTGCATAATAGTGCGCTGGGTGATTTGTTTACGTTGATCCGCTGTAGCATCCAGTGCATCGGCTCCGGCGTGAAAAACTAAAATCACCATGGCTTCGGCCTGCATCTGAGCAAACTCCGCAGGACAATCTGTTTCTTTACGCAGATAATCCGCCAGCTCAGCACCAAAATGATAAATCTCCCTGGCTACCGCACTACGAAAAGCCGCTGATGTGCCTGAGCGCTCGCGCAACAGCAAGCGAAATACATTGCTGTGACCAGTGACAAACTCCATAAAAGTCTCAATCGAAGTGCGGATCACACTGCCATTGGCTTCGATACGATGGCGAGCCTGACGCAATAACTGACGAAGCATCAATCCAGCCTCGTCCACCAGGGTTAAACCTAATTCATCCATATCAGTAAAATGGCGATAAAAGGACGTTGGAGCTATACCTGCTTCGCGCGTTACCTCACGTAAGCTTAAACTTGAATAACCTTTATCGGCACTCAGCTGCTGAAAAGCTGCGTCTATAATGGCGCGTCTGGTTTTTTCTTTTTGTTGGGCGCGGGTCACGGCTCACTCCTTTTTGCTTCTGACTCATTTTAACGCTTGACCCTGCCAGTTTGCACGGCTAAATTAGCTTACAGTTGTAAGCTTAAAGTTCCCAAAATGAATAAACCCCCTATTATCTGGACCAACGTCATCCTGTTTGCGTCCACTTTTCTTGTCGCTGCTATTCTGGTGCCCTGGTATGCCGTAGCAGTTGGTTTTACCTGGACAGAGATTATTGCCACTATTTTATGCTTGGGCTATTGCGGCATGTCGATCACGGCCGGTTACCATAGACTTTGGGCCCATAAAACTTATGACGCCCATCCTGCTTTGCAGTGGTTTTATGCCATAGGTGGTGCTTTTGCGCTGCAAAACAGCGCCTTACATTGGTCGTCCGATCATCGTGTTCACCATAAATTTGTCGATCAGAACGATAAAGACCCCTACTCGGCGCAGCGTGGTTTCTGGTTCAGCCATATAGGTTGGATGTTGCGTGAATACCAAAGCAATACCTATGCAGATTACAGCAATGCACGCGACTTGCAGAACAATAAAATAGTCATGTGGCAACACAAAAACTATCTGTTGCTGACTGTAGCGACCAACTTTGGTATTCCACTGTTTCTGGGTTGGTTAACTGATAGTTATATCGGTATGTTATTAAGCGTGGGAGTTTTGCGGTTAGTGCTGAGCCACCATTTTACGTTTTTTATTAACTCTTTAGCGCATATCTGGGGTAACCAACCTTATACCGATCAAAACAGTGCAAGGGATAACGGCATCTTAGCGTTTTTAACTTATGGCGAGGGTTACCACAACTTCCACCATATTTTTGAATACGATTACCGCAACGGCATCAAATGGTGGCAGTTTGATCCAACCAAATGGCTGATTAAAAGCTGTTCTTGGTTAGGACTAACCCGTAATTTAAAAGTCTGTCCTCCTGATCGTATTGAGAAAGCCAAAGTACAGATGCAACTCAAACGTGCACAAGCCAAGGTATCTCATCTGCCTGATGCTGAACTGGTGATGCAACGCCTTGAGCACGAATATGAGTTGCTGATGGAAAAAATGCATGCCTACTACGATGTGAAAAAAGCATTGTTACAACAGAAGAAACAACAGCTGATGCAACAGTACAATGAATTTGATTTGAAGCATCAACTGCTGGAAGTCAGACAAAATCTGCAACTACAGCAAAAACGCTGGCAGCAGTTAACGGCACAATTTGCCTAAGCATTTGATAAAAACTTACAAAAGGTGGCATTTGCCGCCTTTTTTATCGCCTTTCATTCAGGATTTCTGATTAAATATAATAAGTGCAGTCAGCGAAGGAATAACCCGGTGGGTAAAGCAACTCAAAGCAAAGCATACGATTTTGATGCAATTATTATAGGCACAGGACCTGGCGGCGAAGGTGCCGCGATGAATCTGGCGAAAAGTGGCAAAACTGTGGCAGTGATTGAGCGCCATCAGCAAGTTGGCGGCGGTTGCACACACTGGGGCACTATTCCTTCCAAAGCTTTACGTCATTCGGTCAGCCGTTATATTGAATACAAAGAAAACCCTTTGTTTCAAATGGATGATCAATCGTCCAACCTGACCTTCCCGCATATTTTAAAACACGCTGCAGGCGTGATTCGTAAACAGGTGCAACTGCGCAGCAGTTTTTATGAGCGAAACAGAGTCAAAGTCTTTCAGGGCAATGCCTCTTTTGTTGACGCGCACCAAATTCGCATTGAGCAGGATGGTTCCCCGGATCAAATCATCTCCGCCGAACATATCATTCTGGCCACAGGCTCTCGCCCTTATCGACCACAAAATGTCGACTTCACACACAGCCGTATTTTTGACAGCGACACTATTTTGTCTTTAAAAGACGATGTACGCCATATCATCATTTTTGGTGCTGGCGTAATTGGCTGCGAATATGCGTCGATTTTCCGCGGTTTAGGGGTACGGGTCGATTTAGTCAATACCAGGGATCGCCTGTTGTCTTTTATGGATACTGAAATCTCTGATGCTTTGAGTTATCACTTCTGGAATTCGGGTGTAACTATCCGCCATGGTGAAGAGTTTGATCGGATTGAAGGCTGCGTTGACGGCGTGATTTTACATCTGCAATCCGGCAAAAAAATGAAAGCCGACTGTATCCTGTTTGCTAATGGCCGCACCGGCAACATCGATAAGCTAAACCTGAATGCTATAGGCTTAAAGGCAGATAGCCGTGGCCAGCTCAAGGTCAATGACAACTACCAGACTGAAATCCCTAGTGTGTACGCTGTGGGCGATGTGATTGGTTACCCGAGTCTTGCCAGCGCCGCTTATGATCAGGGCCGTATCGCAGCCAACTCTATCATCCATGGCAACTGCAGCACCTATCTGATTGACGATATTCCGGTTGGTATTTACACCATACCAGAGATGAGTTCAGTCGGTAAAAACGAACAGGAGTTAACAGCAGCCCGCGTCCCTTACGAGGTAGGCCGGGCTCAGTTTAAACATCTGGCTCGCGCTCAAATCGCTAATACCAGTGTCGGTAGCCTGAAACTGCTGTTTCATCGTGACACCAAAGAGATTCTGGGCATTCACTGCTTTGGCGAAAGAGCTGCAGAAATTGTGCATATAGGACAAGCCATTATGATGCAAAAAAATGGCGGCAATACCATAGAGTATTTCGTTCACACCACCTTTAACTACCCCACTATGGCAGAAGCTTACCGGGTCGCAGCTTTAAATGGCTTAAATCGTTTGTTTTGAGCCTTGCCATAAAAAACGCCAGCTCCAGGCTGGCGTTTTTTATGGCAGATCAACGAACGAGTTTATTCTTCGTCTTCTGCGATTTCAGTATTCATATGATAAGTACGACTGAAAGACTGCACAGCATCAATAAAGACACCCGCTTTTTCCGGATCAACATCAGGAGTAATACCATGACCCAGGTTAAAGACATGACCTGATCCCATACCGTAACCATCCAGAATAGCCTGAACTTCCTGACGAATACGCTCTGGAGTACCCAACAAAATGGACGGGTCCATATTGCCCTGCAACGCAACTTTATCGCCGATACGAGCCCGAGCATGACGAATATCAATGGTCCAGTCTAAACCTACGCCGTCACATCCCGTTGCTGCGATTTCTTCCAACCATAAGCCACCATTTTTGGTGAATAAAGTCACAGGCACAGGACGTCCATCGGCAAAGCGGGTTAAACCAGAGACAATTTGCTGCATATAGCTTAATGAATATTCACGATAATCGTGTGGGGTTAATACGCCGCCCCAGGTATCGAAAATCATCACAGACTGAGCACCAGCTGCAATTTGCGCATTCAAGTACAAAATGACACTTTGCGTCAGTTTATCCAGCAGGATATGCACCACTTCAGGTTCTGTGTACATCAGCTTTTTGATTTTTGAGAAAGTTTTACTGCTACCGCCTTCAAACATATAAGTAGCAAGAGTCCAAGGGCTACCAGAAAAACCAATTAACGGTACTTCACCATTCAATTCACGGCGAATAGTGCGCACAGCGTCCATCACGTAACGCAACTCAACTTCAGGATCAGGCACAGGCAGCTGCATCACATCCATAAAGTCGGTCAGTTGTTTGGTAAAGCGTGGCCCTTCACCTTCACCGAAGTAAAGTCCCATCCCCATAGCGTCGGGGATAGTTAAAATATCGCTGAATAAGATAGCTGCATCTAAAGGATAACGTTTTAACGGCTGCAAAGTGACTTCACAGGCCAACTCAGGGTTTTTACACAACGACATAAAATCGCCGGCTATGGCTCGTGTTGCTCTGTACTCCGGAAGGTAACGACCCGCTTGACGCATCATCCAGATTGGAGTGCGATCAACAGGTTGTTTCATCAAAGCCCTTAAGTAACGATCATTTTTTAATTGCATCTATCATCTGCCATCTTTTGATTTATCACTAGTTTATCACTGATGTCTGATCAGTCACTATTTTTTACCAAAGGCAATTTTTTTACCAACTGAAAAAAGCTATTGCTCTGCAAAAATACATCTGTTATAAACTACCTGCGCTAGTAAAGAACAAGAATAAAGAAACTCGTTTTAACGAGTCTTGGTAACGTAAGTTACACCTCATTTAAGCCACGTTAGTGGCTTTTTATTTGCCTGTAATTCATTAGTGCCTTGCTTTAAATTCATCCTGCTAGCTGCCACTACCGACCGCCTCGGGCAATATACTGAATCACCTGACCTGATAAGGTTGCCACCATTGGTACTTCCGGCAGCTGATCCAAATCAAACCAGTGCGCTTCTTCAATTTCATCCGGCTGACAGACCAGCTCGCCTGACTTATAGTCCGCGATAAAAGCGGTCATCAATGAATGGGGAAAAGGCCAGGGCTGGCTCCCCATATAACGTAAATTGCAGATATCAATACCCACCTCTTCTTTGACTTCCCTTACCGCAGCTTGCTCCAGAGTTTCTGCAGACTCGACAAAACCAGCAAGTATCGAAAAGAAACCTGTTTTATGTCGGGCCGAGCGCGCTAACAGCAGCTGATTTTTGTCATTAACAACGGCGATCAACACACAAGGGTTGATACGCGGGTAACAGCGATGGCCACATTTGTGACAAAGCGCTGCCAGCTCCCAGTTCACCAAATGCATAGAACTGCCACACTGGCCACAGTAGCGGTGCGTTTGCAAAAATAAAGCCACCTGACAGGCTCTGGCGGCATGCTCAAAAATAGCGGTAGATTGCTGTAATAAAGCCCGGGCAGAATGCCACTGCTCTTCAGCTTCAGGTCTGTCGGTATAATTCAGCAAATAGCAATCAACCCCCTCGATAGCACCAAGCAAACACAAAGGCTCGGAACCATCAAGAAATTGTGGTAATTGGTCATAACGACAAAGAGGTGGTGCAGCATCAACCGAATTCAGCCAGATTTTGCCCTGGCTGACAATAAACCAGTGACCAAACAGGTCGGCTGTTGCAGTCACATTGTGCTTAATCATTTTTGTTTTACTCCACCACTTATTTGTGCGAACAGGCGTATGATAGAGCCAAAGACTGAGCTGACCAATAAAAAAGTAGTTGATCTTTATCCGAGAATTCTTTTAATTAGAGGTTCGAAGCAGTAAGTCACTTGAGTAAGGGGAAGTATATGTACACCCGTTTAGAGTCAGCACAGCAGAAATGGGGTGGCAGCCTGACAGCTATCGATAATTGGCTGGATGAGAGGCAGCGCCTGATTGTTCGCTATTGTGAGCTGGCGTCATTGCCTCCTTTTGACAAAAAAAGTGGAAACTCTTTGCCTGATTTGGCTGATATCCAGCACTTTTGCCAACTGCTGATGGATTACTTATCCGCAGGTCATTTTGAAGTCTATGAACAAATTGTATCGCAATGTGCCGTGAATGGTCAGGATAGCCGTCAGCTGGCAGATTCTTTATACCCAAAAATAGCGCATTCAACAGATATGGCCTTGGAATTTAACGATAAATACGCAGAAGCAGAAAGCAGCACTTTATCGAAGAACTTTGACCGGGATTTGTCGATGCTAGGACAGGCTTTGGTTGAACGTTTTGATTTTGAGGACGAACTGATCCAAACCTTACATAACAAACATTCTAAAGCCGTCTCGGCCTGAGTTTGATCTCTGCAGTATAAAAAAGCGACCATCAGGTCGCTTTTTTATTGGGTGAAAAATTACTTCTTCTCAGCCGCAGCTTCTTCTGCAGCAGGAGCTTCTTCGCCAATACCTAACAGTTCAACATCGAATACTAAAACGCTGTTCGCAGGGATAGTACCCATATCACGCTCACCATAAGCTAATTCAGCTGGAATAGTGAATTTGAACTTAGAACCTACGTTCATCAATTGAACGCCCTCAGTCCAGCCTTTGATCACCTGGTTTAACGGGAACTGAGCTGGACCACGTTCTTTTGAACTGTCAAATTCAGTGCCATCCACTAAAGTACCAGTGTAGTGCACACGAACTACGTCAGTCGCAGCTGGTTTTGGACCATCAGCAGCCTGGATGACTTCGTACTGTAAGCCTGACTCAGTTACTTTAACGCCTTCTTTCTTTGCGTTAGTTTCTAAATAAGCTTTACCAGCAGCAATATTTTGTTCAGCCTGCGCTTTTGCCACTTCAACTTGTTTCTCACGCGCTGTTTGTTCCAGCGCCATCATCACTTTCTGAACTTCTTCTTCAGTCAGCTGAGATTTGCCAGCTAACTGGTCTTGAATACCACGTACTATAGTGTCTGAAGCTAAAGGTAAACCTAACTTCTCATGTTCTTTGATAGTGGTATCGATAAAACGACCAGCAGATACACCTAAACTATAGGATTGTTTTGCAGCATCAGTATCTAAAACTAAAGGTTTTGGCTGCTCAGCTTCTTTGTTACAAGCAGACAAAGTTAAAACGGTAGCCGCAATCAGCGACACCTTGGTTAATAAACGCATGTATTTCTCCAATAAATAAGCAGGTTTGGCTGCAAAATTGTGTTTTAATAAGTTTAAAGGTTTTATTCAACGTCCCTATACTAACGGTTTGTGCTAATGACGTTAACCCATAGCTGTAAATATCTGACGATTTTTCTGGCATTTGGTCTCTTTGCCTGCTCAGAAGTTCAACCAAAATCTGTGCGGCAAGTGCAACACAGTGAAACGCCTTCTTATGGCGCAGCCATAAATGACCAATCAACGCGGGTTGCAGTCTCAGCTTTGGATCAGGGTGTGACCGTCTGGGACCTGAAAAACGATACTGCTTTGTATTCGCTGGGTCATCAGGAAAAAAGTGATAATCAAATTTTATCTTTGTCTTTGAGCCCAAGCGGCAGTCATTTGTTAACAGGTGACAGCAAAGACTTTGCGTTGTGGCAAATGGAAGATGGTCGCAACATAGGTTTTTGGTCGGTTAAAGACGCGACTATCCGCGACTTAGCCGTCTCAGATTTTGGCCGCCATATGCTGGTGGGCCAAAGTGACGGTAAAGTGCAGCACATTACCTTAAGTTCTGGTCGTCGTATCGAATTTCTGGGCCATACCGAAAATGTGAACTCAGTCGACCTGTCCGCTAACGGCCGTTTTGCTTTGACAGGCTCTAATGACCATTTTGCCTATCTGTGGGATACCGAAACGGCACAAATCATTTATAGTTTTCCACACCCAAACCGCGTTACTAAAGTGGCACTGGATCAGCAAGGTCGTTATGCCTTTAGTGCAGGCAGTGAATTACAGGCTTTTATCTGGGACTTAAAAACAGGCAAGCAAATCAGTCAGTTGGAGTTATCCAGAGCACAAATTATTACAGCAGCCCGCTTTAGTCCGAATGGCAAATGGCTGGTGACAGGTTCTCCATCCAGAGCCTTAATTTTATGGGATGTGACGACAGGGAAGAAATTACAGCAATGGCAAGTCAGGGCTATTCTCAATAGCAGGCCAGCCAGCGCTGTGATCCATGCGGTGGCTTTTTTGAATGACAATCAGATTATTAGTGAAAGTTCCAGTGGTGTAGCCGAAGTATGGGAGATTAAACAATGACAGAACAAGTGGTTGAGCTACAACAGCAACTTATTGATTTAGAGAGCAAACTGGCATTTCAGGAAGATGTGGTGCAAAGCCTGAACGACGAGCTGCATGAACACCAGAAAAGTATTGAAAAGCTGCAGCGCCAGGTGATGCTGCTGGCGGAAAAAATTAGTCAGGGCAACGACAGTGGCATATTACGTCTCGACGAAGAGCCGCCGCCACCGCATTATTAATACTTATTCTGTGACCCGGTTTACTCGGGTTTAAACACACCTATCACCTGTTCAGCAGCACGCGAAGCTTTTGCTACCTGCTGTTCAGGTTGTGCCATATGATGGCCACATTGCACACACTCCACTTTTTCCACATTATTTTCAATAAACAACATCAGGGTGTCGACAGCCTTACACTGTGGGCAAGTTGCACCGGCAATAAAACGCTTTTTCTTTCTGTCTGTCATATTTTTACTCTCCAAATCTGGCTTTTATCGCATCAAGCCCCAGCGAACTTGACGCTGCAGCATTGTTGGCTGCGTTTACTCACCCCATTCACGTAGTGAGCTATGTGAATGGAGGTCTTCCGCCCTTGCCGTCGCACTGCAACCCCAATTACTTTGGGTAAAAAACCGCTTGCGCTCTTGGTTTGTCGCCACTTTGCGATTAGAGTAGCAGCCAATTTTCGTCTGGGCTAAAACACCATGATCCAACTGCAAAACGTCGAGCTGCGACGCGGTATCAATTGCTTATTGCAACATGCTGATCTTACCGTATTTCCGGGGCAAAAGGTCGGAATTATTGGCGCCAACGGCTGCGGCAAATCCAGCCTTTTTGCGTTACTGCAACAAAAGCTGCAACCTGACGCTGGTTCAGTATCCATTCCATCCAGCTGGACTATTTCGACCGTAGCGCAGGAAACTCCAGCCCTTGAGATTTCGGCCATGGACTATGTGTTGCAAGGTGACGAAAAACTCTACCCATTACTACAACAGTTAAAAATTACCGATGGCAGTGTCGATTTAGCCGCTGTGCATCACCAGATTGATGCTTTAGACGGCTACAGAGCAGAAGCCAAAGCTGGTGTTTTGCTGGATGGTCTTGGCTTCAGCGGTGCGGCGCAACAACAGAGTGTGAAGTCCTTTTCCGGTGGCTGGCGTATGCGTTTAAACCTGGCCAAAGCGTTAATGCAACCTGCTGAATTGTTGTTGTTGGACGAACCAACCAACCACTTAGACTTAGATGCCGTATTGTGGCTGGAGAAATACCTGGCTTCATTTAGCGGCACTTTACTGTTGATAAGTCACGACCGTGATTTCCTCGACGCTGTGATAGACAATACGGCGCATATAGATAATCAGACTTTAACTTTATACAAAGGCAATTACAGCCAGTTCGAACGTCAGCGCGCCGAACATTTGGCACAACATCAGTCGATGTTTGAAAAACAACAACGTCAGGTGGCACATCTGCAAAAGTATATTGACCGTTTCCGTGCTCAGGCGACGAAAGCCAAACAAGCGCAAAGCAGGATCAAAGCACTGGAACGTATGACGTTGCTGGCACCGGCGCACGCGGATTCACCTTTTCAGTTTGAGTTTTTAGATCCACGCTCTTTACCTAACCCATTGTTAAAAATGGAAAACGTCAAAGCAGGTTATGGCGACACCGCTATTTTACAGCAGATTAATTTTCAGCTACTGCCAGGCAGCCGCATTGGCTTATTAGGTCGTAACGGCGCAGGTAAATCGACGCTGATTAAACTGTTATCTGGCTCTTTAACCCCACAAGCCGGTGAAATCTGGTACGCCAATGGCGTCAGTATTGGTTATTTCGCTCAGCACCAGCTGGAAACGTTAAGGCCACAGGATTCACCTTTACAGCATTTAGTCCGCCTCGCTCCGGATGCAACAGAACAGCAGCTGCGCGATTATATTGGCGGCTTCGGTTTTCATGGCGATAAAGCCTTATCTCCCTGTGCACCTTTTTCCGGTGGTGAAAAAGCCCGTTTGGTATTAGCTTTATTGGTCTATCAACGACCTAACCTATTATTATTAGACGAGCCCACCAACCACTTAGATCTGGACATGCGGGAAGCCATCGTCATGGCCTTACAAAGCTTCGAAGGTGCTATTGTAGTGGTGTCACACGACAGACATTTGCTCAGTAGCACTACAGATGAGTTTTATCTGGTGGCTCACGGCAAAGTCGCACCTTTTGATGGTGATTTGGCCGACTATTATCAGTGGTTGCAGCAAGACCAACGCGCCAGTAACCAAGCCTCAATCTCTGACGAAATAGTGACTGCACATAGTGCACAAAATCGTAAAGACCAAAAACGCTTAGAAGCAGAATTACGTACTTTACAACGACCGTTAAAGCAGAAAATTGAAAAGCTGGAACAGCAGCAAGAAAAACTACACCAGCAACAACAACAAATTGAAAGCGCTTTAGCTGATGTCGGGATTTATGATGCCGTTCGTAAAGCCGAATTAACCAAAACATTGGCAGAGCAACAAAAAGTCCAAAAGGAACTAGCTGAAGTGGAAGAACAATGGTTCGAAGCTCAGGAAGCATGGGAGCAACAAAGTGCAGAATTCTGGCAAAAAAACGCTTAACCCTGAATCATTCTGGCAGTACAGCCTGAGTCTGTACCCTGCTGTAAAGGAGCTATGTCTGCAATGGCAGGACAACTTTGGCGTCAATATTAATTTGCTGCTGTTTTTGTTGTATCTGGATAAACAGCAGCAAAGCCTCGATGAAACCCAACTGAAGCAGTTAGAAGATTTGTTAAAACATTTCAGCACTGAAGTGACCCAATCTATCCGCTCTTTGCGCCGTACTTTGCCATCGCCTTGGTTAGAATCAGAGATGCAACAAGCTCTGCGCCAGCAATTGCTGAGTACTGAACTGGCCGCTGAGAAATTGGAACAGCAGTTATTAGTGCAGCAGTTTAATCAATTAAGCCACAGTGACGATTTACTGCCTCATAGTCAGCTACTTGACCACTATTTAGTGCTAATAAAAGCACCGGCTGAACAACTTGACGCTGAAATTCTTGATCTGTATCAACAAAGCCAACAGCTAGAAGGACTCTAAAGTCCAACTTTGATCTACATCAGGCTTTGCTAAAACTAATGCTTCTACACTCAAAGCATCAGTCAATAGCGAGGATACGATCATGAATATATGGCAAGAATTTTTGAAAGATCCAGTGATCTTTATCTCTTTTACAGGCTTGGCTTTAGTGATTGGGTTGTGTTTGTTTTATGCTGGTTATTTCTTATATAAAACTTCACATGCAGAGTGATGTCACTTGGAAACACATGCTCTGTCATCAAATCACTGATACAGAGCATGTTTATAATTTGCCAACTCGATTTAGAAAATAAAACTACTTGTAGCAAAAAATATCAATCCTATATTTGTCGTAGTTACTTATTGAAGTTTGAGAAATAGCTTACATCGAGTGTCTCTCTGATAAACGTTTCCTCAATGAATGGACAAATTCCTTAGCTTCCTCAGCATCGCAACCTGTTGCGGTTTTATAAGTATTAACAGCCTTATCAACATCATCACTGCAAATCGACACCAAAAAGTCAGCGAGCGACTGCTCTCCACCCATCGTTTTAGTCTTTTGACCTAAAAGAAGTCTTTCTCGAATATCGTAAACGAGATGGAGCATATAAAGGAGATATATAACTAGAAATGTATATCCAACATTACTTTCCATACCGAGCTCCTACCCCTTAGTTAAGGGCCGTTTTAAAGGAAGAAGAGAACCTCTCAAAGGTCCTCTTCTTTCTCAGTGCTAGTGATGAAACATCCTGTAACCCGCATAAAACGCCATGCCAGACATCGCAAGAACAACAATAGGCGCCGCAGCAAAAGCAGCACCTACACTCATAGTTGCCCATCCTAAGCCAAACTTGGCAACACCCATACCACCTATAATTCCAACTGCGCCCGCACTATCTAACCCACCACTAACTTGCTCAACTTGTTCTGAAGTTAATTCACGCATGGTATCTCTCCTGGAGACTGACTAAGTTTAGCAATCTGATATCAGATTGCGACCAGCTGATACAGCCAGACATATCACTCCATGTCGCTCAGCAACTAGGTATTTTATTTGCACCGCCTAAGGAACTCACAAATAAAACACATTTTTAACAAAATAATTACAATAATGAATTAAACCAAAAATTTTGGATTTTTCTAGTTCAGAGAGGAAAAACTTAGGATAGCTGACTTTAAAATAGTACAGATTTGTGGACAGCCTGAGCACTGTCCACACTGTATGGCTTAAGTAGATAATAAGGTTCGTAATCGATCAGTAAATGCAGACACCAAGGCATAAATAGTTAACTGCGGATTCGCACCTAAACTTGTCGGCAGTATCGACCCATCAAATACCGACAAATTCTCTAATTGATGATGACGACCAGACAAATTGACAACTCCTTTCGCCGGGTCAGCACTCATATTGCAGCCCCCCATCACATGGGCAGATGCCAAAGTAGCACGATACCTTTGCAAGGGCAGAGCCTGGATCGCCTGCCGGGCGTGCTGCCAGCTGCGATATAACTCTGCATCCTGATGAATGGGTAAAACCGACTTTGCACCTGCTGCAAATTGTAGCTCAGCCATAGCCAGGTAAGCAGTTTGCACGCCCTGCCATAGATAATCGGATATAGGGTAATCCACCACGGGTTCGCCATTGTCGGATAACAATACAGTGCCCCCCTGACTGTCCGGATGAAAGCCATCCCGCAGCAATGCAATCACCACCTGTAACTGATTAAACTGCTGCATCAGCGCTGCATGAGATTGTGCCAGACCCGTCAGTTTAGTCGCCATCAACACAGGATGCAGCGGCGGCACTTCTAATTTAAACCCAGCCTTTCCATTCGAAGGCCAAACAAACTGATCAGAATAAATAGATTGAGGTGCACCACTGTGGCCAGCTATCGTCTCCTC
This sequence comes from Rheinheimera sp. KL1, assembly GCF_001275035.1. Lineage (NCBI taxonomy): Bacteria > Pseudomonadati > Pseudomonadota > Gammaproteobacteria > Chromatiales > Chromatiaceae > Rheinheimera > Rheinheimera sp. KL1. The sequence goes on from NZ_LAMX01000009.1 coordinate 16,245, forward strand.
AAATAAGGCCCCGGAAATCACACTGGGGTGCAAGTAGGTATGCTTGCCCAAACGCCCGGAAGGATTCGGTACTTTAGAACGCAGCAGTAAAGCTGGTGAGCCTATAGCACCTGCAGCCACAATGTAATGTTTGGCTTTGAAGCTGAGCTTTATTTTGAAATCAGCATGAAAATACGAGTCTACAGGCACAGCCACCAGAGACTGTACTTGTCCATCCTGCCATTTTAGTTCTCGCGCCGATACCCGGCTGATTAACATAGCGCCAGCTTGCATAGCGGCTGGAATAGTGCTGACCAGCATCGACTGCTTCGCATTGATGGGACAGCCCATACCACAATATCCAAGGTTCGCACAGCCGCTGACATTACGGTTGATCACCGTGTATTGCCAGCCTAACGCCTCGCAGCCTTGTCGCAATTTATCATTATTGCTATTTGGTGGTACCGGCCAGGGATGAATATTCAAGCGCTGCTCTGCTTGCTGAAAATAAGGGGCCAAATTCTCTGAGGTAAAATCGGAGCCAAATTCAGCACGCCAGTAATCCAGAGTTTTTTCAGGAGTACGGATAGAGGTAGTCCAATTCACTGTCGTCGAACCACCCACAGTGCGTCCCTGTAGTATGCCTATACTCTGATCAAGAGTTTTCCGGCCAGCTCCATCCTGATACAACGCAGGGTACGCCCAGCGCTCCTGCTGTTTAAAATCTTTGCCTTCGTACAAAGCACCCATTTCCAGCAATATTACTTTGAATCCGGCAAGACTTAATTGTTCAGCGGCCATTGCTCCGCCAGCACCAGAACCTACTATCACCACATCAGCTTCAAAGTGTTTGTCGGCCGTTAAAGTGGACGCATCCAGATAAGACCAGCCCGCTGAGACGCGTCGGCAATCAGATTTTTCATAGGTTAAACTCCGGGGCGCTGTACTGCAGAGACAACCAATGCTGCGGCTGGCCATAAAAAGCAGTGTAGATCAATTCACGCAAACCACTAAAGGCTTGTTGTAATAAAGAAAAATAACTGTCACGCCAGCTAAATAACAAATCCAGACGAGCTGGCAACGGCAGATCTGCCAGTTGCAACCATTGTCCCGTCAACGCCAGACGGGCCAAATCTTGCTGCAGTAGCTCAAACAGTTGCTGAAGTTGTTGCTGCTGACTGTGCGGCAAATAAGCAAGAAATTGCAGCACGTCATCCCTTGTCTGCACTAAGGATAACTGTTGTGCCGCCATATCAGCAGGTAACGCTCCCATTAAGACAGCAGGCAATAACGCATCCAATACCAGAACAGCCGCATTGTCGCTGCCTTGCAGACTTTGATGCTGGTATACTGCATAGCCTGTGCTGGCGGCTAAGGTCAGCGCAAGAGAGCGGAAAATAAACTGGCGTCTGTTCATTCTTGTAGTGGTCCGGCCAGAAAAAGTGACCTTGATTGTTAAGTAGGATTGTTGATTTTGCAAGCCCCTGAAATGGTAAAACTTCCCTCAGCTTTTAAACCGGCATGGTGGCTGCGTAACTGCCATCTGCAAACTATAGCGGCTAAGTATCTGGCTCCACGTCGTGCTTTAGCGACAGAAACAGAAATGCTGGCCTTGCCGGATGGCGATCATATCCAGCTGAACTGGACAGAAAATCCGGAGCTGGCCTCAGCTAAACCTATAGTAGTGGTGTTGCATGGTCTGGAAGGAAATATCCACAGCCACTATGCAGCTGGCATGTTGCAGGCTTTGCAACACCAGGGTTTTATAGCAGTACTGATGCATTTTCGCGGCTGTAACGGTGTCGCTAACAGGTTACCTCGAGCTTACCATTCAGGTGATACCGCCGATTTGGCTTTTTTGATAGCACAAATTCAGTTGCGTTATCCAGGTCGCTCACTGGCCGCTATTGGCTTTTCCTTGGGCGGCAATGTACTGGTGAAGTATTGTGGCGAACAAGGTGCACACTGCGTATTAAAGGCAGCTGTGGCTGTATCAGCACCTCTGGCCTTAGCTCCAAGCGCAGAGCGTATTAATCAGGGTGGCAGCAAAGTGTATCAGCAGTATCTTTTGGGGCGGCTCAAAGCCACTATGATGCGCAAGCTGGACAGACACAAAGACTTCCCTCTACCGGTCAGCAAAGCGCAAATTCTGGCGTTAAAAACGATTCGTGAATTTGATGACTTACTGACGGCGCCACTGCATGGCTTTCACAATGCTGACGATTATTATCAAAAATCCAGCGGTAAAGCTTTTTTAAAACAAGTGCGTATTCCGCTGTTATTGGTGCATGCCAAAGATGATCCATTTTTATCTCCGGCAGTGTTACCCAAAGCCGATGAAATACCGCCTTTTGTGCAGTTGATACTATCCAGTCATGGCGGTCATGTCGGTTTTGTCACAGGCAACACACCTTTTAAAGCGGAATATTGGTTAGAGCAACAGTTACCACCTTACCTTGCACAGTTTTTAGGACAAATCTGATGTTATTGATCCCCCACGAACAATTATCCTCCGACACGCTGGACGCTCTGATTGAAGCTTTTGTACTACGTGAAGGCACTGAATATGGCGAGCAGGACATTAGTCTGGGCGTGAAAGTAGCTCAGGTGAAAAGTCAGCTGGAAGCTAACCAACTGGTGATTTTATATTCTGAGTTACATGAAAGTGTCGACATCATCACCAAACAACAATGGCGACAACTGGTGAAACAAGGTGAGATTGAGAGCGACCAGTTTTGAAGTTAGTCTAAGTTTCTTGTGGCGCTGTGGGCGCGGATCAGTTCAGTCCATGGCACTTCAGAGCGGCCTATCACCATAAAATCGGGGTTCGACAAAGTTTCACGTTGGTTATAGCTTAAAGGTGCAAACTGACTATCAAGAATTTTACCACCCGCTTCTTCGACTATTACATGCACAGCAGCCGTATCCCACTCGCCGGTAGGACCCAAACGCAGGTAACAGTCGGCACCGCCTTCCGCCACCAAACAGCTTTTTAATGAGCAACTGCCAAGTGCTATAAATTCTGAGCAGGCAGGTTTGTTTAACAACTGATGAATATGCTCTATCGGCTGGCGTCGACTGACCGCAATTTTAAGTAACTCACCGGATTGGTGCTGATTCACCTGAATACGGTTGATCAAATGTTGCTGCTGCTTAAAAGCCCCGTGCCCCCGGGTGGCGTAATACCAGATTTGTTCTTTGGGCCAATAAATGACCCCAAGTACAGGCCAGCCATGCTCTACCAGAGCGATGCTGACGGCAAAATCACCACTACGGGCAATAAACTCTTGCGTGCCGTCCATAGGATCAATCAGCCAGTAACGTGGCCAGTCCTGGCGCTGGCGCAGCGGCAGCAAATGCATTTCTTCGGAAACGATAGGAATATCAGGAGCCAGCTCAGTTAACGCATGCAAAATCAGCGCATTCGCAGCCAAATCAGCACTGGTGACAGGGCTTTCATCTGCTTTGTGTTTGGCTTCATAGTCGCCACTCTGGTAGATAGACCATAAGGTATCTCCAGCGGCTCGAGCTGCTTCTTTAACAGGTTCTAATAACCTACTTAAAAACATCCTGATGCTTATCCAGATAATCTCGGGCTAAGAATAAGGCCGCTACACTGCGCGCCTCAGTGAAATCGCTTTGGTCTAACAGTTCAAATTGCTGTTGCCACTGCCATGGCACCAGTTCTAAAGGTTCAGGTTCATCCCCTGGCAAACTGGAAGCCGTTAAATCCAACGCTAATACGATATGCATTGTAGCACTAAAGTATCCCGGAGCTAAGGCCACGGTTTTTAAAGGAATTAACCGTCCTGCCTTAAAACCTATTTCTTCCTGTAATTCCCGATTTGCCGCTTCTACGACTGTTTCACCCGGATCGATTAAACCCTTGGGGAAACCCAGCTGATAATCATGAGTACCAGCGCAGTATTCTCGTATTAAGTAAAAACTACCAGGTTCAGGGCAGGCCACCACCATCACAGCTCCGCGGCTTCCCCCTTTCATTCGCTCGTAGGTGCGTTGTTCACCGTTGCTGAATTGCAAATCCAGCTGTTCAATTTTAAACAGCCGGCTTTCAGCCACTAGTTTTTGATCTAAAATTTGCGGTTTTTCTTTGTCGCGGTCGCGCTGCGCCATAAAACTGCCTCTGCTACAATGGGCCATCGCCTTACTATAAATGGATTAGCCGGAAAAACCTATGCTGGACTGGAGACAAATTGATACCGTGTTGTTGGATATGGACGGTACTTTGCTGGATTTACACTTCGACAACTATTTCTGGCTTGAGCACTTACCCAAACGTTGGGCTGAACTTAGCGGTATTAGTGTGAGTGATGCCAAACAGCAACTCGAAGCAGAATACCATGAACTGAACGGCAAAATAGAGTGGTATTGTCTGGATTACTGGACGAAAAGACTGTCATTGCCCATCACAGAACTAAAGCGTGAAGTGATGGATAAAATTCAGATGCGCGCCGATACACCGGCTTTTTTAATGGCATTAAAACAGTCTGGCCGCAAAGTTATTTTGGTCACCAATGCTCATCCGGATTCTTTGTCGTTAAAAATTGAGCGCACTACTCTGGCCAGTTACATAGATACTTTGGTATCGACTCATGAATTTGGTGTAACTAAAGAACAACAAGAGTTATGGCAAAGACTGCAACAACGTTTTGGTTTCGACCCAAAGCGTACTTTATTTGTCGACGACAGTCTGCCAATACTGCAATCAGCGCAACGTTTTGGCATAGGTCATTTATTGGCAGTCGCCAACCCGGATAGCCAAAAACCCAGCAGAGCTATCACTGAGTTTCCGGCTATAGAGGATTATTCGGTGTTACTGGCGGATATTCAGGCAACATCCTCTAATTGATTGAAGTTGCAACGAGGCGACCAGTGAATGAGTCCCCATGAACATAGGCCACTATGTGATTGGGACGAGAGAACACAGTCAACAAAGTTGCGCCTTCAAGTAAGACCGGGAGACTAGCGGCTCTGTAATTTCAGAGTAAACCGCCCCTCTGCATCAGGCTGCCCGACAAATTGCATCGCCTGATGCACTTCTTTTGGCATGCTGGCGTCTGGTTTGAGCGTGCCATTGAGCTGATAGTTACCCTGTTCGCCAATCAGCGCCGTTACATTCAACGCCAGTGGATTGCCAGGTTCAGTCACCATTTGCAGCTGGCCCTGCTCACAGCTTAAAGTCGCATCTATAGCTTTTAAATCAATCCATCCTGATGGCGCCTGAAACTTGGCGTCCAGCCAGCTGGCTTTACCTGCCAATTGCTCGCACCAGGGTTGTCCCATACTGAACTGCTGAATATTCACTAGCATAGTACCGCTGGCAGCGACCTGAAACGGCAAACGCAATTTCAGTAAAGGGATGATAGGCTCAACCGGCAAACGTAACTGGCTGCTTTCAATCGTTAATCCTGAGAAACCATAAGAAAGCTGAGCTTTGGCATAAGGCAGAGTGGTTTGGCGAATTTGGCCAATATCGAGTGACAACGCCAGTTTCCCAGTCAATAAAGCCCATGGCTTTAATTGCCAATTGACCTGCTGCAGTACATAACCATTCAGTGATACTGCTTGGATCTGACCTTGCCACAAAGTACCACTGACTGGCCCTAACTGAATTTGTGAAGGCAAAGGCACCAGCTTTAACCACCAGGCAGCAGGTGCCAGGATCACTAAAAACACCAGATACAAACCAAGAGCGACCGGGATTATTTTTTTATAGTTCATTTACGACTCGACCAATAAACGACGAACACGCACCATACCAGGCGCATCGGCTACAGCTAAATCCAGCTGCACTATGCTGACATTGTGCTGATACTGTAATTCATGCAACCAGGCCAGTAGTTGGTCAAAACTAATATCATTCAGCATCACCTGCATCTGATCATTTTGTGGCTGCATCCGGCTGACCTGAATTTTATGGGTGCGGGCACTGGAACTAATCAAATCAGTGAGACTGCCCTGAACCTTAGTCTGTGCTGAGACCGCAGGGTAACTGCGGACCTGTAATAACTGCTGACTGATCTGTTGCAACTGTTGCTGCTGGGTCTGATAACTCTGATGCAAAGGAGCCCACACCAACCAATAAAAAGCAGCTATCACTAAAGTCACACCCGCACCAAGCAGCAACTGTTGTTCACGTTTTTGCAGCGACAGCCACCAGCTGTGTAGTTGTTGTATTTGACTCATGTTTTCACCTTCATCGCTACTGTGCCCTGGACTTTGCCACCTTCGTTACTTAAAGCCCCTTGTTTCACTTCAAAGCCTTTTTGTTCCAGTCGGGTTTTTAAGTTGTCAAAGCGCTGGAAGCTGTCTGCTTCAGCCTGAAACCGCAGTTCGCTGTTTTTTTGGTCGTACTTTAAATTATCTAAACGCACATTCGTTGTTGCCGCCAGTTCCTGCTGTAAATCATTCAGCAGACTAAATAAACTGCTGTCCTGAACAGCGCCCCCGCCTTGTAATTTACGTGCCAGTTGACGGGAAATATCACGGGTCGACTCGGCTGGAAAGCGGCTTTTATACAAAGTCACTAATTCTGCCCTTTGTTGCTGCAGCATTTGCCCTTGCTGCCAGACCCCAAAGGCTAAAGTGAGCAGATACAACGCCAGACAAGATGTACCCAGCACAATAGAACTTTGCCACAATGACCAGACTTTATTCCCGGCTTTTTTGGGCGCGTACTGCCCTTGTAACAGGCTAAATTTTTGTTCCGGCAATTGTTGCGCCAGTAAAGCTAAAGGCAATTCAGGCTCTGCCGCCTGCACATTTTGCAGTAGCTCTGCTGGCCAGGGGCTGTAGCTGTGAATTAACTCAATATTCGCCAGACTTAAAAAGTCTGGCCACCAACCAGGTTCAATACTGGACGCTTGCCAAGGGCCCTGACGTAACAACCATTGCCCCGCCAGCTCTATAGCGGAAGCGCCATCCTGATGCAAAGGCAATAACAACGCATCAGGCAACAGCTGCATAGGCTGAAAACCTGCAACCACTAAAGAACCGACCCACTGTTCCAGTTGCACTTTTTTACACAGAGCCACTTGCTGCCAATATTCTTTACCACGCTGCTGGCATTGACCTAAGGCCAGATACAGCTGCTCTATATCCTCAGCATGCTCTTCTTCGAGCATGTATGGTAAGGCCTGAATAATTTGCCGGTTAGGTTTTGCAGGCAGTAAAACCTCACTTAACACCACATCAGCGGCTGGCACTAAAGCCACCACGGGACGACGGCCTAGACGCTCGGACAAAGCAGACAGCTCATCAGCGCAAGCCAGTTGCCCCGATGCGATAATCTCTTTATTGACGGCGGACCAAACCAACCAACTGATTGGCTGCTGTGGCTGACTGCCCAGTCTTATTATTAATTGTTCGTTCACCACTGGCCTCCAAACCGCCGCGCTATCACTTTTACCTTTTGTTGCTCATCAATCACCAGTACAGATGCCAGATTAAACACGGTATCCATGTAAGTCACTGTAGTTTCGAGCAAAAAATAATTCGAATTTATTGCCATCATGGCTTTGACCTCGTCCGTGACACTGATACTGGCCAACTGCGGACTGGCCCAAACTTCGTCCAAACTGGCAAATCCTTCTTCCGGTCTGCTGCCGATCAAATCCGAGGCAGCACTTTCATCCAGTTCAGGAATATAAGCCGATAACAAAGCAGCATTTTCCGCTGTCAGCGTGTTGAGATTCAGCTTGCTGCTACTGACTTTAGGGATCACACAAACCCAGGGCCGCACCAGCTCGTAATCTGCCGGCGTTAAATCCAGCATCACCCGTAATTCAGAAACCGACCCCATTAAACTATTGGCGGTATAAAACGGCATCTGCAAACCTGCATAGTCGTCCTGCTCAGCACCGCCTGCAATTTGCAATAAACTGTCTGCATCCAGCCAGTCACTGATGCGAGCTGTTAAATATTCAGCTGGCATCGACAAATCCGTCGCCTTTAATTCAAGCAATCGCTGAAAGGCTTTTTGGCTAGCCGTTTGACCCGCACCCACCTGCTGCTGATCGGCGGGTCGCTGTAAATTATTTAAGTTAAAGCAGCTTTGTAAATCAATCAGCTTGCCAGTGATAGTGCCGTTATCGACTGGAAAGGTCGCGCCAAGTTGAGCCCAGTCCTGCGATAAGTTTACTGTCTCTTTACCCGCTACCGTGCTTTTCAGCAAGCGGATACTGGCCTGCTCTGCCGCTATACCATACCAATAAGCCTGTTGCTGTTGCTGTAAATTCAGTTGTCGCTGCAACTGCAACTGCAAACGGCCACTCATGCCCACAGCGATGACGACAACTAAAGCGACAATCATCATCACCACCACTAATGCCACACCAGACTGACGGCGCATCATGTTAATCCGTTCATCAGGGTATAAAAACGCTGCATTTCGCCCAGTTGCTCATGGGTAATAGTCAAGCGCATTGCTTTGGGCAATTTCTCCTCATTCCAGGTTTCCAGCCATTCTTCGTCTTTTAAGAATTCCACTTTAAAACCTGTGACTCTGTCCAGCAAAGGCTGTACTTTGGGCTCAGTGCCTGTGACTGCATCCGGAAATAAACTAAACAGTCGTTCAATTTTGCCTTCACGAAAACGATACCCAACGGCCTGAATTTCGCTGCGCGGCAGCACCATGCCGGGGTTACGCCAGCCATTGTGCACAAAAGCAAAACCACCCTCTTCGCTTTCCAGCATCAGTTTGTCACCCAGCAAAGGAGATTTGACGGGTTCTTCGCCTTCTACCCTGATCTGCCTTGCGCTGATTTGCGCTAAATCGCGCTCTAAAATCAGGAAAAAGCGCTGTATCTGTGCCAAGCGCTCTGCCGCTTTTTGCGATGCGGCATCAGACTCTGTCACACTCGACAACACGCTGGCTGAAGCCAACCCCACCAAAGCGAAAATAGCCATTGCCAGCAACATTTCAATAAAGGTAAAACCACGCGCAGTATTAACGTTCAGCATCGGCTTTACCTACGAAGGTTTGCGACTGATACACCACTTTTTCGGGGTTATCAGCCAGACTGACCTTCACTATCACAGCACTGAAATTAGCATCTGCAGTTTTTTGAATCTCCTGTTGCCATAACCAGCTGCGGTTAGCAAATTCCACAGTTTTTTGTGTGTTCTTCAGCGGCCAGGTTTTCTCCAGAAATACTGCATTTAATTGATTTTCGGCGACATAAGCAGCAAAAGTCATATTCTCCAGATGAGAAATAGAATTCATATGCTCAGAGGCGGCTTTCATCACCGCAGCCCCCGCTGTGGCAAACACGGCCATAGCGATCAGCAACTCTATCAGGGTAAAGCCTTTGCTTTTCATGGTCTGTCATTTTCCACTGCAGATTTAACCAGCGGAATACTGTATTCACCTTTGAGCGCCTGATACCAAAAAGGGCGCTCAGTTTCATCCGCCAATACCAACTGAAAAGGACTGATGTCGCCGGAAGATAAAATATAGATGTTGGGTAACAAAGGTTTCTCACGGGCTTTTAACGGACCTTTGGCCTTGTCGTCCTGGTCAGTTTTTTTATCGTTCTCTTCAGCTGCTTCTTCTTGCTGCTCGAGCAATTCCTCCTGCAGTTTACGGAACTCTTCCTGCCCTAAAATACTGTCTTCAGCCCAGCTTAAGCCGTCCAGCTCCAGCTCTGCCCTTATGGTTTCAGGCCAGGGGTGGAATTGCATAAATTTAGGCTCAGCCACTTCCAGCCACTTTTGACCGTTGTGGACCAAAAACTGATAGCCTTTGTCGTTCAGCATCAGGCCAAAATCCTGCTGCTTTAAAATAGCGGTCTCAGACAGTACCTGCACCAATTGCTGTAACCTGTCCGTTTCTTTTTGAATACGTGAAGGTCTGGATTCACTAACAAAATTCACCACCACGTAGGATGCCATTAAGCCAAGCAACAGCATCACTAACATGATTTCCAGCAATGTAAAACCGCGGTGGTGTTTCATTTCTAGTTTTGCTGCTCTTCCGGCGCATCCAGATTCCAGTTACCTATATCGTCATCTGTGCCGGCAACACGATCTGGCCCCATTGAATACACGTCAATACGGCCCATCTCACCCGGACTGACTAACAGATAATCGTTGTCCCACGGATCTTTTTGCAGACGTTTAATAAAACCACCTTCAGGGAAAGAGCGAGGCACTGGTTCTGAAGTCGCTTGGGTGACTAAGGCCTGTAATCCTTGTTCTGTGGTTGGATAAAAACCATTGTCCAGCTTGTACAAATCCAGAGCATTCTCCAGCTGTTGAATGTCCACCACCACTTTTTGTCTGGCTGCTTTTTCCTGATTACCCATTAAGTTAGGTACGACCATACTGGCGATCACACCCAAAATAACAATAACCACCATCACTTCCAGCAGGGTAAAACCCTTTTGTTGTTGCATTTTCTAACCTCCGACTAAATTGTTTAACGCCAAAATAGGCTGCAGAATCGCCATTACAATAAATAAAACTATGCCAGCCATCACGGCAACTAAAACAGGTTCAAATACTTTCAATGAAACAGTCACCAGAGTTTCAAATTCCCTGTCCTGCGTATTAGCAGCACGCTCCAACATGCCATCGAGCTGACCACTTTTTTCGCCAGAGGCAATCATATGCAGCATCATAGGTGGGAATAATTTGGTTTGCTCCAGCGCATTTTTCAGCGAAGAGCCTTCACGTACTTTTAAGGTCGCTTCAGCTATAGACTGGCGCATGTAACTGTTATCCAGCACATCCGCACTAATACGCATAGCTTCGAGTAAAGGCACGGCACTGGCGTTCAGAATACTTAAAGTCCGGGCAAAACGGGCAGTGTTTAAACCCCGGCTGACTTTACCAATCAAGCCCAACTTTAACTGCCTTGTGTCCATCTTCAATTTAAAGGCAGGCTTTTGCATTGCCCTTTTAAAGGCCGCCACGGCCAGAAAAACGGCCAATACCACCAAAAGGCCGTAGGAACGTAAAAAGTCACTGGCTGCTATTAAAAACAAAGTAGAACCGGGCAAACTTTGTCCCATATGCTCAAACTGACCGACAATCTGCGGCACCACAGCAGCCAGCAAAATACTGATCACTGCGATGGCAAAAAAAGTCAAAATAGCCGGATACAACAAGGCCTGCATAATTTGACTGCGCATGTGCTGACGCTGTTCAGTGTAATCCGCTAGCCGGTTTAATACTGCATCCAGATGGCCTGACTTTTCGCCTGCCGCCACCATAGATGTGAACAAGTGATCAAACACATAAGGAAATTCCGCCAGACCTTCAGCCAGGCTGTAGCCTTCGACTACTTTAGAACGAACAGACATCATCATGCTGCGCAAACGGGCTTTGTCACATTGCTCAGACACCGCAAGCAGCGCGTTTTCTATGGGTAAACCAGCTTCAATCAAGGTCGACATTTGGCGGGTGATCAACGCCAGTTCACTGGCCTTGATGCCGGATTGGAACCACTTCTTACCAGACGCCAGCAGCTTTTCCTGTCGGGAAGCCAAGTCTAAACTCAGTGGCGTTAGTTTTTGCTCACGCAATAACTGACGGGCCTGACGGGCATTATCGGCCTCCAATACCCCTTTACTGCGACGCCCTTTGGCGTCCATGGCCTGGTATTCAAAAGCTGGCACTACAGATCCTCTCGGGTCACACGCAACACTTCTTCTAGTGTGGTTTCACCCGTTAACACTTTGCTGAAACCGTCCTGACGGATACTAGGGCTTTGAGTGCGAATATATTTTTCAATAGCCTGCTCACCTTTACCGTTATGGATAAGCTCACGGGTATGTTCATCCACCACCAACAGCTCATGAATACCAGTACGGCCGCGATAGCCGGTTTGATTACAATGTTCACAACCTACAGCACGGTAAATCAGGGTGCCGTCTTTTTTTGTCACACCAAGCAGAGCTCGTTCTTCTTTATCCGGTTCATGGGCTTGTTTACAGTGCGGACATAAAGTACGCACCAGACGCTGAGCCAATACACCCAATAAACTGGAAGAGAGTAAAAAAGGTTCAACCCCCATGTCTTCCAGACGAGTGATAGCACCAGCTGCGGTATTGGTGTGCAGTGTGCTCAATACCAGGTGGCCTGTTAAACTGGCCTGTACTGCAATTTGGGCAGTTTCTAAATCGCGGATTTCGCCGACCATCACCACATCAGGGTCTTGACGTAAAATAGCACGCAAACCACGGGCAAAAGTCATGTTGACCTTGGTGTTGACCTGCGTCTGGCCTATGCCTTCTAACTCATATTCAATAGGGTCTTCCACGGTCAGAATATTGCGGTCTTTGGTGTTGATTTCGGTCAGCCCCGCATACAAGGTGGTACTTTTACCTGAACCTGTAGGGCCTGTAACCAGAATAATGCCGTGTGGCTTTAAAATTTGCTGCGAAAAACTTTGCTGCACCGCAGCTGTCATGCCGAGCTTATTCAGATCCAGATGGGAGTTATTTTTATCCAGTAAACGTAATACCACCCGCTCACCGTGACTGGAGGGCATAGTAGATACACGCACGTCTACGGCACGACCGGCTATACGTAAACTGATACGGCCATCTTGCGGCACACGCTTTTCAGCAATGTCCAGCTTGGCCATCACTTTGATACGGGAGACCAGCAAGCTGGATAACTTACGGTTAGGTTTCAACACTTCCTGTAACACCCCATCGACCCGGAAACGAACCACCAGATTTTTCTCAAAAGTTTCGACGTGAATATCTGAGGCGCCTAACTTGATCGCTTCGCCAAGCATGGCGTTGATCAATTTAATAATAGGCGCATCATCTTCGTTTTCTAATAAGTCTTCGGTTTCCGGGATTTCATCGGCCAGCGAGGCTAAATCTACCTCGTTGCCGATATCCTGCATGATTTGTTGAGCTTCGGATGAGTCTCTTTGATAAGACGCTTCCAGCAAAGCGTCAAATTCAGTTTGCTGTAGCTTTTGTACTTTAAAAGGAGCAGACAATAAACGTCGTACTTCAAGTAAAGCGGTTGGAGGGGTTTGAGGATTAACAACCAACAACCAGCCGTCCGCCTGAGCCTGCAACAACACACCAAAACGTTTAGCAAAACCAAAAGGCAAACGCACCTTGGCTGCAGCAGGTTGCATCTCATTCAGATCAACAGCAGACATTAGTTATTCCCCTGCTCTACAGGTTCAACTACGGCTTTGTCCTGGGCCTGTTTTTTCTGTAAATACTCATCAAAAGTCGGCGGAATAATTAAGGTCTCATCAAATTCCGGCATAGCTGGTGTTTCAGCACCAGGCATCAGGTTAATACCTTTTTCGCCCTGAGCCAGCTGTTGCGCCCGCACATAGTTGTACTTACGCTGACTGACTTCACTGAGCAAGCCGTCATCCCGCATGATGGTTGGTTTGATAAAAATCATCAGGTTACGCTTACGTTTGCTGGATGAGGTGGAGCGAAATAAAGCACCCAGCACTGGGATATCACCTAACAGTGGTACTTTGGATTCACTTTGTTGCACATCTTCATCAATCAAACCACCCAGCACTACAGTGGCACCATTATCGGCCAGGACTGTGGTTTTTATTTCTCTTTTGGCGATGATAGGGTTGCCTTCAATATCACCATTACGGCCCGATACTTCCTGCTCTATGGTCAGTTTCACCGCATTACCTTCGTTAATCTGCGGTGTCACTTTGAGCTTAATACCAACTTCAATCCGATCTAAAGTAGTAAAAGGATTGGTGCCGCCTGAACCTGGGCTGGTGGTGGTCTTAATAGGTACCTCTTCACCAACAATAAAAGAAGACTCCTGATTATCTAATGTGGTCAAAGACGGAGTCGCCAGGATATTAGAATTACTGTCCGTGGTGACGGCCTGCAAAATAGCGCCCCAGTCGTTTTTTACGACGCCCAGCATCATACCGGTTACACCACCTAAGGCCTCTCCCAATTGGGTGTAGTCACCATTCTGATCCGGGTTTACCGTAGTGACGCCGGTCTCTTCGTTAACCACTGTAGTGCCTTTGACTTCACGCGCTGCCGCAGCACCTGCGGCAACCTGGCTGATAGGCACAACACCGTTATTAAACTGAGTTAAGCCGCCTTGAGCACTGATCCACTGCACGCCTAAATTGGCACCTGAGTTATCCGCAACTTCTACGATGATGGCTTCAACCAGTACCTGAGCACGACGAATATCTACTTGCCGGATCACATCTTCCAGTGAACGCAAAACATCTGGCTGAGCGGTAATCACTAAAGAGTTGCTTTCAGCATGAGCTTCGATACTGACATCACGGCCCTTACCGGATGTTCTGGCACTTTGCGCCTGCGTTGCCGCCCCCTGAGTTTCGGCTGCTATAGTGGCACTGACGCCTTGTAATACTTTGACCAGGTCTTCCGCTTTGGCGTACTTCAGGTAATAGACACGAGTATTGCCCTGATTTTCAAGCTCAGCATCTAAACGCTGCACTAAGGCAACCACACGCTCACGGGCCTGACGCTCACCACTGACAATCACACTGTTGGTGCGCTCATCGGCCACAATTTTCGGGATTAAAAACTCAGGTTGCTCAGACTTGCCCTGATTTTTATAGATATTCTCCAGAATACGCACCACTTCAGCCGAAGAGGCGTAACTGAGTTTGATGATTTCTAAATCCTGATCACCGGCTTTGTCGACCCGGGAAATAATATCAACCAGTCGATTTACCGTCTCGGCCTGACCCGTCATCATAATGACATTTGACGGGTCGTAGTTCACCACGCTGCCGCCGCCACTCTGATCGACAAACTGGCGCAATAAAGGAGCCAGTTCACGCACTGATACGTTTTTCACCTGAACCACGCGGGTGACCATTTCATCGCCCAAAGCGCCGGCATTATCACTGACTACGGGAATGTTAGAGGTTTTTGCATCTTTTTGCCGCACCACTTTCAGCACACCACTTTTCATTTCAACCACTGAAAAGTCATAGACTTCCAGTACGTTTAAAAAAAACTGGTAATACTGTTTTTCGTTCAGCATTTCATAGCTGCGCACGTTAATGCGCCCCCGCACTTGCGGATCAACAATGATAGTTTTGTTCAGATTTTTACCAACAATGTTGATAAATTCATTGATATCTGTGCCCTTAAAGTTCGGCTGATATTCAGTTGCAGTCGCAAAAAAACTCAGTAGCGCAATAGCACTCAAACCTAACCAACGGGAAATGTGCAGACGAGAAGATGTCACTGACTTCATTAGAGTTTAACCATCTTAATTAATTATTATTGTGACAGACTAAAGACGATGTCTCTGGTCTGGCCGTCACGTTCAACTTTAATTGAAGCCTGAGTTGCTTCACGTAATTCATTCATCACCATCATGGCTTGCTGCATATCATTCAGCGCAGTGCCGTTAATTTCAACAGCCACATCATTGGCTTTTAAGCCCATACGTTCAAATAATTCAGGATCTTTTCCAGGCATCACCCGATAACCATAGAGTTGACCATTGCGGTATTGAGGCGAAGCACGAATATAGTCAAAAAACTTCATTGGCTCCGACATCATTTCTTTACGCACATCTGCCAGTTCTTCAAGTGCTGGCTGAGGCCCTTCCATCATAGGTTCGGGTAGAGGCTGATAATCTACTTCCTGCAAGCCGCCATTTTGCGCAGCCATTTGCTGATACTCTATGCCGTCGAGCATCAAAGTTTCAAAGCGGGACGACACTCTGAGCAATACTCTGTCTTCAAACACCTGACTTAAGATGGCACTGGTGCCTTCTATTTTATCGTCCACACCATAAGTTTGTTCACTGCCCTGACTTTCTATAACGGCAGAACCTTGCTCTGGTTTACCTGACACAGACACCACACCGGTCAGTTTGACATTCAACGTTGTTTTAGGGGCTGAAGATGGCACAGCAACAGGGGGAGCATCGGCTTTTTCTGCAGCTTTACCAAATAAACTGGCTGCTAACAAGAGCTTTAAATCCGGCGCGCCCGCTGCTTGGGCGGTCACAGCTGCACTGATAGGTTCAGCTTTCGGCGCAGGCAGAAGTTGCCAACTTAATTTAGCCAATAGCCAACAAAACAGCAGCACAAGAACTCCGGTCAGCCAGAGATTCAGGCGCTGTTGTGGCAGACGGGTAAGCCATTCAACTGCAGGTCGGGTGGAAGCAAGCCAATTCATTCTTTAATAATTCTTTTACAAAACTCATTGCATCTTACCCAGTTGTTTTGTCCTCAACAAGCCTACATATCACAATTCCGATACCTCTGACTTTCGACAGAGTCAGGGACTATACTTTATGTTCACTTGCAGCGGAGAACAGGCGTGGATAAATCAGTAAACCAGCCTACCACAGTTATATTACGTTTAGATAAATGGCTGTGGGCTTGTCGCTTTTATAAAACAAGAGCGCTGGCAAAAGACATGATCGAAGGTGGAAAAGTTCATTATAATGGCCAACGTTGTAAAGCCAGCAAAACGGTCGAGCTTGGTGCCACCATTAAACTGACACAAGGCACGGACGAACGAACTGTGATAGTTCTGGCTTTGTCTGAAAAAAGACTTGCGGCCCCTCTAGCTCAGGCTCTGTATCAGGAAACGGAAGATAGCGTAAAATTGAAGCAGGAAAGAGCTGAATTACGCAAAATGAATTTGCTATTTGCACCACATCCTGAAACCAAACCGGATAAAAAAATGCGTCGCCAGTTGCTGCTGATTAAAGCTCAGCAATCTTAAGTCTTAAGGTACTGTTATGAATCAAGATCTGTTAGTTCGTTTTTTATTTAGTCAACGCGATGTACGAGGCGAAATCGCTTACGCTTCCGATAGTTTGCAACAAATGCTGCAAAACCATGACTACCCTTACCCGGTGAAGCAATTACTGGCCGAGCTGGTGGTGGCCACAAGCTTGCTGACGGCCACCTTAAAATTGGATGGCGATATTGCGGTGCAGTTACAAGGCGATGGGCCTGTGCGTTTTGCTGCAGTGAACGGCACAGCAGAACAGGAGTTTCGTGGTGTAGCCCGTCTGCAGGCGGAAATTGGCGCCACAGGTTTTCGTGATCTGATTGGTGAAGGTTATATGCTGGTCACTATTACGCCAAAACAAGGCGAACGTTATCAGGGCATTATCCCACTGACGGGCGACAGCTTGACGGAAACCTTAGAAGCATATTTTGCTCAGTCGGAACAATTGCCGACCCGTTTATATCTCTTTACCGATCTGACCGAAAATAATAGCCGCGCTGCGGGTTTATTGTTACAGGTATTGCCGGTTGACCCTGACAAAGCCAAACAGGATTTCAATGATTTAGTGATAGTGACAGATACCATTACAAGTCACGAACTGCTGAATTTACCAACTGAACAGATGCTGCACCGCTTGTATCACGACGAAGAAGTGGAGCTGTTTGCACCACAGCAAATCCGCTTTGTTTGTGGCTGCTCACGCGAAAAATGCGAAGCCGCTATTATCAGTTTGGGCAAAGCAGTGATCGAAGAACATATAGCAGAAGGTAAACTGGACATCAGTTGTGACTACTGCAACAGTACTTACCACTTTGACAGTGCTGAATTGTCCTTATTATTGAATAAGTTCTAGTCTGAACAGCTAATCGGAGCTGGGCTAGCCCTAGCTCCGAAGCCAACAAATCAAAACTGTAACCCACCTTGTAAGTTTTCATTTTTTATCTAAATTTCCAACAAAACCCGCTCTTGCAGGGTGTTTTGCACCACCTAAATGAAGTACAATCCGTCCGAACCCTATTAAAAACCATAAATTTACCGACCTACGTACCTCAAGGAGTCACCCTACAATGACCTCTACAATCACTCGCCATGTCGATTTAACAGTGGCTGATTTAGTTGAACACGCTATTCGTCGTAATGAAGGTGTATTAGCGGACAACGGCGCTTTGGTGGTTAAAACCGGTCATAGAACTGGTCGCTCACCTACCGATCGTTTTATCGTCAAAGAAGCCAGTACAGAGCAGCATATTCAATGGGGCAACGTCAACCGTCCTTTTGATCCGGTCAAATTTTCTGCACTTTGGGCTCGTGTCAGCGACTTTATAGCGACTAAAGAACATTTTGTTTCTCACCTTGAAGTAGGTGCGGACCCGGAACACTATATTCCGATGACGGTGACTACGGAAACCGCCTGGCAACATATTTTTGCCAAAAATCTTTTTATCACTCCATCACAGTGGAACAAGTCAGGCAAAGAAACCTGGCAAATTCTGAACGTGCCTTCGTTTGAATGCGATCCAGAGCGTGACGGTACCAACAGTGACGGTACTGTGATGATCAACTTTGCAGAACGCAAAGTGTTATTAGCGGGCATGCGTTATGCCGGCGAAATGAAAAAAGCCATGTTCTCAGTACAAAACTTCCTGTTGCCAGCCAAAGGTGTACTCCCTATGCACTGCTCGGCCAACGTGGGTGAAGCAGGCGACACCACCTTATTCTTTGGTTTGTCAGGCACTGGTAAAACCACTTTGTCTGCGGACCCTAAGCGTTTCCTGATTGGTGATGACGAACACGGTTGGGCGCCTAACTCAGTGTTTAACATTGAGGGTGGTTGCTACGCTAAATGTATCGACCTGTCGAAGAAAAACGAGCCTGTGATTTGGGATGCGATCCGCTTCGGTACTATTTTGGAAAACGTGGTGTTAGATGCGAACCGTACGCCAGATTACAAAGACGCCAGCCTGACGCAAAACAGCCGCGCCGCTTATCCATTAGCTCACGTCGAAAAACGTGTGCTGGAAAACCGTGCTGGTGAACCTAAAGCTGTAGTGTTCCTGACTTGTGATGTCAGTGGTGTGTTACCACCTGTTTCTATCCTGTCAGAAGAAGCAGCTGCTTATCACTTCTTAAGTGGTTATACGGCCAAAGTAGGTTCAACCGAAATTGGTTCAACTTCTGCTATTGAATCCACGTTTTCTACCTGTTTTGGTGCGCCATTTTTCCCACGCCCAGCTGGTGTGTACGCAGAATTGCTGATCAAACGTGTGCGTGAATTCGGCAGCAAAGTGTATTTAGTCAACACGGGCTGGACCGGCGGTCCACATGGTGTAGGTAAGCGTTTTGATATCCCGACGACTCGTGGCATTATCGACGCTATCGTCTCAGGTGAATTGGCGGCAGCTGAAACTGTGCACTTACCAGAGTTAAATCTGAATGTACCGTTAAAAGTGACAGGTGTGGATAGTAATCTGCTGAACCCAAGAGATACCTGGGCAGACAAAGCAGCTTATGATCAATACGCCCACAAACTGGCCGCTGAGTTTGCCAACAACTTTAAGAAATACGATGTATCTGATGCAATCCGCAACGCAGGTCCAAAAGTAGCTTAATGTTTTTTTGACCTTGATTTGATTAAAAAAGGCTCCGCATTGCGGAGCCTTTTTTTATGCCGTTTTGGTCAAAGGCAAATACACAGTCACCACTAATCCGCCATAAGCATGGTTATGCATACTGATTTGACCATGGTGCATATCGACAATCTTCTTGATAATAGCCAAACCTAAACCTGACCCCCCACTACCACGGGCTGTATCGCCCTGCGCAAAAGGTTCAAACATACGCTGCATTTCATGCTCAGGAATACCAGGGCCGTGATCACGCACTTGTACATAGACTTTACGGCTGGCGCGCTCTACACCAGTGCTGACTTCAATAGCACCATCTGAGTACTTCAGCGCATTTTCAATCAGGTTGTTCAGCACTCGTTTAATCGCAATACGGCGCAGCGGTACCAGAGGTAAAGGTTCGTACAAGCTGGCATTAATTTCGCGTTTTTGCAGTCGATCTGCGCTGATTTGCTCCTGCACCAGCAGGTTTAAATCATCTTCGTGCAGTGCTTCCTCCTTGTGGTGGCGAATGTAGTCAATAAACTGATCGATAATGGCATTCATATCTTCAATATCACTGACAATACCCTCTTTAATCCAACTGTCCTGCTCACTCACCATTTCACTGGCCAGGCGAATACGGGTTAAAGGGGTACGCAAATCATGCGACACACCGGCCATTAACAAGGCCCGGTCTTTTTCTAATTGACTGATGCCCTTAGCCATACGGTTAAAAGCCTGAGTCACCGCTACTATCTCGGTAGAACCATGCTCAGGTAAAGGCTCTGGCATTTCACCCCGCCCTACTTTAAGTGCAGCTTGCTGTAATCCCTGTAATGGCCTGTTCAGTTGACGGGCAAACAACCAGCCCCCAGCCACACTTAAAAAACCAATCACAAAGACATAAATTTTTAGCGGTGAAAAATCGGTCTCATCCAGACCCGTTAAAGGTACTTTGACCCAATACTGTGGCGCCTGAGGCGGCTTCACCCAAAAGGCATAACTACTGTTTTGCGCTATGCGCACTTCGGCCGGCCCTCCCAGCTCAATGGACATTTCGTCAGAGAAGTAAGGGTAATAGCTGGCGTCATTTAAACCATTTAGAGGCGCAGTGGCATCGGTGTAGACTTCAATGCCCGTCGCCTGCTGGAATCTTTTGGTCAGCTCTTCCGACAGCAGCACGTCGTTATGCTCTACGTCGATAAAAACGACTTTAATTTGTTTGGCAATCAGATGGTTAATTTGCTGATAGCTGGGTTTAATCACGTAATACACTACGGACAGATACGACACCAGCTGATTAATCAGCAACAAAATACCAATCAGAAAGACGGTCTGACCAAAAGCACTGCGCGGAAACAAACGCATTTAGCTGACTGCGCCGTCAGGTACAAACACATAACCCAAACCCCAGACGGTTTGAATATAACGTGGGTTAGTTGGGTCGTCCTCCAACATACGGCGCAAGCGGGACACCTGCACATCTATACTGCGCTCCATAGCCGAATAATCACGGCCACGGGCCATATTCATTAACTTATCCCGTGACAAAGGCTCACGGGCATGTGTGACCAGCACTTTAAGTACCGCAAATTCACCGCTGGTTAAAGGCATCAGCTCTTCGCCTTTACGCATTTCGCGGGTAGCAAGATTAAACACAAAAGGACCAAATTTCACCTGACTCTCTTCCACTGCAGGCGCACCAGGTAATTCTTTTGATTTACGGCGTAATACAGCACGAATGCGGGCTAATAATTCACGCGGATTAAAAGGTTTAGGCAGGTAATCGTCAGCGCCCATTTCCAGACCAATAATACGGTCCACTTCGTCGCCTTTGGCAGTCAGCATAATGATAGGAATTTCATTTTCCTGTTGGCGCAACTTGCGGCAAATGGATAAACCATCTTCGCCCGGTAACATCAGATCCAGCACCACCAAATGGAAGTTTTCACGTTCCATTAAACGCTGCATCTGCTCAAAGTTCGCAGAGGTACGGACAATATAACCTTGTTCTACCAGATAACGTTCTAATAAAGAACGTAATCTCATATCGTCATCAACGACTAAAATTTTTGTTGTTTCTTGTCCGAGCATACCAATCCCTCCACAAATGATGCCCACTATAAACGAAAAACCCGGAGCATGGAGGCATGCGCCGGGTTCAGTTGTTACAAAGTTTGTCAGTTTTTTATTCAGGTTGTTCAGGTTGCACCTTCTCTACTTTACGCAGTGGTGGGTTCATCCACACCACATGACCGGTATGAGCACTCAGTCGGGTGGAGTTTTCCTGTTTTTCTAAGGTCTTCTGATCAATCACATAAGCGTAATCTGCTGTAGAGCTGCAGCCTGTCATCACTAAAGCCATCGCAAGGACTATCAGACCTGTTAATTTTGCTTTCATTGTTGGCCTCCTTTGTTAAGCACATTTTCACTATAGTTGGCCCGAACAAAATCGCATAGCATATTTTTGTTACATCTAAATGACAGTAATGAAATAATTTAAAAATTTTTCAAAAACAGATATAACTAAATGATTAATATAAGCTTATATCTTTATCTTCCTATATCTGAAGGAACGGTGTTTGATTGATGTTTTGTATTAACTGTTGAAATTAATCCGCGTCTCTTTCCACTTGGCTGTGAAATAGTTATAAAGTCAGCCCAAAGTAGCGTCTTTTTTATCAATCACCGGACAGCATGAGTAAAACAGAGTTAGTCACTCGCGAGGGTTATGAAGCCTTGCAACAGGAATTAAACAATTTATGGCGGGAAAAACGCCCCGATACCACAGCTAAAGTAGCATGGGCGGCCAGTTTGGGCGATCGCAGCGAAAATGCTGACTATCAATACAACAAGAAGCTTTTACGTGAAATAGATAGAAGGATCAGGTACTTACGCAAGCGTTTGGAAGTCATAAAAGTTGTGGATTACTCCCCGGAGCAAAATGGTCGGGTGTTTTTTGGTGCCTGGGTTGAGATTGAAAATGACGAGGGTGAACAACTGACCTTTCGTATCGTAGGGCCTGATGAAATTTATGGTCGCAACGACTATATCTCTATTGATTCTCCTATGGCCCGGGCTTTAATCAAAAAACAGGCAGATGAGGAAGTGCAAGTGCCAACTCCCACCGGCATCAAAGAATGGTGGATCAACAAAATCTGGTATCCCCAACAACAAGGTTAAGGAGCGTCATGTATCAGCAAGTCTTGAGTCAACAACAGCAGTATTTTTCCAGCGGCATCACTAAAAATCTGAGCTGGCGTAAACAGCAATTGAAGCAACTACAACTGCTGCTGACCACACACGAAGCTGAGCTGTTACAGGCTTTACAACAAGATCTGGCAAAACCTGCTTTTGAGGCTTTACTGAGTGAAATCAATTATCTGCATACAGATATAAAGCATTGCCTGAAAAAGCTAAAGAGTTGGGCCAGACCTCGAAGAGTCAGTACCGGGCTTCGCACTTTCCCTTCTATGGCCTTTATTCAACCAGAACCATACGGTTCAGTCCTTATTATTAGCGCCTGGAACTACCCGCTGCAGTTGGCATTAGCGCCTTTAGTGGCTGTGTTATCCGCTGGTAATTGTGCAGTGGTGAAGCCCTCAGAGCTTGCACCCGCTACTTCGGCCATCATAGCCCGCTTGCTGCCTATGTATCTGGATAAAGAGGCTGTAGTGATTGTGGAAGGCGGTGTAACAGAGACCACAGAACTTTTGAAGTTGCCTTTTGATCATATTATGTACACGGGCAATGGTCAGGTTGGCAAAATTGTATTACGTGCCGCCGCAGAGCATTTAACCCCTGTCACTTTAGAGCTGGGTGGCAAAAGCCCAGTTTATGTCGACAGTAGCGCAGACTTAAAACTAACAGCCCAGCGTATTGCCTGGGGTAAGTGGCTGAATGCCGGACAAACCTGTATAGCACCAGATTATATTCTGGCGCATAAAGACATCACAGAACCTCTGTTACAGGAAATTCATGCTCAGTTGCTGCAGATGTATGGCAGCGATCCAAAACTCAGCCCTGACTATGGCCGAATCATTAACCAACGCCACCTGCAGCGTGTACAAAGTTATCTGGATGGCATTGAAGTTTATTGTGGTGGCGCGGTGGATATAGACCAGCTGTATTTCAGTCCGACCTTAGTGTTGGATCCGCCGCTTAATAGCAGTCTGATGACAGAGGAAATTTTTGGCCCTGTTTTGCCTGTACTGACAGTCAGCGGCTTTGATGCGGCGGTGCGTTTTGTGCAACAACGTGATAAGCCGCTGTCGGCCTATTTATTTAGTAATAACAGCTCACAGCAACAACAATGGGTGGAGCGGATCAGCAGTGGCAGTCAGTGTATCAACGATGTGCTGATGTTTATGGCGGTATCTGAACTTCCCTTTGGTGGTGTAGGACCCAGCGGCATGGGTCAGTATTCAGGCAAAGCAGGCTTTGAACAATTTAGCCATTTGAAGTCTGTATTAAAACGTCCGCTTTGGCCTGAACTTCCGGTGCGTTTTGCTCCCTACGCTAGTTGGAAAGCTAAAGTACTGAGCTGGCTCAGTTAGCCATTCAGTGCAGACAAAATACGCTTCGACGTTTTGCTATTGGATTTTTTAGCCTTAACAGTGGACAATTGCCGCAGTTGAAAAGAACCAGCCTGGCTCTGAATAGAATTACAGCAGCCAGCCGCTAAGGAAGCTTTAAGTTATGTCTATGATCATTAAACAAATTGCTCTGGAAATTTCAGCACGCCCAGAGCAGGTTGCAGCAGCTATACAGTTGATGGACGAAGGCGCTACTGTGCCTTTTATCGCCCGTTACCGGAAAGAAGTAACAGGTGGCCTGGACGATACCCAGTTGCGTAATTTAGATTTGCGCTTAACTTATTTGCGGGAACTGGAAGACAGACGTCAGGTCATTATCAAAACCATAGATGAGCAAGGCAAACTGACACCAGAGTTAAAGCAGGAATTATTAGCTGCTGACAATAAAACCCGTTTAGAAGATTTATATTTACCTTACAAGGCCAAACGCCGTACCAAAGGCCAGATTGCGATTGAAGCAGGTTTAGAACCCTTAGCAGACGCGTTATTTAACGACCCAACTTTAGTGCCTGAACAACAAGCTACCAGCTACTTCAATGCAGAAGCGGGTTTTGCTGACAGCAAAGCTGTACTGGATGGCGTGAAATATATTCTGATGGAGCGTTTTGCAGAAGATGCAGCTTTGCTGGCGAAATTACGTCGTCATTTAAGCCAGAACGCTGTGCTGAAAAGCTCTATGGTCACAGGCAAAGAGCAGGAAGGCGCTAAGTTCCGCGATTACTTTGAACACAAAGAAGCCTTTAAAACTGTACCGTCACACCGGGCTTTGGCGATGTTTCGTGGCCGTAACGAAGGTATTTTAAACCTGCAATTACAACCTGACGCCGACGATGCTTCAGCTCACGCCGTCTGTGAGCAGATGATCGCTAATCACTTTGACATTCGCCAACAAGGCCGCGCTGCCGACGATTTCCTCCGTACTGTGGTGCAGTGGACCTGGAAGGTGAAATTACACCTGCATTTAGAAAACGATTTATTAGGCGAACTCCGCGAACAGGCCGAAGAAGAAGCCATCAAGGTATTTGCCCGTAACTTAAAAGACTTATTAATGGCAGCGCCTGCTGGTATGCGTGCCACATTAGCGCTGGACCCTGGCCTGCGCACTGGGGTGAAAGTCACGGCTATTGATGAAACCGGCAAACTGGTGGATCAAACCACTATATTCCCGCATGCGCCACAAAATCACTGGGACAAATCCGTCCGCACTTTAGCTGCTTTAGCTAAACAACATAAAATCGAGTTGATAGCTATTGGGAACGGTACCGCATCACGCGAAACCGATAAGTTAGCCGCCGATGTGATTAAACTGCTGCCAGAGCAAAACATCAGCAAAATTATGGTGTCTGAAGCTGGAGCTTCAGTGTATTCAGCCTCTGAGCTGGCCTCACAGGAATTCCCGGATCTGGATGTATCCTTACGTGGCGCTGTATCCATAGGCCGCCGTTTACAGGACCCTCTGGCAGAGTTAGTAAAAGTGGAGCCTAAAGCTATAGGTGTGGGCCAGTACCAACATGACGTTAACCAAAGTTTGCTGGCCAAGTCACTGGACGCTGTAGTCGAAGACTGCGTAAACGCTGTAGGTGTGGATTTAAATATGGCGTCCGTGCCTTTATTGGCTCGTGTTGCGGGTTTAAACAAAACGCTGGCACAAAACATTGTGGTGTACCGTGATACTCATGGTCGTTTCCAACAGCGTAAAGACTTGCTCAAAGTCGCGCGTTTGGGCCCTAAAGCTTACGAACAGGCTGCTGGTTTCCTGCGGATTAACAAAGGCCTGGATCCGCTGGATTCGTCTTCAGTTCACCCTGAAGCCTATCCTTTAGTGGAAAAAATTCTGGCGAAATTTGGCCAACCGATAGAACAATTACTAGGCAATAGCGCCTTCTTAAAAAGCCTGAATCCAGCTGACTTTGTTGATGAGCATTTTGGTTTGCCTACGGTAGAAGACGTAATTAAAGAACTGGATAAACCGGGCCGTGACCCGCGTCCTGAGTTTAAAACAGCGGCCTTTAAAGAAGGCGTCGAAACCATGGCCGACTTAAAGCCGGGCATGTTGTTGGAAGGCGTCGTCACTAACGTCACCAACTTTGGCGCTTTTGTCGATATAGGTGTGCATCAGGACGGTTTAGTGCATATCTCGTCGCTAACCGACAAATTTGTGTCTGATCCACATCAGGTGGTCAAAGCTGGCGATATAGTCAAAGTGAAGGTACTGGAAGTAGAGCTGGATCGTAAACGTATAGCACTGACCATGCGGATGGACGAACAACCTGCGGCCAAAGGCGCTGGTAGTGCTGGAAAAGAGGCTTCGCGTTCTTCGGCTGCGGGTTCAGCGAAAGCCGCTAAACCAGTCAAAACAGCTGAAGTCCCTAATGCCGCTATGGGCAATGCCTTTGCTCAGGCTTTTGCCAAGTTTAAAAAGTAACTCTGATTTACCTAAAAACAAGGCCGGATTATTCCGGCCTTTTTTATCTGTGTCAGCGGTTTGGTTTTCAGGCCATTTGCAGCAGAGGCCGCTCTGCCGGTTGAGTTGCTTTGGCGTAAAAACCAGAAATCACCTCAGAGCGCATCGACATTAAAGGGTCGCGCTGCAACGATTGAAAATCCGCTGGAATAAAATCATTGGCTTCATTATTTACCGACGTTTCAAAAGGCTCCCATTCAGTTGCGGAGCCTCCGGCTAGCTGTTCAGAGCCTGCTCTGGCCATTTGTCCAATTTCTGCAGCTAATTCAGCCTGAGCTTCCATTAAAGTGCGACTAGCCTGAGCAGCTACGGCACGATCTGCACTGGAAGGTTCAGCAGGCGCCAAAGCAGCGGCTTTGACCTGTTGCATCTTCTGAATGGTAGCGCGTGGGTCATTTGGCACTTCAGATACATCAATCTGAACTTCCCCTCCTACAGCATACTGCTGACCATCAGGGCCTGTTTCGTATTCATAGCTTGGAGCACCAGCATACTGACCGCCAATAGCAGAGTGAGCTTGTTCGTGGACTTTGACTTCCTGATCTCGGGCCTTTAATTCAGCGATACGTTTTTGTTCAGCTTGCTCTTCTTTTTGTTGCTGAGGATCATCTTTTTCTTCGCCGGAAGAGCTTTGTTTTTCTTGCTCAGAGCCAGATTGTGGATCTTTTTCAACCACAGCCTGACGATATTCCAAACCTTTGCTTTTGACGTCTTCATAAGTGGAGGGGGTAGAGCTACTGCCGTTACGGCTTTTTTCGTCAGCCATCAGGCCTTTTTCAGCAGCCGCTCTTTCCATGGCTGCAACAGGCTCAATAACTTCACGGCGCAAGTTATCGCGCCGGGCCATATCCAGGGCCGGATTACCAGTGTGCAAAGGCACATTTGGGTAATTCGAAGTTAATAACATAAAGCGTATTTACACCCTTAAATCAATAATAGAACCTAACATCTCATCTGCAGTTTTTACTGACTTCAGATTAGCTTCTGCGTTTATTTGTTCATTGGATAACGTTACCAGACTTTGCTCTATGGATGGGCTAGTACTTGGCTCAACCGGAGTTTCCAGTGCACGTTGATTACTGCTGCGAGCAGTTTGCTGATTTATATTTACGGTCGCTTCAGTCACAGCGTCAGATGCACGCTGAAAGCCCTGAAAACCGCTCGTAAAGGCTGAACTGATTTCCATCATGACCTCGTTGACTCAGTGAACACATTTGTTGAACTGCATAATTATTAGCCATTTCTCAGCAAAACGAAAGCCTGACGGCAATTATTTGCCGTCAAAATGCAGAATTATCTAATTTAGTGAAGATTTAAGCGGATAAGTGGGGCTGTAATAGGGAAATAAACTCCTGTTGATGCGAAATAAAAGGCGCATGCGAAGACTTTTGCAGTATTTCGATCTGGATCCCAGGCTGTAACTTTTGCAATAAAGGGGCAATAGCAACAGGAACTAAAGAGTCTAAACGCCCTAAGATACTAAAAACAGGCTGAGGCAAAGCGGCAAATTCTTGCCGCAAATCAAGAGTCGCCAATAACTCCAACCCACCTTGTAACGCCAAAGCGCAAGGCAAAGGCAAACTTAACACCGCTTGCTTTAATAACTTAATATCCTGGCGGGCGGTGCTGCTGCCCATCGCTTGGATCGCCAGAAACCGCTCCACTGTTAACGCCAAATCCTGCTGCAATTGACCCGCAAATTGCAGCATCACTCTGCTTTCCATACCAGGCCAATTCTCTTTCGCCATAAAACAGGGCGAACTGGCAATTAAGCCCAGTTTTTTCACTTTGTCGGGATAACGGCTGGCTAAGGCTATCGCCAATAAACCGCCTAAAGACCACCCCACCACTGTACTTTGAGCCGGGATTTGCTCAGCCAATTGGGCCAAAACGCTATCGATATCATAAGAAGCAGGGCAAGGAGACAAACCAAAACCTGGTAAATCGGGGGTATGGATCTCCAGCTCTGTTGGTAATGCCAGCATCAGTTGTGACCAAACCTGATGATTTAATCCCCAGCCATGCAGGAACACTAGTGGGTTTTGGCTAAATTTTAGTTGTTCATTCATTCGTTCGACCATACTTGTTGTTATGTCTGGCCTTTTATCAAAGCAGGGATGCTGATGCAAGCGACTTTATGGCAGCAACTGGTGCATAGACTGGCACCCAATTGTTGTTTGTGGTGTCAGATGCAGGTGCAGCAGCCGCAAACCCAGCTTTGTGATTTTTGCCATGCGCATTTACCCAGTCTGGATTTAAGCTGGGTTGACCAGAATGCGTTGCTATTACCACAAGTCGCACAAGGTTTAAAACGCCCTAAATTTGACAGTCTTTATAGCTTAAGTTGGTACAGGCAACCTTATCGGCACTGGATCAGTCAGTGGAAGTTTCAACAGCATCATGCTGCAGGTGAGTTGTTATGCCAGTTGCTGTATCAGCGCGCTGTACTTTATCAACAGCAAGGCGGGCCATTGCCGGACTGCATCAGCTATACGCCGGTATCCAACCAAAGATTACAGGAAAGAGGCTTTAATCAGGCCAAACTACTGGCGCAGCAGCTTGCCAGGGCCTGGCACAGGCCTTGTGTCAGCTTATTTCAGAGCCCGGATTTAGTGCCTCATCAGATTG
Source organism: Rheinheimera sp. KL1 (assembly GCF_001275035.1). Lineage (NCBI taxonomy): Bacteria > Pseudomonadati > Pseudomonadota > Gammaproteobacteria > Chromatiales > Chromatiaceae > Rheinheimera > Rheinheimera sp. KL1. The sequence goes on from NZ_LAMX01000009.1 coordinate 45,247, forward strand.
GACTCAAGCGCAAAGAGCGATTGGCGAATTTAAAAGGAAAAATTCAGCTGCAGGAACGCCCTCTGCCTGCTCATATCACATTAGTAGATGATGTGATCACCACAGGAGCCACGCTGGATTATCTGAGCGCTTTGCTCAAAGCCAAAGGAGTCCAGACCGTCAGCGTCTGGACTCTGGCCATCACCCAGGTTTTCTAATGAGCTTCGTCTTCGTTGGCGTCTTCACCTTCACCATCTGAGGATTCGGCGCTGAACATTTTGCCAAAGTACAAAGCGTTAATCAGCAAACGGCTGGAGCCCACAAAGTAACCACGAAACACCGGGTTATCTGTCATGCCAATAACACGGCCTTCGCCATGATTATGCGCAACGACTGCCGCACCTTCAGCGATACGGCTGACGTATTCAGGTGCTGTATAACCCGCCAATTGAGGTTTATCAGTGTACAAAGCCACATTGATAAAAGGCTCTTCACTGGGCGCTAATAAAAAAGTGCCGTTTTTAAACACAGGCAGGTTTTTATTCGACAGACCAAAAGTTAAAGGATGACTTAAATCCAGTTGGGTTTGATAAATAGCACCGGCAATGCGACGCTGACCAGCCAGACTTTCTTTATCGGCATAACTTAAACCTTGATCAGCAATCAGCATACTCATATCGGCTGAGTTCCAGGCTTTAGCTTTTAGCAAACCAGAGCGCACCAGAAATGCTGCGCCGCCCTTATGGCCCCATAACACGCCACCTTGTTTCGCCCATTGATTCAGCAATTGCTGCTCTTTTTGCTGCAAGCTGTTGTAACTGCCATCCGGCAAAATGATATGAGTGTAGCGGGATAAATCGACCCGACCTAAACGCTGTGGTTCGATTAAACTTGGCGATACCCCCGCCAGTTTTTCCAGATTAAACCAAACTTCGCCTGCCTCAGTGGAATTGACATCAGGGCCAGCTACCAGCAGCACATTTGGCTTAGTCACAGGCACAAAACCATTACTGCCTAAATCCTGGCCCTTGGCGGTTAAACCCGAAGTAAGGGCAGTGATAGCTAACCCTGCTTTTTGCTGAGCTTTACCTAAAAGCTCAAACCAGTTGTTGTGCTGCTGTAAACCCGCGGCAATGATGATAGCTCCGGCACTAAAAGCTTGTTCTCCATCCGCAGTCTTAGCAAAAAAAGGCTTGCTGGCCGCTCGTAATACTACCCCTTGCTCCAACAGCGCCTGCGTGAGCAAAGGCGCCTTTTGATCGGCCCAGTCAAAGGCATAAGCGTAAGCACCGGCCGATGGCATTAACACGGATTCTGGCTGCGGCAACCATTGCTCTTCTGCCACACCTGAGGGTTTACGGCCCACAGCGCTGAATTCAATATTAAAGGCATAAGGTAAAGTCCAGGCTGACACATCGTAAAAAGTATTGTCCTGAAAGTTGGTCTGAGTACTGAACGCAGCTTTTAACAGCAGATACTGGCTCTGCTGCAGCGGAATATAATAAGCCTGGCCTTTTTGATAAGTCTGGCCTTTGTGCTGCCATCGTTCATTGATGGGGTAAGCTTTGATCTGATGTTGTTTCAATAACGTCAGCAGAGCCTCTAAACGGGTTTTATCCGCAGCTTCAGCGATGACATAACCCTGAGTCGCATCATCAGCGGCGAGGCGCTCTGACTCCAACACAAAAGCTTTCTGATAACTTTGTAGCGCATTTTTTTGTGCTACTGAGCCGCGCAGAGTTGATAACGATGTAATGTACTGATTTTCCACAGTTTTACTAAAAGGTAAAGGCCCGTTAATGCTGTCTTGCAGATGACCACGGCTGCTGGCTTGCTCGAATAGAATACCCACACTGGCGTTGACATCTGGATAGGTTGAGCCTTTACCTACATAAAAATCGTCAAAACTTTCCTCGGTGTAATACAAACGGCCTTTTTTATCCAAAGCTGCGGCATGGTAATCCGCTATTTTTGCCGTTAGTTGCTGATTAGCGCTTGGTGTTAAAGGGTAAGTGCGGGTTGGAATACCAGGCTGAAAAAAGAAGGTACTGTTCGGGCCCATTTCATGAAAATCGCCCACTACAGCCGGACGCCATTTGTAAAACTGCGCGATACGGGCACGGCTTTCCGGATGCTCTAACGGCAGCCAATCGCGGTTTAAATCAAACCAATAATGGTTAGGTCGACCGTTTGGCCAGGGCTCAATATGCTCGCGACTTTGAGGATCAGCCACTGGTGATTTGCCTTTATGCATATTGGCCCAGGTGGCAAAACGCTCTAAACCATCAGGGTTTAAACTTGGTTGGATCAAAATAACAGCGTTTTTCAGCCAGTCTTGTACTTCAGCATCTGTACTGGTCAGTAAATGATGTGCAACCTGCACTGAGGCATTAGGGCCACTGGATTCATTGCCATGCACACCATATCCCAGCCAGACGATCAGTGGCAAATCATCGGCCAGTTCAGTACCAGTCGACAACTGAGTCAGATGCTGTAAGCGAATTTGTTCCAGCTTTTTTAAGTTTTCCGGAGATGAAATAATCAGCTGTAACAAAGGTTTTTGTTCATGGGTGTGGCCAATAATTTCCAGTTGGGCTTTGTCTGAACCAGCGGCCAGTTGTTGGAAATACATCTGAATTTGATCATGACGTAAATGCCATTCGCCGACCGGATAACCAAAAAATTGTTGCGGGCTTTGTGGTTCTGCCATTGAGAACTGGCTGCTAAACCCCAATACTAAGACACTGATGATAGTTGTTATTTTGTACATTGTTCTTCTCCCTTTCTGGCCGCTACCTTAGCAATAAAAAGTCCGGCCCGACAAGCGGGGCTGGCAAGGCACAGCAAGTCAGAGTATCATAGCCATTAACCTAGTAATTTAGTCAGGTACTACCGATGATCACCATTTCTGAACAGGCGCAGAGCCATTTTCGTAAGCTGCTGGAAAAACAGGCCGCCGGCACTCATATTCGTGTCTTTGTGGTCAACCCGGGCACTGTTTCTGCGGAATGTGGCGTGTCCTACTGCCCTGCCGACGCGGTAGAAAGCACAGACTTACAGCTGCCATTTGAAGGCTTTATGGCGATAGTGGACGCGGAAAGTAAACCCTTTTTAGTCGATGCTGAAATCGATTTTGTTACCGATCAGATGGGTTCTCAGCTGACGTTAAAAGCGCCAAACGCCAAAGTACGCAAGGTGAACGACGACGCGCCGCTGAAAGAAAAAGTGCAATACGTGATTGATGCCGAAATCAACCCACAGTTAGCCAACCACGGTGGTCGAGTTTCAGTGGTAGAGCTGACAGACGACGGCGTCGCTGTACTGCAATTTGGTGGTGGTTGTAATGGCTGTTCACAAGTCGATTTAACCTTAAAAGAAGGGATCGAAAAAGAACTGCTGCAACGTTTTGCCGGTGAATTAACTGCAGTGCGTGATGTGACTGATCACCAACGTGGTGAGCATTCTTATTATTGATTCAGGTTATGTACCAGATACAGAGGCCACTTGATGTGGCCTTTATTGTATTGATTTCAAAGGAGTTATGAAATGAAACTATGGTGCTGTTTATTTGCTTTGCTGAGCTTTCACATCAGCTTTCAAAGCCATGCCGCTATTATTCTGCAGTACCATCATGTCAGCACTCAAACGCCTCGCTCCACCAGCGTGACGCCGGAAGAATTCCGCACTCATTTGCAGTATTTAAAAGACAATCAGTATCAGGTCATAGGGCTGGATACTTTGCTTGATCAGCTGCAACAAGGCAAAGAACCAGCCGATAATGCAGTGGTCATCACTTTTGACGATGGTTTTGACAACATCTACCATCAGGCCCATCCGATTTTACAGCAGTTTGGCTTTCCTTATACAGTGTTTTTAAGCCCGGCTTTAATAGACCGTAAAGAAGGCCCGGTGATGAGCTGGCAACAAATCAAACTGCTGCAAAAAGACGGCGTTATTATTGCCAACCACAGCTCCTACCATGATCATCTGGCGGTGCCGAATAAAGGCGAAAGCAAAGCGGCTTGGCTGAAACGAGTGAAAACCGATATTTTGCTGGCACAAACTCAGCTGGAACAGCAATTAGGCATTAAGCATAAATGGCTGGCTTACCCTTATGGCGAATTTAGTGTCGAGTTGGAGCAGATGGTGAAAGAACTGGGTTTTATTGGCATAGGCCAACAATCCGGTGCTGTTGGCCTGAACAGCCTGATGACCCGCCTGCCACGTTATCCTTCATCCAGCCAGTATGCGGCGTTAAAACACTTCACACCTAAACTGAAAACATTAGCCTTACCGGTGAAAAACTATATAGCAGCAGACCCGGTGAAAGGCCCAAATCCACCGACTTTAACTTTGCAAATCGATAACTCAGATTTTAAAACCAGTCAGTTGAATTGTTTTAGCAATGGCGAGCCGATTAAAGTGACCTGGCTAAAACCCGATACCTTTAGCGCTCAGGCAGGCCAAAAGCTAAAAACCAGCCATAAACGCTACAACTGCACAGCGCCATCATTAACGAAAAAGGGCTATTTCTACTGGTATTCCCAGCCTTGGGTGATGGAGTAACATAAGTTGTAATGCCTTCGATTACACAACGTTGTAATGCCTTTCGATTACACAACGCTGTAATGCCTTTCGATTACACAACGTTGTAATGCCTTCGATTACACAACGTTGTAATGCCTTCGATTACACAACGTTGTAATGCCTTCGGCGATTACAACCTACAAAACGTAGGATGCATTCGCCCAACGGGCAATGCATCTTGCATCTCCTATTGTTCCAATCTAAACCTATAACTTCATCCCCCTACTTTGCTTTTGCTTTATGGACTATCGGCGTTTGTGGTGCAAAGGTGGCACGTACTTTTTCACTGTCAACCTGCAGCAAAGACAAAATAACAATCTGCTGACGGAGCATATAGATCTGTTACGTCATGCAGTGCGAAAGGTTAAGCATGCTCATCCTTTTATCATTCACGCTTGGGTAATTTTGCCGGAACATATGCATTGCATTATTGAGTTACCAGAGGGTGATACGAATTTCGCTCTGCGCTGGCGACTAATCAAGTTGATATTTTCCAGAGCTTTACCTGATATAGAGTCTCGTTGCTCCAGTAGACAAAAACGCGGAGAACGAGGTATCTGGCAACGCAGATACTGGGAACACCTGATCCGCGATCGAGCCGACTTCAACGCTCATATGGACTATGTACATTTTAATCCGGTGAAGCATGGCTGGGTAGAGCAAGTATCAGATTGGCCTTACTCAACCTTCCATTTGCTGGTTAAGCAAGGCGTATATTCTGCAGATTGGGCTGGTGGGGGAAATGATAAGTTATATCCGGATTAAAAACTCAGCATATAAAACCATAAGTAATGCATCGCGATTGCACAACGTTGTAGTGCTCCGATTGCACAACGTTGCAATGCCTTCGGCGATTGCAACCTACGGCTTCACCAACACAATTTGATCCAATAATCCCAACAGCAATTTAGTGCCTGTGCCTGAGGCTATGGCGTCAAATACATTTTCGGCATTTTTGCCCTGCTGGCCGCCGGCTAAATCACTGACGGAGCGGATCACTATCCAGTCGACTTCGTTAACAAAACAGACCTGAGCTACAGCGGCCGATTCCATTTCTGTCACCTCTGCCTGAAATACTTTTTGCAGCCATTGGCGGTACTCTGCATTGTCTAAAAATACCGAACCTGTGACGCCATTCCCACCTACTTTGATCTGGATTGGGTGGCCGGATGGCATTTTGATTGGATCTATAGTGGCAACCGCTTTTTTAGTCAGCTCAATAAGTTGTGGCGTTGCGGTGAAATAAGGCATTTGCTGCGGGCTGTCCCAGCCTTGTTTAATTACAGCCATTTCTTCAGGAAAGATATAGCCAAAGTTTTCATAAGCTGGCGAATGCGGATCCTGCTTTTTACGCTGTTGGTAGCTGGCTAATGCCTGTTCATAATAATCGGGCAGAATATACTGGCCTGGTTTTGCAGGATCAGGATTGGCATACACAGATTCATCGTGAAAGTACCAGCGCTCAGGAATGGCAATATCGCCTGGCTGGAATTGTGGATTAACAGCGCCAGCTATCCCCATCATCACGACCCGTTCAATAGGGAAATAATCCAGCGCCATTTGCATTGTCATAGCGGCGTTGGGTACGCTGACACCCGTAGTGAAAATAACGATGGATTCACCTTTATAGTGACCCAGTTGATACTTTACGCCACGGATGGTCAGTGTTTTTTCAATTTTTGCGTCTTTAAGCCCTGCAAACGCCTCGTCAATCGCCTTAATTTCCGGCTCATAGGCGGCGACTATAGCCGTCCATTTATTGGTGGTGGTAAATTGTTTTGGACCATACTGACTAAAATCTTCGGCGCTTAAATTAAAGCTAAATGCCGCAGCTAAAATCAGCAGTGGGGCCAAGGCGCTGGATAGGAGTTTTTTCATAAGGCTCTGCTTCTGTGGTGGAGTCTGTCTGATAACTGCTTGTTATGCATAGATCTCCACCATAGGGCCTTTGGCAAGAGCTTGTAAAGCCTGTAGTTATTTTTGTTTTATAGATAGCCGATTATCGGGTTGTCGCCGCTATCACCAAAGGATAATCGGCCAAGAACTGCTGGTTGTTAATCAGCGGCACAGCGCCTGGTTTCATTTCGGGTTTAAACATCGCCACTACTTCGCCCTGAGGGTTTAGCAGCGCTATGCTGGCGCTATGATCGACAGTGTAACGTTCTTCGCCGCCATCATTAATGGCATACATCAGGCCGAGTTGGCGGATAAAAGGAAACAGGTCTTTATGATCGGCAGTTCTGGCTTTGATAGGGGCTTGTTTAAAGTAGGTGATGTACTGGGCTAGTTGTTCTGGGGTATCCCGTTTTGGGTCGACCGAGACAAACCAAATCTCCAGTGGATCAGGTGTCAGTTTGACTAAGTCCTGATACATACCCGCTAATTTGGCCATCGTCATAGGGCAAATATCAGGGCAATGAGTATAACCAACAAAAACCAGGGTCCAGTGTCCTTGTAAATCCTTCAGGCCTATTTGCTGTTTTTGTTCATCCAACAAATTAAATTCGGTTAATGCCCTTGGGCTTGGATAGACCAGAGCGGCCACAGGCTCGGCGGGAGCAGATTTAAAACTGGCTGACAACCATAGACCCGCAGCCAAAGCAACTACAGCAACGACCACCCATAACCACTTCTGCATACCTTCCCCTGATTTTTATTAAAGCGCTGATATCAACCAATAATGGTCCAGCAACAACAGCAGGAATAATACCATCAGATGCCAAATCGAAAACTTAAAAGTTGCCATGGCGGTTTCAGGTTTGGCATTAAATTTTAATTGCCAGGCATACCAGATAAAACCTAAGTTCAACACCGTGCTACCGACCAGGTAAACAGCTCCTGTCATACCGACCAGATAAGGCAACAAGCAGACTAAAAACAGCACCAGGGTATAAAGGAATATGGCACTTTTGGTAAATTCAATGCCATGAGTGACGGGCAACATCGGCATATTCACTTTGGCATAATCATCACGGCGATGAATAGCCAAGGCCCAGAAATGCGGCGGTGTCCAGGTGAAGATAATCATCACCAGCAGCAGCGCATGGGCATGTACTTCGGCCGTCATCGCAGTCCAGCCAAGCAGCGGCGGCATGGCACCAGCTAAACCCCCTATCACAATATTCTGCGGCGTCGCACGCTTTAAAAACATGGTGTAGACCACGGCATAACCAAACAAACTTGCTAAGGTCAGCCAGGCGGTCAGTGGATTGACGGCCATAAATAACAGCAGAAAACCAGTCCCTGCCAACAGCAGTGAAAACTTCACCGCTTGTTGTGTGGATAAACGGCCACGGGCTACAGGCCTGTTATAAGTACGAGCCATTTGCGCATCAATACGCTGATCCACTATATGGTTCATCGCTGCCGCAGCGGCGGACAATAAGCCAATGCCTAAAGTGGCGGCTAGCATCAGGCCAAATTTAGGTAAACCGGGTTGCGCCAGCATCATACCAACCCAGGCTGTCAGCACCAGAAGCGCGACGACTTTAGGTTTGGTCAGTTGGTAATAATCACGCCACTGCTGACTATAGTGTTGGGGTAAAGCCAGAACTTTAAGCATAAGCAGACTCCTTGTTTCTGTGCAGCTGATAACCAATGACCACCAGACACATGACTAAATTGGCTGCCACAAAGTTATGCGCCACCGCATTGGCCAAAGGCAAATGCAGCACCACATTGGCAAGCCCCAAACTAAATTGCAGCACTAACAGCACCAGCACAGCGACAGCCAGGTTCCTCATCAGACCCGCACTAGTGCGCCATAGGGCTATGGCGTAAGCAGCGACCACCAGCAAGGTAATCACAGCGCCGATGCGGTGCATCACATGCACTGTAGCGCGGGCGCTTTGGCTCATCACACCGTATTCGTAATTGTCGTAGCCCATATGCAACGAAAAGGCTTCGTCAAAATTAAGCTGATTGCTCCAACCGGCCTCACAGACAGGCAACTGAATGCAGGCTAAAGCCGCATAGTTAGCCGCTGTCCAGCCACCTAAAGCGACTTGTGCAACCAACACCAACAACACAGGCCAAAACAACAGCTTCAGGCTTTGTTTTACTGCAATCAAAGGTGCAGGTTGCAATTGCCACCAATACAACGCCAATAATGACAGCAGGCTAAAGCCCCCCAGCAAATGCCCCATCACAACTACAGGATGCAGAGCTAAAGTCACAGTCCACATGCCCAAAGCGGCTTGAAAAACCACTAACCCCAACAGCAGCGAAGGTAACAGCAGTCGCTTTTGTTTCAGACTAAACAGGAAAATGGCCAGAATAAGCAAACCTAAAGTGCCAGCAAAGTAACGATGGATCATCTCATTCCAGGCTTTATGGCTTTCGAGCGGTCGCTCTGGATACAAAGCTTCTGCTTGCTCAATATGATGGGCCTGCTCTGGCACTTTTAAAAAGCCATAACAGCCAGGCCAGTCCGGGCAACCTAAACCGGCATCGGTCAAACGGGTGTAGGCACCCAATAAAATCACCAACATCGCCAATACAACAGCAGAGCTAACCAGAACTTTCAGGGCTTTCATTACAACCCCCTGTCGTATTTCAATAATTTATTTAAGTCCGTCAGAATAGCTTTGCCGGTTTGTACTATTTGAGTTTTGTCTGCGCTGACCGGATAGGTCATCAATGCCAACCCATTCAGATCCACCAGCACCAGCTTTTGCTGTAACGCATCAACACCCACAGGATTTGCCTGCCAAAGCAATTTATGCGATTGAGTACCACCGGATTGCCATAACTCTAAATGTTGTTGTTTGCGACCCAGGGCCGTATACACCTGTTGCATACCATAATGGGCATTTTGACAAAGAGTGTCACAATCGGCTTTATCGCTGACATAGACCAGCCGCCAATGCACATCACCAGCGGCTTTGGGTAATAACAAAATTTCTTCGCTCAGCCACTGACCTTTATTCGTAGTGGCGCCACCAAACCAGCCCAAAGATAAAAATGCCTGAGCAAAAGCCAGCGGTAATAGAGAACACAACAAAAACAGCAGCAAAAATTTCTTCTTCGCCATTTAAAGCTCCTTCTTTGACATAAACCAGCCGATCACTACTACAGCCACAGCCAACAATAACCATTGCAACGCATAAGCCCGGTGTTTTTCCGGCGGCATCACCACAGCTTTATAGTGGTACAGATAAGGGGATTGTTGTTGATACAGCAGAACCGGAGCCAATTCCTGCCCTAGTACCTTTGCCAATTCAGCAGGTTCGACTTGCTGCATTCGTTGTGGCCACAGTCCTGTGTCTTCTAAATTCTGGCCAAGCCGAAAGCCTTTCAGTTCAGTCCGTAGCAATGCCTTTAATTCAAATGATTCAGGAATACTAAGTTCGGGCAGTTGATCACGGCTTTGCGGTGCGGCAACCCAACCTAAATTGACTAAGACTGCAGGACCTTGATTCGACACCAGCACAGGGATCACCACGTCGTAGCCTGCTTTGCCTTGAATAAGCTGATTATCCAGCAACCAGACCGCAGGCTTTAGCCAGACGGCTTTACCTTGCAGCATCAGGCCATCTTGTTGCTCAGCCGGCACTGAGGCTAAATCTAGCCAATGCACAGGCCCTTGTTGCTCTGCAGTATGCAACTGATCCAATTGAGTTTGCTTTTGTTCGGCGCGTTGCCATTGCCAGTAACTTAACTTGATCAAAAGCACAAAAGCGACCAGAGTGAATACAGCCAACAGCCAGTTGCGACTTAAATGAGTAACAAAGGGCCTGGCAGTCATACGGTGACCAGCCCTAAGCGAGGTTTTATGTGGATTAAACTTTTACTCATTGCACTACTGCTCTTTATTGTTTTTAACTTATTTCGTGCTTTGTTTCTGATGCTGAAAAACGATGAAAATCAGCCCAGCATGTCGAAGTTTTTAGGCCGCCGTGTCTGGTGGTCGGCCATAGTCTTATTGTTTGTGATCCTAGCCTTACAATTTGGTTTGATCACACCGCACCACAGGCCCTACTAAATAAGGCGGGTCGGTCAGACCCGCCGCTGCTTTACAGCACGTAAACAAAAATAAATAAACATAACCAAACCACATCAACGAAATGCCAATACCAGGCCGCAGCCTGAAAAGCAAAATGCTTATGAGCGGTAAAATGGTTTTTCAGTACAATACGTAAAAACATCACCAGTAAAAATATGGCCCCTAAGGTCACATGTAAACCATGAAATCCTGTCAGTAAAAAGAAGGTATTGCCGTAAATACCGGAGTCTAGTTTTAAACCTAAATCCTGATAAGCATGCACATATTCAACACCTTGCAAATAGAGAAATGAAGCCCCCAATAAGATAGTAAGTCCTAACATCAGCTTCAGTTGGCCTCTTTTATTTTGCTCCAGCCCCATATGGGCAAAATGTAAAGTCACAGAAGAAACCAATAAGATGACAGTGTTATATAAAGGTAAACCTTGCCATGGCATAGCCTGAGTTTCAGTGCCTCCCGGAGTTTTCAACAAAGGCCAGGCTGCCTCAAAGGCCGGCCACAATACGGCTGCTGTACTGGCATTATTACTGGCACCATCCAGCCACGGAATTGCGATCATCCGGGCGTAGAATAAAGCGCCAAAAAAGGCAGCAAAAAACATCACTTCAGAGAAAATAAACCAGCTCATACCCTGACGAAATGATCGGTCGAGTTGCCTGCTGTACAAGCCGTTCATAGACTCATCTATGACATTACGAAACCAACCCACCAGCATAAAAATTAAAGTGGCAACACCAGCCAGGAGTAAGTAGCCGCCATAACCCGGCTGATCTTTGGTGACTTCATTCACATAATTGCCAGCGCCAAAAGCAATCATAAACAAGGCGACTGCGCCCACTATGGGCCACGGGCTTTGCTCTGGTACGTAATAATGTTCGTATTTTTCACTCATTGTTATCCCCTGTTGCTGTCTGTGCAGTGACCGGGGTGACAGCGTCTACCTCATACAAGGTGTAAGACAAAGTGATAGTGCTGAACTGTTCCGGTAGTGCGGGATCGACATAAAATTGCAACGGCATGAGTAACTGCTGACCTGCCGTCAGATGTTGTTGGGTAAAACAGAAACATTCCATTTTATTAAAATATAAAGCGGCTTGCCCCGGCGATACCGAAGGTACAGCCTGAGCTGTCATAGCCCGGCCTGTGACATTGTGCGCCAGATAATCAATACGGTGTATTTCGCCCGGATGCACCCGAAGTTTGTGTACCACAGGCTCAAATACCCAGGGCATGTTGTTATTCGGACGGGCAATAAACTCCACCAGCACTTCGCGTTTTTTATCCGGTATAGCAGCTTCTGCCGTCGCTGCCATAGTCGAGGTTTTACCATTCAGGCCTGTTAAATCACAAAACACGTCGTACAAAGGCACTAAAGCATAACCAAAACCAAACATGGCTGCGGTCAGCAAACACAATTTAACCACTATAGGTTGATGCTTCAGTGCCATAACGCCCCCTACTTAATTTCGGGTGGTGTAGTAAAGCTGTGATAAGGCGCAGGAGATGCGATAGTCCACTCCAGTCCTTCAGCGCCCTCCCACACCTGAGCTGTGGCTTTTTTGCCGCCTTTAATACACTTCACCACCAGAGCGACAAACAGCAACTGGGATAAACCAAAGGCAAAACCACCAATACTAATAAGTGCATTAAAGTCAGCAAATTGCAGTGCGTAATCCGGGATCCGTCGTGGCATACCGGCTAAGCCAACAAAATGCATAGGGAAAAACAGTACATTGACGGAAATCAACGAACACCAGAAATGCCACTGCCCCAAGGTTTCGTCGTACATATGGCCTGTCCATTTCGGCAGCCAGTAATAGGCAGCCGCCATAATGGAGAAGATAGCGCCTGTAACTAACACATAATGGAAATGCGCTACCACAAAATAGGTATCGTGATACTGAAAGTCAGCAGGCGTAATGGCCAGCATCAGGCCAGAGAAGCCTCCTATGGTAAAAAGTACAATAAAGGCCAGGGCAAACATCATAGGCACTTCAAAGGTCATGGCGCCCCGCCACATAGTGGCCACCCAATTAAAGACTTTCACCCCAGTCGGCACTGCAATCAGCATGGTGCAGTACATAAAAAACAGCTCAGCAAACACCGGCATGCCGGTGGTGAACATATGATGCGCCCAAACTAAGAAGGACAATAAGGCGATACTGGCAGTGGCGTACACCATAGAGGCGTAACCAAACAAAGGCTTACGGGCAAAGGTTGGCACTATGGCTGAAATGATGCCAAAAGCAGGTAATATCATGATATACACTTCGGGGTGACCGAAGAACCAGAAAATATGCTGGAACAATACAGGATCGCCCCCCCCTGGCCCGCGTCAAAGAAGCTGGTGCCAAAATACTTATCAGTCAGCACCATAGTCACGGCGCCAGCCAGTACAGGCATCACAGCAATCAGCAGATAAGCCGTAATAAACCAGGTCCAGACAAACAATGGCATTTTCATATAAGTCATGCCTGGAGCGCGCAGATTCATAATGGTCACTATCACGTTGATAGCGCCCATAATGGATGAAATACCCATGATATGAACTGAGAACACAAAAAGTGCAGTGCTGTCATTGCTATAGGTGGTGGATAGCGGTGCATAAAAAGTCCAGCCAAAACTGGGGCCGCCACCTTCCATAAATAAAGACAACAGCAGGATGCTAAATGCAAAAGGTAAAATCCAGAAGCTCCAGTTATTCATCCGCGGCAACGCCATATCAGGCGCACCTATCATCATAGGAATGAGCCAGTTGGCAAGGCCAGTAAAGGCAGGCATCACAGCACCAAACACCATAATCAGACCATGCACTGTGGTCATCTGATTAAAAAAGTTCGGCTCAACAATTTGCAGTCCTGGCTGAAATAATTCGGCCCGGATCACCATAGCCATAGCTCCGCCGATAAAAAACATCGTCAGTGCAAACAGCAGGTACAAAGTGCCTATATCTTTATGGTTGGTGGTATAAAGCCAGCGTTTTAAGCCTTTGGCTGGTCCGTGATGATGTTCATGCTCAGCATGAGCATGTGGATCTGTAGTAACAGTACTCATCTGCGCCCCCTATGGTTTTTGTGCTTTGGCGATGTCGGCAGCTTGCACCAGATCGCCTGTATTGTTGTCCCAGGCATTGCGCTCATAGGTAACCACTGCTGCAATTTCACTTAAACTCAGCTGTTTACCAAACGCCTGCATGGCCGTGCCAGTTTTACCATTCAATACTATATCGATATGGGCAGGTAAATCTTCCAGCGCCATTTTGCTGCCTTTAAGCGCAGGGAACACACCGGGGATCCCCATGCCTGTAGGCTGATGACAGGCAGCGCAGTAGCCCATATAGGTTTTTTCACCCAGAGCCATTAATTCTTCTTTGCTCATATTCATCGACAGCAATTTTTGTTCTTCTTCTTTAGCCGCAGCCTGAGTGGCGGCTTCCTGAGCTATCCATTGATCAAAATCGGCTTGCTCTTTGGCAATGACCACTACAGGCATAAAGCCGTGATCTTTACCGCAAAGTTCAGCACACTGGCCGCGATAAATGCCTGGATAATCAACTTTGGTCCAGGCTTCATTAATAAAACCAGGGTTGGCATCTTTTTTCACAGCAAAAGCAGGTACCCACCAGGAATGGATCACATCATCTGATGTGACTAAAAAGCGCACTTTTTTGCCTGTGGGGATCACCAAAGGCCTGTCAACTTCCAACAGGTAGTTTTCACCCTTTTTGAGTTTATTTTCGATTTGTTTACGGGGTGTGGCCAGCAACGAGTAATACTCTACTTTGTGGTCCATGTATTTGTAGTGCCACTTCCACTGTGAGCCGGTGATTAAAATAGTGACATCAGCTTCAGAAGTGTCTTCCATTGCAATCAGGGTTTGGGTGGCGGGTATCGCCATTAAAATCAGAATAACCACAGGTAAAGCGGTCCAAAGCAGCTCAACTTTGGTGCTCTCGTGAAATTGGGCAGGCGCGACGCCCTTCGACTTACGATGATGGATGATGGACCAAAACATCACCCCAAAAACCGCTACCCCTATTGCACAGCAAATGTAAAAAATCTTCATATGCAGGCCGTAAACCTGCTGACTGATTTCTGTAACCCCTTGAGTCATGTTCAAAGGCATTTCTGCAGACTGCGTCGAAAACGCAAGCAAAAAGGTTAGCAGCGACCAACACAGATAACTGGTTTTCGCCACGTGACTTCTCCTCTGTCTTTGCACAAAGCAAATTGCAGATTCAAAGACACTTCACATCCAACTTCGTCTTTAGTCCGCAATTGCCATTTTTATTATTATCCCGATTTAGAAAACTAAAACCGGTGCACTGATTTGTATATTTTGCTATCAGTTGCATCTAACAATTAGTCAAGGAACAGACAGAAGTAAACCCGAAAAATGAAAAAGCACCGATAAAACCGAATGGTCGTACCAGTGCTTGATGTATTAGCAAACTATTGAGTCAGGTAGATTTTTTACCAACTGCTGGTGCGGATCACACCAACGGCGAGGCCTTCAATGGCAAAATGCTGTTGGCTTAAGTCAACTTTTATCACATCAAAATCGCTGTTTTCCGGGTGCAGATAAACCATCTGTCCTTCACGGCGAAAACGCTTTACTGTGACTTCATCTTCAACTCTGGCGACCACAATCTGCCCCTGACGGGCTTCAGTGGTTTTGTGCACGGCTAATAAGTCACCATCTAAAATACCAATGTCTTTCATACTCATGCCCTGCACTTTTAATAAAAAGTCGGCATTAGGTTTAAACAAGCTGGCATCAAGCTGATAACGCTGCTGGATATGTTCTGCCGCCAGAATAGGTTGACCGGCCGCAACTTTGCCAATCAATGGCAAACCCGGCTCTTCTTCTTCCACATCATTGGCAGCGTCATCTTCAACCAAACGGATACCACGGGAGGTGCCCGGCATCATTTCGATAAAACCTTTTTTCGCCAGGGCTTTTAAATGCTCCTCCGCGGCATTGGCAGACTTAAACCCAAGCTGAGTCGCAATTTCAGCTCGTGTTGGCGGCATACCTGAGGCGGCCTGATAATCTTTAAGCAATTGCAAAATTTCGGCTTGTCGTGGTGTTAATGGACGCATAATGCTGAATACCTATACAGTGGATACTGTGAGTATATACAGCCTTTTGCAGTCTGCCAAGCATTTTGCTGGTAAGACCTTCCATGCTATTCTAGCGGCTGTTTATAAGTACGGATTTGATATGTTAAAACCAATGACATGGTTAGCAAAGCTGCTGTATTGGCCACTGAAGCCTTTGGTCAGATGCAAAATAGTGCCAGAACCTGTAGCAGAAAATCTGGCGCTGGACCCCAAACAGCCTGTGTTTTATATCAGCAGAACCGCCTCCTCCAGCGATTTGGCCACTTTAGCCCGTATCTGTCATAAGTTAGGCTTGCCTGATCCTATGGCACCAGTGCAATTGGGCAACACCACCTTACCCCGTACTATTTTCCTCGAACAACCTCGTGTGCTTTGGGGCAGTCGCGCTTCCACCGATGCTTTGCAACAAGGTTTAGCTTTATTACAGGCGCATCAGCGGGACCCAAATTTTTCAGCGCAACTTATTCCAGTTTCAGTGCTCTGGGGCCGCGCTCCGGGTAAAGAAGACAGTGTGAAGTCTATGCTGGGTGAATCTGAATCGCCAAGCTGGCTCGCCAAGCTGTTTATTGTGTTGATTTCCGGTCGTCATACCCTGGTGCGTTTCAGTAAAGCCGTCTCAGTACGGCAGATTATTGAAAATGCCACAGTCAACGAAGACACGGCCCATAAGTTATTGCGAGTAGCGCGTTTCCACTTTTATCGCCAGCGTTTGGCTGCAACTGGCCCGAAATTACCAGACAGAGCCGCATTATTTAACTCCTTACTCGCTTCCGATGCATTAAGAAAAGCTATTGAAGAAGAAGCTCAAAGTAAAAAAATCAGTATCAGGGAAGCTCGGACTGAAGCTTTGAAGCTGCTGGAAGAGATAGCGGCGGATTACCGCGAATCCACCTTAAGAGTAGGCGATCGGTTCCTTGGCTGGTTATGGAAAAAACTGTACTCAGGTTTAAAAGTGCACAATGGTCAGGTACTGACAGATTTAGTGCAAAAAGGCCACGAAATTGTCTATGTGCCTTGCCATCGCAGTCATATGGATTATTTGCTGCTTAGTTACGTCATTTACCACCAGGGTTTAGCTCCACCTCATATAGCCGCTGGTATTAACCTGAATTTTTGGCCTGTCGGCACCTTATTCCGCCGCGGTGGCGCCTTTTTTATCCGCCGTAGTTTTAGTGGTGAAAAGCTGTACTCAGCGGTGTTTCGCGAATACTTAAGCCAACTGTTCAGCAAAGGTTACCCGGTAAAGTATTATTCGGAAGGCGGTCGTAGCCGGACGGGGCGTTTATTGCAGCCTAAGACCGGTATGCTGGCAATGACAGTGCAAGCAGCGCTGCGTGGTATAGACAGACCTATCAGCTTAGTGCCTGTCTACCTTGGTTATGAGCATGTGATGGAGGTCAATACCTATCTGACCGAACTCAAAGGCTCCAGCAAGAAAAAAGAGTCCATTAGCGGCGTATTTAGTGCAGCCCGTAAACTGCGGGATTATGGCTATGGCTATGTCAATTTCGGCCAGCCGATATCACTGAATGCATTTTTAAACCAGCAGGCACCTGACTGGCGCGCGTCGATGGAGACGGCCGATACGCAAAAACCAGCCTGGTTAAATCCTGCGGTAGCGACACTGGCCACCGAAATGATGCAGCGGATTAATCAGGCAGCAGCGCTGAATAGTATTAACCTGATCGCCACCTGTTTACTGGCGACACGCCAGCATTCACTGACGCGGCAGGAGCTGACCCGTCAGTTGGAGTTTTACCGTAACTTACAACACTATGCGCCTTACCATGCCGGCGTCACTCTGCCTGAAGGCTCGGTCAGTCAATGGATTGATCATGCCATTAGCCTGAAGAAAGTTGAGGTGTCACAAGACAGCTTCGGTCAGATTATTCAACTGACACCCGAAAACGCGATTTTATTAAGTTACTACCGCAATAATGTCTGTCATTTATTTATGCTGCCGGCAATTTTGGCTACAGCTTTATTGCAGCATCCACAGTTAAGCAAAGTACAATTGATCAATATTTGTCAGTTGTTACAACCCTTGCTGCAACATGAGCTGTTTTTAAAGCCAGAGCACTTTAATGCATATATAGAACAGCTACTGGAACAGCTGCAAAAACACCAGCTCATCGAAGCTGTGGGTCCATCTTTACAAGCAGTTCCGGTGCAGCAGGCCGGGCATTTTATGCTGGAACTATTGGCACACAATGCGCAAGATGTGCTGCAGCGTTATGCGGTGGTGCTGAATTTACTGCAACTACATAGCCCGCTGACACGTGCCGATTTAGAGCAGCAAAGCCATCAACTGGCACAGCGTTTAAGCACTTTGCATGGCATCAGCTCTCCTGAATACCTTGATAAGCAGCTGTTTGCGACTTTAATCACGGCACTTCGCGAAGCAGGTTATTGTCATACTAACGAGCAAAACGAATTGGAAGCTACGGCTATTTTGTTACCATTGCAACAAACAGTAAACGGCCTGCTAAGAGCAGATATACTGCAGACTGTGCTGAGCATAGTGAAAAAAACATAACTCTCTGTGCCATAAAAAAACCACCTCATCAGCAGGTGGTTTTTTTGTCCCAGCGCAAAGCGATCAACGGGATTTATCGTAACTGCGGATCACTCCTTCCTGCATAGTGGACGCGACTAACACACCATCCCTATTAAAAAACTGGCCTCTCACCAGACCACGGGCGCCGGACGCACTTGGGCTATCCACTGCATAAAGCAACCAGTCATCAAAACGGAAATCATGATGGAACCACATCGCATGATCGATGGTAGCAACCTGCATATTAGGCGCCATAAAGGACTTACCATGTGGCTGTAAAGCGGTAGGCAGGAAGTTGAAATCCGACGCATAAGCCAGCAAATATTTATGCACCCGCAAATCATCCGGCATTAGTCCATTGGCTTTAAACCAGACATAACGTTTGGCCTGACTGATTTGTGGGTTAAATGGGTTATGGAAAGCTACAGGGCGCATTTCTATTGGTTTTTCGCAGATAAATTTACTGCGTAAAGACTCAGGGATCAGATGAGCATGCTCACGGTAAAACTCTAAATCAGAAACCAGCTCATCAGGGCCAGGCACTTGAGGCATCAGTTCCTGATGTTCAAAACCTTGTTCTTCCGCCTGAAAAGATGCCGTCATATAAAAGATTGGTTTACCAAATTGGATAGCGCTGACCCGCCGTGTACTGAAGCTTTTACCATCACGAATATTTTCTACTTCGTAGACTATAGGTTTACTGGCATCACCCGGGCGCAAAAAGTACGAGTGGAACGAATGCACTTTACGGTCTGCTTCCACTGTTTCTTTGGCGGCTGACAAGGCTTGCCCCATCACCTGACCACCAAACACAGCTTTAAAGCCCAGATCCTGACTTTGACCGCGGTATAAACCTTGTTCTATGGTTTCCAGTTTTAAAAGGGATAATAAGTCGGACAACACCTGACTCATAAGCAGCTCCTGAACAATAGTAATGGGTCTATTGTGCAGCAAGCCAGTGCAGAGTGCAAAATTGACTGGTGAAGCCCAAGCTGTTCAGGCTAAAGTACCTTTTTATCCTTGCTCCAGAGGAGCGCCGATGAACTACTGGCTTTTTAAAACTGAACCTGAAGAATGCAGCATTGATGATTTTGCCAAAGCACCGGATCAAGCCATAGTCTGGGAAGGAGTGCGGAATTATCAGGCGCGGAACTTCTTACGGGATCAGGTGAGAATCGGTGATCTGGTGTTTATTTACCATTCCAGTTGCAAGGACATTGGTATAGCGGGTGTGGCGAAAGTGGTACAAAACAGCTATCCGGATCCCAGTCAGTTTAACTCTTCAAGTCCGTATTTTGATGCAAAATCAACTGGCACCAAAGCGCCTTGGGTTGCAGTAGACCTGCAATTTGTAGAGAAATTCCCCCGGCTGTTGTCACTCGACAAACTCAAACAGTCAACTAAGCTAGAGCAGTTACCACTGGTGAAAAAAGGCAACAGATTGTCTGTCATGCCCGTTAGTTCAGCAGAATGGCAACATATAATAAAAATGAGTCAAGACAAGGGGAACTGCGATGAAGCAAGAGAGACGACGTGAACCCAGAGACCTGAGCTACTTCTGGGAAATGCTCAGCATGGCGCAGAAATTCTCGGTGTCTGAGTTACAACGTTTTGGCTACGAGCTGTCTTTTGTGCGGCAACAGGAACAACAACGACTCGCTGTACTCAAATCCGGTCAAAAAATGGCCAGCATTACTGAAGATGGTCAAATCAATACGGCACCCAAAGTGTTCCTGCGCGATTAACAGCTTTCTTCACTACACTTCAACCCGCCAAACGATCGGCATTGACAGGCTGGTAGTCCTGTACCATTTCAACCGCACGCTGGCATAACTTGAGATAGGACGTCAGCGTATTACTTTGCCAGAGTTCGGTCAGCGCAGAATGATGACGAATAAAGTTTTCCATCTCATTAAAGGTTAACTGATTCTGTTGTTTCAGAAATTTGGCTACAGCCTGCCGCGGTAACATGTTGTGATTGGCTTGCTCTTTACATAACACCGGAATAGCTTTACATAAAAGCTCGGTGTGCAGATACCAGACCGGAGCTTTCGTCTGAGTACGTCCGGCCTGATGGACTTTAGCCAGTAATTGCTGGCTTTGTTCTTCAGCGAGCCAAAACGCCAGATGCTCTAATTGCACAGACTGTTGTTCAGCGAAATGTAACTGCACTTTTAATCTGTTTTGCATTTTGCCTAGTTGATCCAACCTCAAAGCCAAAAACACTATAGGTGCCACGGCTAACAGCAATAACAACATCCACATGAAAACATAACTCCCTTTTACAGCAACCAGCTCACTTAAAGCAGCGGCACTTTAACAGAGCCAGGGGCAGAATCCTATGACAGAATCACAGCGAAAAACTATCCCCGGTTCAGAACCTTTTATGACTACTTTTTCCGCTGAATATAGCTGGCCACTTGCTGCTCTAAAATTGACAAGGGCACACTGCCATTGCGCAGTACTACATCATGGAATTCTCGCAGATCAAAATCCTGCCCCAACTGCTGTTGTGCTGCTTTACGCAATTTTTTGATCGTCAGTTCACCCAACTTATAAGAGAGTGCCTGAGCTGGCCAACTGATGTAACGGTCGATTTCAGTAGTTACGTTGTGCATGGATAAAGCTGTATTGCTTGCAAGAAAATCAATAGCTTGCTGACGGCTCCACCCCATAGTATGCATACCTGTATCCACCACCAAACGTGCAGCTCGCCACATTTCATAAGTCAAACGGCCAAAATCACTGTAGGGATCCTGATAAAACCCCATTTCGATACCCAGATATTCCGCATAGAGACCCCAGCCTTCTCCAAAAGCTGAAGTGTAAAAATTACGCCGATATTCGGGCAGTGACGATTGTTCACGCGCTAACGAAATTTGTAAGTGATGACCAGGCACGGCTTCATGCAAAGTTAAAGCTTCCATTTCATATAAAGGACGACGATCCAGCGCGTAGGTGTTGACCCAATAAAAACCCGCTCTGTCATCTCTGTTGGTGCCGGCGTATCTCCCTGTAGTGTATTTAGGCGCAATTTCCGCCGGAACAGGTGCTACGCCATAAGGAGTGCGGGGCAAGGTTCTGAAGTATTTAGGCAGTTCAGCATCAATCTTCTTAGCGATAAAAGAGGCCTCTTTTAGCAAATCAGTTGGGGTTTTGGCATAGAACTGCGGATCAGTGCGTAGAAACTGGATGAACTCAGCAAAACTGCCTTTAAATCCAACCTTGGTAATGATGGCCTGCATTTCTGTACGAATACGAGCTACTTCATCCAGTCCGATCTGATGCACCTGCTCTGGTGTCAGCTTTAACGTGGTGTAATGCTCCAGTCGGTTCTGATAATACTCACGACCTTTAGGCCAGTCACTGGCTGCAATACTGTCACGAGCCCCCGGCAAATACTGCTCAACCATAAACTGATAAAACTGCTGATAAGCAGGATTCAATTGCAGCGTCACCACTTGCTGAGCTTCTGACTGCAACGCCTGCCAACTTTCAATATCGATAAATTCCGGCTTTTGATGAAAAGGTCGGTAGAACACATTTTGTTCCGGAGTTTTGCTGATAAAAGCCAGGATACTTTGCTCAAAACCTGCCAGCACAGCCTTAGGTTGAGTCATGCCTGTGGCAAGTCCCTGTTTCATCCACTCCGTTTGCTGCTGCATATAAGCCGGGACTGTTTTTAATTTAGCAAGATAGTCCAGATAATCTTGTTTTGTTTTAAATTCAGTGCCGGAAACCATAAATGCCAAGGCGCTGTGAAAGCCTGATTCAGACGTCAAAGGCATCATATGCGCGCCATACTGATATTCCGACAGGGCGTCTTCGAGGCTATAGCTTAAAATCGCATAGTTAATTTGTTGCTGTTCAGTCAAAGCAGAACTATCTATTTGCTGCAGTTTATCCAGCCACTGTTGTCTTTGTTTGGCCTGAGCCGCCAAAGTCGCTGCTGACATATCAGGTAAGCTGGTCTTGCTGCGGTTATCCAACTTCTTTTCGGCTTGCCATAGCTGCTCGGCAAACTGATCGAAATCTATAGGTTGAGCGGATTGACTGCTGCAGCCGGTCATTAAAAAGGCCATGCAGAAAAACATAATCCTCTGACGCATTCTCTTTCTCCCTGGTGTTTTTCCTGATTCTACTCCATTCAGTTCTGACGACCAGCGCTTCGGGCTGCGCTTTTTGGATACTGGCCGCAATAATTGACTCAGAACAGCTAAAAATGTCGTTTTTTAACCGACAATCTGCGCTTTTTTGCGCGATCAGAAAAAAAACTTAAAAAATAAGTCATTAATAAGGCTGGATATGCAGACTTTTTCTAACAGATATGTCAGCTTAACAACATCAGTCAGCTTGCCTCTGTGTAAGTTTCGCGTAACATTGCGTTTTGAAGGCTAAATTAGCAGTAGTATTTAGTGGAGTTGTATTTGGCATGAAATATCAGGACTCAATCGAGCAGGCAAGTGAAAAAGCAGCGTTGACTGCCGCTTTTTTGCAGCGGCATCGTTTGGCAGCCCATCCGGTCAATTACACAGTGATCTATGAGTATATCAACGGTCAAAATGACGGACTGTGCCAGGCCATAGAACAAAAACTGGCAGTTCAGAGTAACTTTGACGATTTTGTGCTGGCGGAATTGTATAGCCAATGGCTGAGCCCACAACACCAGCGTCAGGAAGAACTCACCCGCCAGGTCACGACTATGCTGGGCAAGTTATCTGGCACCACAGATATTGCCAGCGAAGCAGTGCAACAATACATTGATGTTTTGGATCAGGCGCTGCTGGGTTTAGACCCAAATAACGCCAATCGCAGCCGCGACAGTGTCAATAAAGTGATTAGCGCGACTTATGCGATCAAAGCCAGTCAGCAAAAACTCAAAGACCAACTCGACTTTTCGAACGAGCAGTGCCACACGCTGCGCTCTGAACTGGACCATCTGAAAAAAGAACGTCAACTGGACCCGCTAACTGGCTTGTACAATAGGCTGGCGATGCAGGAACATCTGGATTTATGGCTGACTGAAAATCCAGGTCGCCGTATTGCCGCCATAGCGGTGAATTTAGATCATTTCTCCCAGTTTAATCAGGACTATGGCTTTGGCGTCGGTGATGTGATTTTAAGTAAAGTTGCCCGCAAAATTGCCAGTTATGTGCAGGAAAGTGGCTTACCTGTGCGTTCTGGCGGTGAAGAATTCCTGATTTTGTTACCTGATGTTGATTTACGTACTGCAGGTGAAATCGCCGAACAAGTGCGTAAAGGAGTAGAAAAACTAAGGTTTGTCTCAGCAAAAAGTAAAAAGACCTTACCTAAAATCACTATATCGCTCGGGGTCAGCATCTATAACACAGCGGAAAACTGGCATCAGTTTTTATCCCGCAGTAGTAAAGTATTGCTGGAAGCCAAAGTGCGTGGTCGTAATCAGGTCGCGACAGAGCTAATGCTGGCCAATTAAATTATGGCCAGCTTGCTAAAAGAGGTTTTTAACAGGGCATTTTTACAGCAACTCTCCGCCTTATGCCAACACCAGTCTCCTGCTTTTGATAGCGAAACATTTTTGCAGCGCACCCAAGGCGCAGACTGGGAGCAACTGGAACTCAAAGCCAGAGTTCGCTCCATCAGTCAGGCCTTGCACCAGAGTCTGAATTTGGCTTATCCAGATGCTATCGCCGTGTTAATTCCTGTCAGCAGTCATTTTTCCGGTTTGCAGGGTTTTGTGTTTGCCGACTATGTGGAAGTCTATGGCCTGGACGACCCGCATACTTCTTTTCAGGCTTTGGCTCATTTCACTTGTTTTTCTACAGGCGAGTTTGCCATCCGGCCTTTTTTCCAGCGCTACCCCGAACTTACCTTAGATCAAATGAAAGCCTGGGCGGGCTCTGACAATCTGCATCTGCGCCGATTAGCCAGTGAAGGGGCACGACCTCGTTTACCCTGGGGTATGGCGCTGAAAAGTTTCAAAAATGACCCAAGCCCTTTAGTACCACTACTGGAGCAGTTGAAGACCGATGCACAACCTTATGTGCAGCGCAGTGTGGCCAACCACTTAAATGACATCAGTAAAGATCATCCGGAACTGGTGTTGGATATAGCGTGTAGCTGGTTTGGGCAGCATCAAGTCACTGACTGGATCATCAAACATGCGTTACGGGGCCTGCTTAAACAGGGGCATCCAAGGGCTCTGACTTTGTTTGGCTTGCAGCAATTACCTTTGCAGGTACAGCTGAATATGCTCAATGCACAAGTCTCGACTGAACAGCCTTTGCATTTTGCGATAGAGCTGTCTGGTCCAGAACAGTTGCAGGCAGCGTTAAGACTGGAATACAAAATTGGTTACCGGAAAAAATCCGGTCAGTTAAATTACAAGGTATTTCAGTTAAGTAACAAAGCCTGGACAGGTCAGAACCTGAAGTTTGAACGTCGTCACGCTTTTATCGACCTGACCACCCGCAAACATTATCCCGGCCAGCATCATCTGCAAATTATGCTCAACGGCCATTGTTATGCAGAATGTTTTTTTCAGTTTGGCAGAGATTGATCTGAAACAGACAGAGCTGCATAAAGATACGGGATAAGTTGGCGTAAGCCGCCGAATCTTTTACACTAGCGCCACTTTAGTTCACAACGAACAGCCAAAGGCTTTTTTATGACTGACCAGCAACCTGATAGCACTCATTTTGGCTTTAAAACTGTAAAGCAGACTGAAAAAGTCTCGCTTGTGGCCAATGTATTCCATTCTGTTGCGGCCAAATACGATCTGATGAACGATGTGATGTCGATGGGCATCCACCGACTGTGGAAAAGATTCACCATTGACTGCAGCGGTGTGCGGCCTGGTCATCAGGTATTGGATTTGGCCGGTGGCACAGGTGACATCACAGCGCTGTTTTCTAAAAGAGTAGGCCCAACCGGCAAAGTGATTCTGGCCGATATTAACGAGTCGATGCTGAATGTGGGTCGCGATAAATTACGCGATTTAGGTCTGGTCAATAATATCGATTATGTGCAGGCCAATGCGGAAGCTCTGCCTTTTGCTGACAATAGCTTTGATATCATCAGTATCGGCTTTGGTCTGCGTAATGTGACAGACAAAGACGCGGCTTTACGCTCCATGTTCAGGGTATTGAAACCTGGTGGCCGTTTACTGGTACTGGAGTTTTCTAAGCCAGAATATGAGTGGCTCAGCAAAGTGTACGACCTGTATTCCTTCAAACTATTGCCCGCTATAGGTGGATTAGTCGCAAACGATAAAGAAAGTTATCAGTATCTGGCGGAGTCTATCCGGATGCATCCGGATCAGGACACCTTAAAACAGATGATGGAAACTGCAGGTTTTGAGCATGTTAGCTACCACAACCTGACAGGCGGCATAGTAGCTCTGCATAAAGGTTATAAATTCTGATGTTAAGTTTAGTGCCACAACTGATTTGCGCTACTTTGGAAAAAGTGCTGCACAAAGTAGTGGCCATGGATCCAGCTTCTCCGGTTTTATTACAAAAAGTACAAGATAAACAACTGGCTTTGCAGTTGCAGGAGTTACCCTGGCGTTTTGTTTTATCTGCAACGGCAAACAGCTTATTACTGAATCAGCACAACGAAAAAGTCGATTGTGTCATAACCACAGACCTTGCAACCTTGCAAAAGCTGAATGATCCCAGCCAGCTCACCCGTCTTATTAAACAAGATAAGCTACAGATTGAAGGCGATCTGCAGGTCGCTCAGCAATTTAGCGCTTTGCTACAACAACTCAATCCGGACTGGGAACAGCAACTCTCGCAGTGGTTGGGCGATGCTCTGGCGCATAAAGTAGCGTTAGCGATAAAGCAGTTACAACTTTATATTCAAACCCAGTTACAACAACTGGAACAAGCCGCTGTAGAACTGGCTCAGGATGAACTGGCTTTGAGCCCGACTCAGGCCGAGCTGAACCAGTTCAGCCGTGATGTCAGTCAGCTGCAAGCACGATTAGATGTATTAAGTCGTCATAACGCCTTCAGGCAGGAGTAATTTTGGGTCTGCGCCGCTTTTACCACATCTTAAAAACTTTGCTGCAGTACGGATTGGAGCAATTGATCCCATCGCAGTGGCAACCCTGGTATTTCCGAGCAGTACGCAGCGCTGCATTTTGGTTACGCAACAAACACCCGGATAAAACTGAAGGCGAGCGCTTACGCTTAGCCTTACAGCAACTGGGGCCGGTTTGGGTGAAGTTTGGTCAGATGTTATCCACCCGTCGTGATTTATTTCCTGCGCAGTGGGTGGATGAACTTGCCAAATTACAGGATAAAGTAGAAGCCTTTCCAGGCGAACAAGCCAGACAGTTGATCATTCAGCAACTGGGTTTACAACAGATTGACGACTTATTTGAACGGTTTGATGAAACTCCACTGGCTTCAGCTTCTATTGCACAGGTTCACACAGCTCAGCTAAAACAAGCAGACGGCACTTTGGCTGATGTAGTGATTAAAGTGATTCGGCCTGATATCAAACCACAAATTCTGGCTGATTTAGAGCTGATGGACGCTTTAGCTGATTTAGTGGCCCGTTATCTGCCGGATGGCAAAAGATTACGCCCTAAAGAAGTGATGGCGGAGTATCGCAAAACCATTCTGGATGAGCTGGACTTACAACGCGAAGCCGCCAATGCCATTCAATTGAAACGAAACTTTGAGGGTTCAGACTCACTCTATGTCCCTTATGTTTACGCCGATCACAGCAGACCCGGCGTGATGGTGATGGAACGGATTTATGGTATTCCGGTCTCAGATTTAGCAGCTCTGCGCTCTCAGGGGACCAATCTGGAACTGCTGGCTAAACGTGGCGTAGAGGTGTTCTTTACTCAGGTATTTCGCGACAGTTTTTTCCATGCCGATATGCATCCGGGTAATATTTTTGTCTCTTTTGAAACACCGCATAACCCAAAATATATCGGCATAGACTGCGGTATAGTCGGTACGTTAAATAAAGAAGACAAACGCTATCTGGCAGAAAATTTTGTGGCCTTTTTCAACCGCGATTACTTAAAAGTGGCGCAGTTGCACGTGGATTCAGGCTGGGTTCCCCCTGACACTAGTGTCGAAGAATTTGAAAGTGCTATACGCACCGTCTGTGAGCCTATTTTCCAGAAACCGCTACAAGATATATCTTTTGGCCAGGTGCTGTTTAATCTGTTTAACACAGCCCGTCGTTTTAATATGCAGGTTCAACCGCAACTGGTATTGTTACAAAAGACCCTGCTGTATATTGAAGGTTTAGGGCGTCAGTTATACCCACAATTGGATTTATGGCAAACAGCCAAACCATTTCTGGAAAACTGGGTCAAACAGCAGATGGGGCCTGCCGCCTTGTGGCGCGAAGTGAAAGCGAATTTACCATTTTGGGCAGAAAAAATGCCGGAAATGCCGGGATTGTTGCATCAGTATTTGCAACAAGGCCCCAAACAACAAGCTCAATTGTTAGCGAAATTGCAGCAAGTACAGGCACAACAGCAACACCAGACTAAAAAACTGGCCAACGCAGTGCTGGCAGGTTGCAGTTTATTAGCAGCTGTCTTATTACTGACATCTGGCTGGTCTATAACAGCGGCGGGACTGGCGCTGATTGCGCTGGTTTTTTGTTTTAAAAATTAACAGACGGGCCATCAGGTTCGTTTTGAGTTTGCACATGAAAGGAGAATAACATGGGTTTTGGTGGCATTAGTATTTGGCAGTTATTGATCATCCTGGTGATTATTGTCCTGCTGTTTGGCACAAAGCGTCTGCGTGGTATAGGTGCAGATTTAGGTTCTGCCATTAAAGGTTTCCGTAATTCGGTCAAAGATCCAGAAGATACTGCAGATCAGGCAGCACCGGTTGTTCAGGCTCAACAACCACAGCCGCAATTAAAGGCGGGAGCGAAAGACGCAGCTCCTGCCAGCACTGAACAACCTAAAACTCCTGAACAACGCTAAATGAGCTTTTGGGAATTAGTGGTCATAGCCGTAGTTGCTCTGTTGGTGTTAGGCCCGGAGCGACTGCCAGGCGCTATCCGCAGTGTCAGTGGCTTTATTCGTAATGTAAAACAATTTGGTCAGCAAATGCAGGCGGAATTAAATGACGAATTACGGGTACAGGAACTACACGACAAGTTAAAGCAGGCCGAAGAAAAAGGCCTGTTAAACCTGACCACTGAAGAGATGCAGGCCATCACTGAACTACGACAAGCGGCAGCTGATGTCACCAATCCCTATCCGGCTACGGTTCACTCTGCGCAAACTCAGCCAGCACAGCCTGCAGCCGCACCTTCTTCGATTGTATCGGACCCAGTAGTAACAGATGACAAAAACCACAAACCCTAACAGCCTGTTAGGCCACCTGATTGAATTACGCCGCCGTCTGCTAAATACAGTTATGGCGGTGTTGCTGGTGTTTATTTCTTTGGCTTATTTTGCCGCTGATATCTACCACCTGATGGCGTCACCTTTGATGGCTGTGCTACCGGCAGGCGCATCTATGATAGCCACGGATGTGGCTGCGCCATTTTTTGCCCCTTTTAAGCTGACCTTTATTGTCGCTTTATGCCTGACTGTGCCTTATATGCTGTGGCAAATCTGGTTATTTGTAGCCCCTGCTCTTTATCAAAAAGAAAAGCATCTGGTGGCACCTCTGATCATCTCCAGCACTCTGCTGTTTTACTGTGGTATCGCCTTTGCGTACTACGTGGTTTTCCCCCTGGTCTTTGGTTTTTTCACCAGTGTCGCGCCTGAAGGAGTTACGATAGCGACGGATATCAGCAGCTACCTCGATTTCGTTTTAAAACTTTTTTTCGCTTTTGGTTTATCTTTTGAAATTCCGGTCGCTGTATTGTTATTAGTATGGACAGGTGCAGTAACAAGGCAACAGTTGGTTGAAAAACGTCCTTATTTTGTTGTATTTGCCTTTATTATCGGTATGTTGCTGACACCACCTGATGTATTATCCCAGACATTGCTGGCAGTCCCAATGTGTTTACTCTACGAATTGGGTCTGTGGCTGAGCCGGTTTTATGTTACTTCTACAGAGACAGATGAGACTAATTCATGAACAAATACCTGACTTTATTGGTAATGGGTTTTATCGCACCACTGCATGCATCCCAAGTGCTAGAGAATCAAATCATTAACTGTCAAAGCATCACGTCAAACGAACAACGTCTGGCCTGTTTTGACCGTATTGAGTTAGTCGTAGCAAAAAGTGCAGCTCCAGTAGCAACGCCTGTGGCCACTGCGGTAGCAGAATCAGCTTTATCTGCAGTGGCGACTGCACCCGTAGCAGCAGCTGTAGCAGCACCCGTAGCAGCTGTGCCAGTGGCAACAACAGCAACGGTAGCCGAAGCCGCTCCTGCACCTTCTCAGGCGATTGAGGAGTTTGGTCTTGAACACAAAAGGGTGCAGCAGGAAGCCCCGCAAGAAAGTTTGACGTTAACCTTAGCTAAGGTCGGCAAAACTCCTTACGGAGAACTGATTTTCACCTTTGAAAACGGTCAGGTCTGGCGCCAGGTGATCAAAGAAGCATTCACCGCTTCGATTGGAGAATCTTATCAACTACAGCGTGGCGCATTTAACTCGTTTTTTATCAATAAAGAAGGTCAGTTTAAAAAAACCAGAGTCCGTCGGGACAAATAAATGAAAGCTTGGTTTGATGCCGGGATTAATTTATTTAACCCGCGCTTTTCGCTAGATAGGGAGCAGGTACTGGCCAATGCCTGGCACCATGGTTTATCTGGTATGTTGTTGATTAGCAGTGACATTGAAGAGTCTGAGCTGCAACAAGCTTATGCTTTATCCGATCCAAGATTGTATTGCACTGCTGGTGTACACCCGCATCAGGCCGACCAGGTACAAGCTGACTGGATCTGCCGATTAAGCAGTTTACTGCAACACCCTTCAGTGGTTGCCGTGGGTGAATGTGGACTGGATTTCAATCGGAATTTTTCTACACCACAAAACCAAATACAGGTGTTTGAAGCACAACTGCAACTGGCCTCTGAACATAACAAAGCGATTTATCTACACGAGCGTGATGCCTTTACGACTCAATATCAGATGCTACAGCGTTATCCTGGTCTGGCAGGTGTAGCTCATTGTTTTACAGGCGATAAAGCTCAACTAAAAGCTTATCTGGATTTGGGCCTGTATATTGGTATTACCGGTTGGTTATGTGACGAAAAACGTGGTCAGAGTTTGAGAGAAGCTGTCCGCTATTTGCCACTGGACAGATTGATACTGGAAACAGACGCACCTTTTTTATTACCAAAAACACTGGTTCCTAAACCAAAATCAAGCCGGAATGAACCCGCTTATCTACCAGAAATAGCAACACAATTTGCCAATCTAACTGGCTACAGCCTCGATGATATCGCTGCATACAGCAGAAAGAACAGCCAGGTTCTGTTTCAAATTACAGCAGATGAGTACCCTCTATGATGCAATGGCTACAGCTGAACTGGCAGCAGTTACTGATCGGATTCAGCAGTGGCGTAGTTTTAACTGCTTTAGCGTCCTGGCTACTGTTTTACCTGCAGCAAAAAAAATGGCAAATGACGGTTGCGGATCAACTCGAGGATAGTATTCAGCAACGTACACTCGAATTACAGATCACGCTGATTGAACTGGCAGAAAAAAACAAGCTGCTGGAGCAACAAAGTACTATAGATGCCTTAACCGGAGTGCGAAATAGGGCTTTTTTTGATCAGAAACTCAGTGCGGAAATTAAACGTAGTCGTCGTGAACGCAGCACTTTGGCTCTGTTAATGATCGATATAGATCACTTCAAATCCTTTAATGACAATCATGGCCATCTGGTAGGTGATTTAGTCATTAAGGAAGTTGCTCAAAGCCTCCAGCAAGAGCTCAAACGCAGCACCGATTATTTATGCAGATACGGTGGCGAAGAGTTTGCCATCATTTTACCGAACACGGATGCCGAAGGTGCCATGCTGTTAGCAGAGCAGCTACGGCTTTGTTTGGAAAACCAGCGTATTCGGCATGAAAAGCTGGAGCTGTCTATCAGTGTCAGTATTGGTTGTTATGCTGGCGTAGCTGAAATCAACAGTGTCAGCATTGATTATATTCAAGCCGCAGATATAGCTCTGTATCGGGCGAAAAATGAAGGTCGAAACAGGGTTGTTTGTAACCCTGAGGTTGTGATCCCAGTACAGGAGACTCCAGATGAGTCAGTTTAACGAGTATTTCCCTGCCAGCCGCTTACGCCGTATGCGTCAGTCTGATTTCAGTCGTCGCTTAATGGCCGAAAATCGTCTGACGGTCGATGACTTAATTTATCCCATGTTTATTGTCGAAGGTGAAAACCAGCGCCAATCCATTCCCTCTATGCCGGGTATTGAGCGTCTGTCGTTGGATTTGCTACTGGAAGAAGCAAAAGAATTGGCCACTTTGGGCATTCCAGCTATTGCGATATTCCCTGTGACCGCTGCAGAGAAAAAATCTCTGTTAGCTGAGGAAGCTTACAACCCTGACGCCTTAGCGCAACGTGCAGTACGGATGTTAAAACAACATGTGCCTGAATTAGGCGTGATCACTGATGTTGCACTCGACCCTTTCACTACTCACGGTCAGGACGGCATTATTGATGACGACGGTTATGTGCTGAACGACATTACCACAGACATTTTAGTGAAGCAGGCCTTGTCTCATGCTGAAGCGGGCGCTGACATAGTAGCCCCTTCTGACATGATGGATGGCCGTATCGGTGCTATCCGATCTGCTTTGGAAGCAGAGGGTTATGTAAATACCAAAATTATGGCGTATTCAGCTAAGTATGCTTCTGCTTATTACGGGCCTTTCCGCGATGCAGTTGGCTCAGCAGGTAATCTAAAAGGCGGCAATAAAAAGTCCTATCAGATGGACCCAGCCAACAGCAACGAGGCTTTACGTGAAGTAGCTTTGGATTTGGAGGAAGGCGCGGACATGGTAATGGTCAAACCCGGTATGCCTTATCTGGATATAGTGCGCCGGGTCAAAGACGAATTCGGAGTGCCTACTTTTGCTTATCAGGTCAGCGGTGAATACGCCATGCATATGGCCGCCATCCAAAACGGCTGGCTGGCGGAAGAAGCTATAGTCATGGAATCTTTGCTGGCCTTTAAACGCGCTGGAGCCGATGGCATCCTGACCTACTTTGCGAAAAAAGCCGCGATCTGGCTACAAAGATAAAACACCAGGGTCAGAGCCAAAGCTCTGACCCTTTATTCAATGCTCAGTTGCCAACCGGCCTGCTGCTGATACTCCACTTCCTGTTCCAGCTCAGCCCGCATCAGCGGATGATGCTCCAACCAGCCTTGCGGCAAAGTTAAAGTCAGAGCTTCAGCTTGCGCTGTGATCTGCACTTCAGGTAGTACTTCGTAGCGACGACGCATTGACAGTATCACCGACAAGCGCAGTAAGCGGGTTAAACGCACAGCAAGTAACACTGAAGTCATGGTTTGTTTCGACAGAATTTCTTTATGAATATCGGCCCTGTGGTTATACACCAAAGCCATCAGCAGCTGTTGCTGCGCCCGGGTAAAACCCGGCAGTTCGGCATGGCTGATAATATAAGCGCCATGGTGGTGATGATTTTTGTATTCAATCAACAAGCCCAGCTCATGCAATAAAGCGCCTGAGCGCAACATGGCCAGACCTTCAAAACTGGATAAATTCCATTGCTGATGCAGCTGGGAGGCCAAAGTAGCGGCCATATCCGCCACCCGCTCTGCATGCTGCTGGTCGATGTAATAACGCACCATCATGCTTTGCATAGTGCGGGCACGAACATCCTGATGCTGCAACTGCGGTAACATGCTGTAAAGCACGCCCTCGCGCAAAGCCCCACCGGATAACGTCATGCCGCTGATATTCAGCACCCGAAACAGGGCGATTAAAATCGCTAAGCCAGAAGGGAATACCTGCTTACGCTCCTGAGCTAAACCAGGCAGATTCAGCTGATCCATATGACCACAGGCCAAAGCCTGCTGCATAATAGCTTCCAGTCGTGGCAAGGTAATGACTTCATCTTTACCCTGACCTACTAAGATTTCCTGCATCGCCTGTACAGTACCGGACGCGCCTACGGCATTTTGCCAGCCCTGAGTCAGATACTGCTCGCTGATAGTGCGGATTTCATGTTCTGCGGCGGCAATAGCGGCATTAAAGTTGGCTTCGCTTAACTCATTATTTTCAAAATAACGCTCAAGAAAAGTCACACAGCCCATATTCAGACTGGACAATAAAATTGGCTGAAAACCTTGTCCTACTATGATTTCGGTGGAAGCGCCGCCTATATCGATCACCAGACGATTCGAATCACAATTAGAGGTATGAGCGACGCCCAGATAAATAATACGAGCTTCTTCTTCGCCAGAAATCACCTGAATGGGCTGACCTAAAATAGCCTCAGCTTCCACCAAAAAAGTTTTGACGTTACGGGCTAATCGAAGTGTGGCAGTACCCACAATACGGATATTTGCAGAAGGAATATCTTGCAGACGTTCAGCAAACAAGGCCAGGCATTCCCAACCCCGGGTCATGGCTTGTTTACTGAGCACTAAACTGTCGTTTAAACCTGCGGCCAAACGCACTTTACGTTTGACCCGGCCTATCACCTGAACGCTGCCACCAACCACTTTCACCATCAACATATGAAAGCTATTGGAGCCGAGATCGATCACAGCATAAATATCATTATGCTGTGTCGGTTTTCCTGCGCCGTCCATCGACTTAGCGCGGGCGGCTACGTGGGTTTCTTGGCCCATTAGGGTTAGGTCGTCCACCACTGCGCGCTTGTCCAGGACGACGTCTGACCCGTGGTTTTGGCACGGTCAAATCTTCCAGTAACGCTGTAGTGTCGTATTGAGTGACAGGAATAGCATGACGGATATAGTCTTCAATAGCCGTCAGGTTCAGTGCATAACGCTCGCAGGCAAAACTGATAGCTTTACCACTTTCACCGGCACGGCCAGTACGGCCAATGCGGTGCACATAGTCTTCACAATCGTCTGGTAAGTCGTAGTTAAAGACGTGACTAACCATAGGAATATGTAAACCACGGGCGGCAACGTCAGTCGCGACCAGAATGTCCAGTTTACCGCTGGTGAAATCCTCCAGAATACGTAAACGTTTTTTCTGGATCACATCCCCTGTCAGCAAACCAACACGGTGACCATCGGCTTCCAGCCAGGCGTGAATATCTTCACAGCAATGTTTGGTATTAGCAAAAACTATGGCTTTATCCGGCCATTCCTCTTCCATCAGCGTCAGCAACAATTTCATTTTGTGTTCGTCTGACGGATAAAATAATTCTTCAGAAATACGTGAGCCGGTCATTTGTTCAGGCGCCACGTGAATATGCACGGGCTGGTTCATCTGCTCAAATGCCAGTTCCTGCACCTTGTAAGACAAAGTGGCAGAGAACAATAAACTCAAACGTTCAGTCACTGGAGGCATACGACGGAACATAAAACGGATGTCTTTGATAAAACCTAAATCGAACATACGATCGGCTTCATCCAGCACCACCACCTGGATTTGTGACAGGTCATACAGGCCTTGTTTCAGGTAATCAATTAAGCGGCCTGTAGTGCCAATTAAAATATCTGCGCCCTGCTCCAACAATTGGCGTTGAGAATCGTAACCCTCGCCCCCATAAATCAAAGCAAGCTTTAAGCCCGATGTTTTGGCCAATGCCAGAGCATCATGATGGATCTGAACGGCCAGTTCGCGCGTAGGAGCCATAATGATGGCACGAGGTTGCCCTTTAGCCTTTGGCTCATGGGTTAACAAATGATGGAAAGTTGCCGTCAGAAAGGCGAGAGTTTTACCAGTACCTGTTTGTGCCTGGCCCGCAATATCTTTGCCAGCTAACGCAAGAGGCAAACATTGAGCCTGGATTGGGGTACAATGGTCATAACCTTGCGCGGCCAAAGCGGCAAGAACCTGTGGAGCCAATGCGAAATCGGCAAATTTATGCTGAGTTAAGTGTGTTTTATTCATACACGCTAAGCATAACCGTTACGCTTGCAATAAGAAACAGTCCGGATAAAATTGACAATACTTTTTTGCAGTTACACTACTGCCCAGCAATAACGGAGAATACAATGAGTGAACATATTCTGCAGGTGTCAGACGACAGCTTCGAAGCCGACGTGTTAAAAGCTGCTGCCCCTGTCCTGGTCGATTTTTGGGCTGAGTGGTGTGGTCCGTGCAAAATGATTGCACCTATCCTCAACGAAGTGGCGCAAGAATACGCAGGTAAAGTCACAGTGGCTAAGGTCAATATTGACCATAACCCTGGCACCCCACCAAAATTTGGTATTCGTGGTATCCCAACCTTACTGTTATTCAAAAACGGCCAGGTTGCAGCGACTAAAGTTGGCGCTTTATCTAAAACTCAATTAAAAGAGTTTTTAGACAGCAATATCTAAGTCCCCGATAAAAAGGCGTATTTTTTATACGCCTTTTTGTTTTTTACGGCTGGACGACTGAAAATTATCCTGCTAATGTGTAACACAGCAACAAATCCCTGTAACCACGCTTTTCCGTTGACTAAACCTAAGCCTACTTCCTTTTAATCAGCGGCAAGCAATTTAATTCTGTTTGACCAACAAGAACCCATCATATGCATTTAACCGAACTAAAACTGAAGCCGATTAACGAGCTGGTTGATTTAGCCGAGTCTATGGGCCTAGAAAACATGGCCCGCTTACGTAAGCAAGACATTATTTTCGCTATCTTAAAATCCCACGCCAAAAATGGCGAAGAGATTTTTGGTGACGGCGTTGTTGAAATCCTGACCGATGGCTTCGGTTTCCTACGTTCTTCTGACAGCTCCTATTTGGCTGGCCCGGACGACATTTACGTCTCACCAAGCCAAATCAGACGCTTTAACCTGCGTACTGGTGACACCATTTCTGGCTTAATTCGCCCGCCAAAAGAAGGCGAACGTTATTTTGCCTTGCTAAAAGTGAACGAAGTCAACTTCGGTCGTCCTGAGCAAGCCCGTAACAAAATTCTGTTTGAAAACTTAACACCGCTGCACGCTAACTCCCGCTTACGGATGGAACGTGGTAACGGCAGTAAAGAAGACATCACAGCCCGCGTGTTGGATCTGGCCTCTCCTATAGGTCGTGGTCAACGTGGTTTGATTGTGGCACCACCAAAAGCCGGTAAAACTATACTGCTGCAAAACATTGCTCAGTCTATTGCGGCCAACCACCCTGAATGTGTGTTGATGGTGTTGCTGATTGACGAACGTCCGGAAGAAGTGACCGAGATGCAACGTCTGGTAAAAGGCGAAGTCGTCGCTTCTACCTTCGACGAACCAGCCAGCCGTCACGTTCAGGTGGCTGAAATGGTGATCGAAAAAGCCAAGCGTTTAGTTGAACACAAAAAAGACGTTATTATTTTACTCGACTCTATTACTCGCTTGGCCCGGGCTTACAACACTGTAATTCCAAGCTCAGGTAAGGTATTAACAGGTGGTGTGGACGCCAACGCTTTACACAAACCAAAACGCTTTTTTGGTGCAGCTCGTAATGTTGAAGAAGGCGGTAGCTTAACTATTATCGCTACAGCATTGGTAGACACAGGCTCGAAGATGGACGAAGTGATTTACGAAGAGTTTAAAGGTACAGGTAATATGGAATTACACCTGTCGCGTAAAATTGCTGAGCGCCGTGTATTCCCTGCTATTGATTTCAACCGCTCAGGCACCCGTCGTGAAGAGCTGTTGGCCTCTCCGGAAGAACTGCAAAAAATGTGGATCCTGCGTAAAATTCTGCATCCAATGGATGAAACAGATTGCATGGAATTCCTGATCGATAAACTGTCGATGACCAAAACCAACGACGAGTTTTTCGAAGCCATGAAACGGCAAAAAAATAGTTAACCCCCCAAAACCGGCCTTGTTGCCGGTTTTTTTATGTGAGAAAAAGCAGATGACAACCCCGCAGATCGTAGTCATTGGTGGTGGCGCTGGTGGACTGGAACTGGCAACCCGCCTTGGTAATAAATTTGGCCGTAAAGGCAAAGCGGCTATTACCCTGATTGACAGAAACCCGACTCATATCTGGAAACCATTGTTGCATGAAGTCGCTACCGGCACTCTGGATGTGGATATTGACCAGGTGACCTATCGCGCTCACGCCAGAGCTCATGGTTTTGATTTTCAACTTGGCACTTTTACCGGTCTGAACCGGGCACAACGTCAGGTGACTTTAGCACCAGTACTGGACGAAACAGGTGAAGTGGTACTGGAAGAACGCCGTATTCCTTATGATTATCTGGTACTGGCTATTGGTAGCGTGTCGAATCACTTTAATACACCAGGCGTGCAGGAACATTGTATTTTCCTCGATAGTCCAGCTCAGGCAAATCGCTTCCATCGTCGCTTGCTGGAAGCCTATTTAAAGTTGAATTCGCCTTTACACCCAAAAGAGAACCTGAATATCGCCATAGTAGGCGCAGGTGCGACTGGTGTTGAACTGGCAGCTGAGCTGCATCATGCCGCAGCAGAACTGAATTTGTACGGCTTTAACGACATGAAACGTGATCGCTTAAAAATCTCTGTGATTGAGGCCGGTCCACGTATTTTGCCTGCCTTACCAGAGCGCATAGCCGCTGCAGCCCACAAAGAGCTGTTAAATTTAGGCGTAGATGTGCGGGTGAACACCAAAGTCACAGCGGCCGATGAACATGGTTTGCAGTTAGGTGACGAACATTTACAGGCAGAACTGATGGTCTGGGCTGCAGGTATTAAAGCACCGGATTTCTTAAAAGACTTAGATGGTTTAGAAACGAATCGCATTAATCAACTGATGGTGTTACCTACGCTGCAAAGCAGTATCGACAGTCAGATTTATGTGATTGGTGACTGTGCCGGCTGCCCGCTACCTGATAATAAGTGGGTGCCACCCCGAGCTCAGTCAGCACATCAGATGGCCAGTCATGTGGCAAAAAATCTGACCGCGGCTTTGGCCGGTAAACCACAATCAGCTTATCAGTATAAAGATCATGGTTCGCTGATTTCGTTGAGCCGCTTTGGTACTGTCGGCAGTCTGATGGGCAATCTGGTCGGCGGCGCTATGATGATTGAGGGGCGTATTGCTCGTCTTGCTTATATATCACTCTATCGTATGCATCAGGTGGCGTTACACGGCTGGTTCCGTACCGTGGTGATTTCAGTGATAGGTAAAATCAATAAAATCATCAGACCACGCTTAAAACTGCATTAACAGCCCGCTACAAATCACTAAAACGGGTTTCAGCCTGCTCTGGTACAAAAAGCCGGGTCTGCTGAAATCCGTTGTAATGAGGTTCCAGTTGTTGTTGCTCCTGCTCTGAAAACCAGCGATACATAGCGTTTTTGTAGTCTGAATTTTGCTTGAGTTGACTCAGAGCAGCATCAATATCTTTTATCCAGTTCTTTCCCGTCTCTGTTTTTGAACAACTGACATAGGTATAAGAGAAGTGCGGAATTTCAGCTATAGGCTTGAACACCAGTTGCACCTCTTGCCGTGCTTCCAGACCGAAATAACGTAAACGATTCGGATAATCCACCACATAATCGACCCGTTTTGCTGCCAGTAGTTGCACCGGATTCATAGTCGTCATAGAGCTACTACCCAAATTACTACCTGCTTTGTTAATCTGAGCAGCAATCACTGCAGGATAAGCTCTGTCATTCTCAATCAAGCCAAGTAAATCCGGATCCTTGACCAGCTCTTTCATCTGTACAGCCTCAACTGAGTTCAGCGCATTAAGTTTGTTATGATTGGGTAGAATATTGATCGCCAGATTAGGCAACATGCCTGCAGGTTGAGAGAAATAGGTGCGCTTATCGCGCTCTGGTGTATAACGTAAACCAAAAGTGCAGTGGTTCTCACTGGTTGTTGCAGACACTTTGACAATACGTGCCAGATGAATTTGATTGATCTGATGTTTATACTGAGGTAAAGCTTTGATCAACTGCTCCAGCATCAAGTCAAAGGAACCTTGCCCAGCATAAGGTCCTTCACTGATCCGATAAGGCGGCCAATGGCTGGTATACCATTGCATCACAGGTTGAGCTGACGCACTAAAGGCCCATAACATCAATGGGATACAACAACTTAACCTTTTCATCCCGCCTCCATCCATAGAAGCCAGTACAGTAACAAATACCTTTCACAGCAACAAGGTCGTTCGTCGCAAGCAAAAGCCAGACTCAGTAGCTTTTACTTGCGCGTTTTTCAATGTTAATCAATGACTAAATGAATAATAGGATCGATGGTTACAGCTGTAGCTTCTATGCTCAAAGCGGCCAGGTACTCTGCTTTCGCATGTTCTGCCGCTTCTACGGTATCAGCGTGAACCCGTGCCAGCAGATCACCTGCAGCCACTTTGGCACCCAAAGCTTTCACATCGCTGAAACCCACCGCCATATTGATCACCTGATCCGGGTGCGCACGACCACCACCTAAACGCACCACAGCCATACCAATAGCAGTGGTATCGGCTTTATTCAGATAACCAGCGACCGGAGCTTTGATATCCAACACCACTTTGGCTTTGGCCAGATAGAGTTCAGGTTTTTCCAGCAAGTCCGCAGGTCCACCTTGAGCGGCCACCATTTTACTGAAAATTTCCGCCGCTTTACCTGATGTTAAGCTCTGCTCTAAAGCCGCAATAGCGCTGGCTTTGTCGTTAAATAAGCCACCTAACTGTAACATGCTGGCGCCTAGCTCCAGGGTCACCTGATGCAAACGGGATTCACGGTATTTACCCGTTAAATAATCCAGAGTCTCCAGTATTTCCAGTGCATTCCCCGCTGTGGCACCCAAGGTCTGGTTCATATCTGTTAACAAGGCCTGAGTAGGCACGCCTGCACCTTTGGCCGTGTTCACGATACTTTTAGCCAAAGCTGAAGCGTCTGCGACATTTTTCATAATGGCGCCTGAGCCAATCTTTACATCCATAGTCAGAGCCTGCAGGCCAGCCGCCAGCTTTTTCGACAAAATAGAAGCCGTAATAAGCGGGATAGATTCAACTGTGGCAGTGACATCACGGATTAAATACAAACGTCGGTCAGCCGGCGCCAGCTCACCACTTTGCGAGACTATGACACAACCTTGTTGTTTGACTAACTGCTGGATTTTATCCAAAGGCTGCTGACACTGATAACCCGGAATAGCTTCCAGCTTGTCAATGGTGCCACCGGTATGACCTAAACCACGGCCTGCAATCATCGGCACATAAGCACCACAGGCCGCTATCATAGGGGCCAGCATTAAACTGACTTTATCCCCGACTCCGCCTGTACTGTGTTTATCCACCACTGGACCATCGAGCATATCAGTCCAATTCATCACAGCACCTGAATGCTGCATAGCGCGGGTCAAAGCCACAGTTTCTGCTGTGCTCATACCATTTAAGTAAATAGCCATCGCCAGAGCCGCTGTCTGGCCTTCGCTGAAACTTTGGTCCGTTAAACCACGGACAAACTGCTGGATAGCGGCTTCGGTTAATGATCCGCCATTACGTTTTTGTTTAATGATTTCCTGAGGTAATAACACTGTGAACTCCAGATTCAGAATTTTTTGCTGTTAGCCAGAAACAACGGCGTGAAGGCGCTGGGTAATAACTGCTCCAGTGTCCATTCCTGTTGCTGTTCTAAATGATTGCAGCTACGCACCGGGCTGTCTGGTGTAAAAAACTCGGCAATCACCTGACGGCAGATACCGCAAGGTGGAGTCAGCTGATCTTGAGGGGTGTATACCATCAAGCCAACAAACTCGCGCTCACCAGCGACAACAGCAGCAGCTATTGCGTTACGCTCGGCACAAATGGTGCCGCCATAAGAGGCGTTTTCGACATTGCAGCCAGTATAAATTTTGCCACTTTGGGCCTGAACAGCGACACCTACCGGGAATTTACTGTAAGGGGCATAGGCCTGTTCGGATGCTGCCTTTGCAGCTCGGGCTAATTCTGCCCATTGGATACTTGTTGTCATACTCTGATTTCTTGCAGGTCATACGGCCTTAGGTTATGCGCCTAAAGCCGTTCAGAATCAAGAGCAAGCTGGCGATAAAACCAACAAATGCAGCAAAAAAGTTAAATCCCTACTGGTTTTGAGTGTTTTTTATGCAACAAATAACTGAAATAACTCACGGTACCGAATAGCCAGACCGCCAGTATCGGGATCAGCCAATAGGCCGTGGCAATACCTACTTGTTGCGCCGCTAAACCAGTGCCTAAAGCTGCCGCCTGATAGCCTATAGAGCCACCGATATTGGCAAGGCCGGACAACACAGGGCCATTCGCACTATCCAGATCCATAGCCGCCGTTAACATCAGCGGGAATATGGCGCCTAAGCCTAAACCCAAAGCAAAATTACCCAGTTGCAATAACGCTGGCACAGCAGTGATTTTTACCAACACTGCACCAAAAAAAGCACAGGTGACCAGGATCATCAGTAGCTGCGCGCTGGTAAACCAGCGTAAAAACAATGAAAAACTTAACCGGCTTAACACCATACCACCAGTGAAAAAAGCGAAAATAAGCCGCGACTGTTCAGTGCTTAAGGCTAAACCCTGACTGGCATAAGTCACAAACCAGTTACCATGGCCCCACTCTACAGCACCATAACCAAACATCATCAACGCCAGCGCAAAAAACACCGGCTTTTTCATGACCTGCCGGTAGGACAAGCTGCCTTTAGCATGCACCATATGAGCAGGGCTTTGATGAGTGCGGCCCAGATACCAGGCAAAAGCTGCGGTTCCTGCCAAAAATATCGCCAGAATACGTAGCGGCCAGCGCCAATCTTCAACACCCCAATACAACACAACCACATACAAAGGTGCTGCTAAGGTGCCTAAGCTGAACATAAAGTCCATAAATCCCATCATGCGGGCGCGTTTTTCGACATAAAGTCGGGCGATCAGCGTGTGGCCTATGGTGAATAAACCTGAACAGGTTAAACCCAAAGCAAACACAAAAAACAATAACAAAGGCCAAAACTGTACAAAAGACGCACCAATAATCAGTACGACCAAGGTCAGCAGTAACACTGCAAACAAGGGCACAAATTCAAATTTCTGCACATATTTTCCACCTAAAAAAGCGCCGGTAATAGATCCCAGCGATAAACAGGCAAAAAACAGACCGCTGGCAGCAGGTGACATCTGTAGTTGCGCCATAATATCCGGCAGCAAAATACCCCATAAAATACTGAGTAAACCCAATAACATAAAACTTAAATATACCAGTATCGTCACTTGCCGCTGATACATGGATTCTCCTTAAAATGAAGGCGTTAACACAAAAGTATCGGCATCCAGATAAGCCGGAAACTTTTGTTTAAATTGTTGTAAAGCGTCCAGATCCAGCTCAGCCACTAACACCCCGGCCTGCCCAACAGGCAGTTCGGAGCATATTTGTCCCAGATAATCTACCACCAGACTGTCTCCACTATAGTTCAGGCTATTCGCATCAGAGCCAATTCTATTACAGCCCAACACATAAGCCTGATTCTCAATAGCACGGGCCTGTAATAAAGTGCGCCATACCAAACGCCGGGGCTGTGGCCAGTTGGCAACATAAATCAGTGCGTCATAATCCTGCTGGTTGCGGGCAAACACCGGGAAGCGTAAGTCGTAACACACCTGCAGACAAAATCGGAAACCAAGATAAGTCACTATGACCCGCTCAGACCCTGCCTGATAATGCTGCTGTTCGCCGCCCATTCGAAACAAATGACGTTTATCGTAAAACTGCACCACTCCATCCGGAGTTACAAAGAGTAACCTGTTAAAAATTTGCCCTTGATCCGCAATGGCGACAGAACCACAAAGCGCAGCACCTGTAAGCTTAGCTTGCTGTTGCATCCATTGTACTGTAAGCCCTTCCATAGTTTCAGCAATACGCGTCGAATCCATGCTAAAACCCGAGTTAAACATCTCTGGCAAGACAAAAAGCTGCACTCCCGGATGCTGGCGGAACTGCTGTTCGAAATAACGCTGATTAGCCAGGCTATCCTGCCAGACCAATTCGGACTGAATTAACGCAACACGGATAACTGACATAAAATCTCCGTCGCTCTGGCCAGAGTCTCTGGCTCTTTGGCAAAACAAAAACGAATGATACGTTGGCTGGGTGCCTGACGGTAAAACACCGACAGCGGGATAGCCGCCACTTTGTGTTCACGGGTTAACCACTGACAAAAGGCCACATCATCCAAATCACTGAATGCACTATAGTCAGCCAGCTGGAAATAACTGCCCCGACAAGGTAATAAAGACCAGGCCGACCCGGCTAAACCCAAACGAAATTGATCACGTTTTAGCTGATAAAAAGCGGCCAGACGTTTCACTTCCTCCGGCTGCTCAGCCAACAACTGAGTAATAGCATGCTGAGCCGGAGTAAAGCTGGAGAAAGTGACATACTGATGTATTTTTCGAAATTCCGCAGTCAGCTCAGCACTGGCTACGGCATAACCCAACTTCCAGCCCGTGACATGAAAGGTCTTGCCAAACGAGGAGACAATATAGCTGCGCTCGGCCAGCTCAGGGTATTGGTTCGCACTTAACTGCGGTTGTCCATCAAACACCAGGTGCTCGTAGACCTCGTCGCTGATGCAATACAAACGATGTTTTAATACCAACGCCTGCAACGACAACCAGTCCTGATGACTAAATACAGCTCCTGTTGGATTATGTGGGCTGTTGACAATAATCAGCCGTGTTTTTTTACTGATTTGTTTTTCAAGCTGAGCCCAGTCCACTTGATACAAAGGGGGTAACAAAGGCACATGCACAGTAAAACCGCCAGCCAGCTCCACAGCGGGCTGATAGCTGTCATAAGCCGGATCAAAGACTATCACTTCATCACCTGGCCGAACCAGAGCCTGTATCGCTACAAAAAGCGCTTCGGTTGCACCACTGCTGACTGTGATCTGTTGTTCAGCGCACAACTGCCGCTGGTAACAACTCTGCACTAAAGCTGCAATCTGTTGACGTAGCGCCAGTACACCGGGCATAGGCGCATACTGATTCAAGCCACTGCGAGCTGCTTCGCTTAATAATTCAACCAATCTTGGATTGGATGGAAAGTCAGGAAACCCCTGAGAGAGGTTAATGGCCTGGTGTTCTGCTGCCAATTGTGACATCTGACTAAAAATAGTGGTGCCTAAGGCAGGCAATTTGCTTTGTAACTTCATCATGGGATCTCACAGCAGTACAAAAACAGTAGAAACGGACTGGCTTGGCAAAACAACGAATGCTATCATCCAGACAGTTTTATGTGTAGACGTCTAAACATCAAGATGAATCAAGCTATCCAAACGAATCAATTAAATCCTTATGCTATCCAGCTTTGCGCTTTAGGTCGCTGGATAGTACAGCGCCAATGGCTACCCTTTGGCAGTGGCCTTTTTTCTGTCCGCACCGCTGAGCATAGCGCGCTTTTTACCAGCACAGACAAAGATAAGGGCGAATTAAGTCCTGCCGATCTGGTGCCATACCACTGGACAAGCCACGATCAGACTGACACAGCTACGGCTGTTCATCAGTTTTTATATCAAATCAACCCGCACCATAAAGTAGTGCTGCAAACTCACAGTATGCAAGCTACTGTATTTTCATGTTTAATCAAAGCCGACCAACATTTATTTGTCGGTTATCAGTTACAAAATCTGGTAGCTATTTCTGAGTCACAACGTAATTGTTGCCCTCTG
Organism: Rheinheimera sp. KL1; assembly: GCF_001275035.1. Classification (NCBI taxonomy): domain Bacteria; kingdom Pseudomonadati; phylum Pseudomonadota; class Gammaproteobacteria; order Chromatiales; family Chromatiaceae; genus Rheinheimera; species Rheinheimera sp. KL1. The sequence continues at coordinate 90,221 of NZ_LAMX01000009.1, forward strand.
GCAATTTTAGATCCGCAAAATGCTGAACTGACATTGCAGGAATTACACCAACGCTTTGAGCGGGAAACTTTACCCCATGCATTTTTAATTCGCGGCCATGGCCTTTACGTCTGGGGCGACAGTATCGACAGCGCCAAACGACATCTGGAGACCTGGCAATTTTTGATTGGCTGTGAGCTGGAGCGGATCAAAGCAAGTTGTCATTTTAATTCATAATTCAGGGGTTATACTCAGGCTGCTTGCTTTCATTTGGCACCATTGCCCTATAATGGGGCAACACTGACCGGACTCGGTTCAACGCCGCTATCGAACAATAATAAATTTCTTTATATTCAATAGCATGAACATGTGGTTCTATTTTTGCTTAAGTGATATGTCTTTGGTAACTACTGTGAATTCATATGGCCATACATAGTTCGATGCGCGGCCTACGCTGTTTTTGTGTCGCCGCCGACTGTTTAAGTTTTAAAGAAACCGCGCGTCAGTTGTATCTGACTCCTTCGGCTGTCAGTCACCAAATTAAACAATTGGAATCTGAGCTCGGGCTGGACTTATTTCTGCGTCAAACCCGCTCTGTTGAACTGACAGCACAAGGCAAAGCCTTTTATCAGGCGTTGTTGCCGCTAATGCGTGAGCTGGAGCAAACCTTACGGACCTTCAGCCAGCAAAAAAATCCAACTGAAATCAGTATTTCAATGCCAGAGTTTTTTGCCAGTGAACTATTTGTGCCTAAACTGGTCGGTTGGTCGGAACAACATCCGGATATCAACTTAAAAGTTGAAACTATTAAGTCCCGTCAGGACCCAGCCAAACACACCGATCTGCAAATATTATTGGCCAGCAGTAAACCTACGGACAGAGTGGCTTATGAGCTTTTTCCGATCAGCTATGTACCAGCCTGCAATCCAGCCTTGTACCAGCAACTGGATGGCTTAGGCTTTGACGCTTTAACCAAAGTCCCTTGCCTGGTGCATCAAGCCAGACCCTGGTCCTGGCATCAGTGGGCAGAACAACTGGAACTGGAAGTATTCACCCCCAAACAAGTGATCCAGCTCGACAGCATGTTTAGCGTCGCCCGGGCTGCTCAGCAAGGTTTAGGTATAGCCTTGGTGCCATGGCCTATCAGTCATTCCTGGTTTGCCAGCGGCAGCTTAAAACGTCTGTTCAGTGAAGAACTGGAAAGCCGTGATAAATATTATCTGGTACAACACGAAACGGACCCGAATAAACCACAAATTCAGTTGCTGGTAAATTGGATCTTACAAAGCTTTCAACGCGCATTTTAACCACTCTCTTTACCTACAAGGACGTAGGTGAACTCTCTTCTCTGCAGCCAGACTTTTAGTTCCACCTCCACAGCTCAAACCTCAGCTATCAATTGAATATGACATTTTTACCGCGCCATAGATGAATTTCCTTCATCTATCAGTTGGATTTATATCCTTTGTCAGTTCTTCAGGAACTTCCTAAAGTAAGCACAGTGCAGTAACGAAGCTGCACTTTGAAATGAAATGACTGAAGAGTACTGGAGAGTAAATTATGAAAGCGACATCCCTTAGCTTTGGCAAAAAAGTAGCAGTGATGCTGTTGGCCTCAAGTTCTTTTGTCGCCAGCGCAGCCACCAGCGGATTTAAAATGGTGTTGATTGAAGACACCCCAGGTGTGAGCAAAATTAAAGCCGGTCTGTATCAGGATGGTGTTGCTGAAGCAACAGCAGCGACAGACAAACAAGCAGACTCATTCAGCAAACATATGAGCTTATGTGTGGCATACACCCATATGGCAGAGTTTAAACAGGCAGAGCAAGCATGCAGTGCAGCCATTTATGCCGCCCGTCGCGCCGAAAGCAGCGACAGCAGCTATAAACGTGAAATGCGCTCTTTTGCTCATACCAACCGCGGTGTAGCTCGTTTGCTGGGGCAAGATCCTGTTGCAGCTTTAGCTGATTTTCAACAGGCCACCACGCTGGAGCAAAGCGAGATCAACCAGCACAACCTGGCGCTTTTAAATGAAAAGATGAAAGCACTCAGCCCTGTGTACACAGCTTCAACCTTAAATGTGACGAACTGAAAAGGTATTGTCATCTAAGCAGACTAGACTGAGCGCCGCGTTAGTCGAAGCGCTCAGGTTTAGCAGGAGATTGATATGTCATTCCATATTCCGCAGGATCACGACGTACACCACCATTGGTTAAATTGGTTGTTACAGCACTGGTCTTTTTACCGACAGATTTCGGTCAGCCAGTGGGATATCGAAAACGAAGATTTTCAGCAGTAATAAGATCTTGTTGTAGTGATGCCTGGCTTCCCCGGCCACAGCATGCAATTAAGATCTGACCTCACTGTGAGCAGACAAGCTACCTCCCCCCCTGTCAGGTTTGTCTGCTTTTTTCTTTTTCCCCTTTACCCCCGTCGTACTTGCCGCCATAGCTTTGTTGACTGCGCGCTTTCGGCCAGGTCGCATAGTGGACTATGCTCCCAGGCTCTCAACCCCTTGTCGCCTCGCTCTGACCGCAATTACTTAGGGGCTTTCCCCGCCGGGCATAGGATGGGGCTGCGGCATATTTGGCTATCGTTTTTCCCTGCTAAGCTGTCATAATATGCCCAACTTGAGTTAGCGAGAGAATCCTATGCGCGTTTGTGGTGTTGAAATGAAAGGCAGTGAAGCCATTTTGTGTTTATTGGCAATTGATAGCGGCCTGTTTGATATTCCGGATTGCCGTACTGTGCGTTTGCCGCTGCTCAAAGATCAGGACAGCGAGCAGATGAAGAAATTTCAGTTTGTATTTGCCAAGCTGGCAGAAGATTACAAAATTGATGCTTTTGTCATTCGTGAACGGCCACAAAAAGGCAAGTTTGCCGGAGGTGCTGTTGGTTTTAAGATGGAGGCTGCACTGCAATTGTTGCCTAATGTCAAAACCGAAATTCTGACCAGCGCTTTTATTAAAGAGCAGCTGTCACGTCATCCTGTGCCAATCGTGTTTAAAGAAACAGGCCTAAAAGGTTTTCAGGAAACAGCCTTTATTACTGCCTACGCTTACCTGGCTAAATAACACCCGTCATCCTTGACGCTGCAGCTTGATTGACTGCAACTCCACAGGTTTAGGCTATGGCATGGTCAACGCTAAGGCAGCAATTTCTTGCTGCCTTTTTTATTGCTTACCCCTTATGCTTCAATAAATAGGCTTTTAAATCCTGCTTTACTTCCGGCAATAACAAATACAAGGCAAGAATATTCGGCACTGCCATTAAGAAAATCATCGAGTCGATAAAATCAAATACTGCCAGCATATTGGGCACAGCCCCTATCGCCACTACGGTACAAAACAGCACTTTGAAACTACGCTGAGTAAAATCGCTGTGACCAAATAGATAAGTCCAGGACTTTAAGCCATAAAAAGACCAGCTCACCACTGTGGAATAACCAAAGAGTAACAATGCCACCATCAGCACCAGCGGGAACCAGTCAAACACTGAGCCAAAAGCGGCTGAGGTCATTTGCACACCATCTAAACCCGGCTGCAGGTAAACGCCACTGACCACGATCACTAAGGCAGAGATAGTACAAATGACGACAGTGTCGATAAAAGGCTCCAGCAAACCAACAAAACCTTCAGACACAGGATCTTTAGTCCGGGCCGCCGAATGGGCTATAGGCGATGACCCAATACCAGCCTCGTTAGAATAAGCAGCGCGGCGAAAGCCTGAATAATCACACCTATCACACCACCATAAGCGGCTTCCGGCGCAAAAGCGCTGTGCAAAATGGTCCAGATGGCTGCAGGAATAGCGTCGAAGTGCATCGCCAGAAATACAAAAGCGGCCGACAAATAAATGGCACACATCAAAGGCACTAATTTGCTGGTGACACGGGCAATACTTTGAATACCACCGACGATCACCAGGCCGACTAAAAACGAATAGACCAGGCCAAAGACCCAGGCATTATCAAAACCTGTCACCAGTTTGACTTGCGAAAAGCCCTGATTTACATGCACAAAACCCGCAGAACCAAACACGCAGGCAATAGCAAAAAAGGCGGCTAAAAAGCTACCTAACCGTGGCAAACCATATTTATCTAAAGCGGCTTTGATGTAATACATAGGGCCACCCGAAGTACTGCCATCGGCGTTGTACACCCGGTATTTCACCGCCAGCGTACATTCAACAAACTTAGTGGTCATGCCTAAAAAGCCAGCCACTATCATCCAGAAGGTTGCACCTGGCCCACCCAAAGCAATAGCGACAGCCACACCAGCAATATTGCCTGTGCCCACAGTGCCGGATAAAGCTGCCGACAAGGCCTGAAACTGCGTGATATCGCCTTTGTCGGTTTTATCGGCGTAATCGCCACGCACCACCCGTATCGCATGGCGAAAACCGCGAATATTGATAAAACCTAAATAACAGGTAAACACAATAGCGCCCAGCACCAGCCAAAGCACTGTCACAGGCAAAGCAGCGCCATCAATAGGAATGGCATAAAACACTAGTGAGGCAATGGCGGAACTTAACCACTCAAAAGCCTGCTGAAAACTAAAATCGGACATACACGCACCTTGGGATCTGGATTTATTACCGCCTGACATACTTCCAGACGGCTATTTTTATAGAAGGCTATCTTCGACTCTGGGCTTCGGCAACGCAAGCTTTTTTAGCCTGAATACTATTGATGTCACCGAATTGCCATCAGTTTTCAGCTTTGTTGTCATGTTCCACTGGCAGGATCTGCCTCAATCCACTGCTGTTGGGGCTTTCTGATGAAGTTGAACTGGCTTGTATTACTCGTATTACTGTTACCTCTGAGCGTAAAAGCTGAACCTAAAGTCGTATTGGTGAGCATAGACGGAGTGCGCTGGCAGGAAGTTTTTGCCGGAGCCGACCCTACCCTTTACCAACAATCACAATGGGTAAAAACGCCGGAACTGATCCGGGCTTTTAAACCAGGCCAGCCTGAACTTTTAATGCCCTTTTTGCATAAAACAGTGAAGCAGCAAGGCATTACGGTCGGCGACCGTAGTCAGGGCTCAGCTATTAATGTCAGCAATCCTTATCAAATTTCTTATCCCGGTTATCAGGAATTGCTGGCTGGTTTTTCCGATCCCGTCATCAACAGTAATAACAAAATAGCCAACCCCAATGTCACAGTATTGGAATGGCTCAACCAACAGCCACAACTGCAACATAAAGTGGCAGCCTTTGGCTCCTGGGATTTGTTTCCTTATATCTTAAATACAGAGCGTTCAGGCCTGACGGTGAATGCTGGTTTTATGCCGGAGCAAGGTAAACTCAGCGAAAAACAAAAGTATTTGAACCAGTTGCAGGCCAAAACCCCCAGCCCTTTTGCCAGCGTAAGACTGGATGTGTTTACACAGGAATTTGCGCTGGAGCATATGCGCTTACACAAACCTAAATTGCTCTATATAGCCTTGGGTGAAGCCGACGATTTTGCCCATATGGGTCAATACGATCAGTATCTGGCGGCTATTCATCGCAGTGATCAGTTTATTGCCGACTTATGGCAGGAATTACAAAACGACCCTTATTACCGCAACCAAACCACTTTACTGATAAGCACTGATCATGGCCGTGGCGAAGCGACGCAGTGGCGCTCGCATGGCAAAAGTGCAGCTGTGCCTGGTTATAAAGGACCTGTGCCACAAATTGCTGGCTCGGAACAAATTTGGCTAGCAGCTATGGGACCAGAGATCCCGGCGGCTGGTTTAATTCGTACCACTGGAAGCTGGCAACAAGGCCAGATGGCCGCAACATTAGCTGCAGCTCTGGGTTTTGATTATCAGGCGGTTCAACCCAAAGCTGCACAAGCTTTTGATTTTAGCGCCTCAGCTCAGCTGGCAGTATCTGATACAACTCCAACGGTAAATCGTCTGGGTCTTTAAAAAAGGTGTAAGCGCGCTCTGTATAAGGGTCAATCCGCACTGGCTCCACAGCTATACCATGCGCTTCCAAATGCGCCACCATTTGCGCCACATCCAGCACCTGAAAAGCCAGATGGCGTAAGCCCTGCGCTTCAGGTGCACTAGGGCGAGGCGGTGGATTGGGAAAAGAGAACAGCTCGAGCTGACTGCCATCAGGCAACTGCAAGTCCAATTTATAAGACAAACGTTCAGCTCTGTAATGTTCAGCCAGAACTTTCAGGCCAAGGATTTCAGTGTAGAAGTGTTTCGAGCGCTGATAATCACTGCAAATCAGCGCCACATGATGAATACCGGCTAACATAGCTTTACTCGCTCTGGCTAAGACTGCTTGCCAGTGTGCCAGCATCAACCAAACTCAGCCAGTGAAAACCCAAAGTGATTGGGGCGAGAGAACGCAGCCAACAAAGCTGCGGCTCCAAGGACGAAGGGTTTAAAACTTTGATAAAAACTCGGAGCGAGTTGCAGGGTCGGTTTTAAAAGCACCGCCCAAAGCCATAGTCTTAGTGCTGGAACTGGTATCCATCACACCACGGGACTTCACGCAATAATGCACAGCGTCGATACTGACAGCCACGTCTTTTACGCCCAATAAGGCTTGCAAAGACACCTGAATTTGCTGAGTTAAACGCTCCTGCACCTGCGGACGCTGGGCAAAAAACTTCACAATACGATTCAGTTTCGACAAACCAATAATCTTTTTGCCCGGTATATAAGCCACAGTGGCAGTGCCGTCTATAGTGACAAAATGGTGCTCGCAGGTGCTGGTAAAGCTGATGTTTTGCACCTTGACCATTTCTTCAGCACGCATTTTATTGTCGATCATCGAAATCTTTGGAAAAGTGCTGTAATCCAAGCCGGAAAACACTTCATCGACATACATTTTGGCAATACGGGCCGGAGTTTCCGCCAGACTGTCATCTGTTAAATCCAGACCAAGGGTATGTACGACCTGAGTCATTAATTCGGTTAAACGCTGTTTCTTCTGATCATTGGACAAACCGTTGTCCAGCATAGGAGTTTCCAGCCCGGCCGCTTCCAGAGCGCCGCGTACCACTAAAGCAGATTCAGTTAACATAAAAGCTCTCGCCGCTTGTTATCAATAGTGCATGTTATACGCAGACCACAGAGCATTGGTTTAGTTTGGTGAATAGGTTGTTATAGCGGGCTGGCTTTGGTGCAATTGCGTTCACCGCCTGAAAGTAAAAGTGGCCCACTGAGCTTCGGCTCAAACGGCGCGGTCAACTACAACGCAGACACGCCGTAAATACATCCATGTAGGCTCCTGTCCAGCGTCCATGCTGGACAGGGTCTGCTAACGCAGTTGCCCGGCCGTTTTGTGAGATCGACTGTATCGTCACTATGTGCCAGAAGCTGACATTCATAAAAAACATGGACGTGATTAGCCTCATATAAACTGCACTAACTTAGAGATAACCCACTTTTGGAGTGGGTCATCGTTTGTCCTTGGATGCCACGCGACAATAACATCAAAAGGTTCAGGCATTTCATCCAGCTTGATTTCTACCAAGCTACTTTCATTCACAGCTCTTGAAGGTAAGAATGCCAGCGAATCTGTCACGTTTAGATATAAGGGGACAACTGAGAAACAAGGTGCTGTAATCACAACATTTCTCGTTAAATCATGTTTTTCAAACCAATCATCAATAGAACCTTTAAAATTTGGGCGCGAAGGCGATGCTGAAATATTAGGATGCTCAGCGACTTGCTTTAATGTTGCACTTATTTTTGGAATGCTAGAAAAATTTGATGTTACACATACATGCTGTTCTTCAAAAAGTTTCATCGTCAGATATGACGAAGGAACACAGTCAGGAAATGAGATCGCAAGATTTACTTTTCCACTTTCCATATAGTCATGTATTGAATTCACCTCAAAATCTCTGATAATTATTTTCAATTGAGGCGATTGAGTTCTTAACGTTTGAATTAAATGCGGTAGCACTATTTGTTGCGCGTAATCTGTAGCGGCAATAACGAATGTTCCTTGGGCTCTTGCTGGGTCAAATACGCGGGGCGCTAACAAAGTTTGAAACTCTCTAAGTAATCTATCTATATCAACAGATAAATTCTCAGCCAGTGGTGTAGGGATAAATCCATTTGTTTTTCTGATAAATAATCTATCTTCGAATACATCTCTAAGCTTTTTCAGTTGTTCACTGACAGCTTGTTGCGTCAAACCTAATTGATTTGCAGCCTTAGAAGCGCTTTTTTCACGAATGAGTGCTTGAAACACCCGTAGTTGCTTAATGTCTAACCGATCCAACTTACTCATACATCATCCGATATCACCAGAAATTGGCTGTTAACTCAGTATAACCATTTTAATTGGTATCAATCACCTGAAATCATTGTTTTCAATTGTTGAGTTCGGGCAGTAGCATAACTCTAACGAAAACAACATTGGTGGTGAGGCTTATGAAAACTGTTATTCTGATTGGTGCTTTAGGAAAGATGGGAAAGGCAGCTTTAACTGGCTTAGCAAAACATAAAGTGATCACAGCTGGTCGCTCTGGTGATGTTGATCATATCGTCGATATAACCAACGTCGATTCGATCAGAGCCTTGTATGAAAAAGTCGGACACTTCGACGCAGTTGTAAACACAGTCGGGTACTGTGAGTATGCCCCATTTACTGAAATGTCAGAAGCTCAGTGGATGACGACAGTGATGAGCAAAATGATGGGCCAAATCAATCTTGTGCGCATAGGACAGGATTACATCGCTGATAATGGATCATTCACATTGATCAGCGGAATATTAAATGTCAAACCAATTCCTTATGCAATTGCAGATGCAACAACCAGTGGTGCAATTGATACCTTTGTAAAATGCGTTGCGTATGAGATGCCAAGAAATATCCGCATAAATGTCGTGAACCCAACGGTGTTGACAGAGGCATGGGATGTTTACGGTGATATGATGCCGGGTTTTGAACCTGTACCCAGCAGGCTTGTAGGGAAAGCATTCGAGCGATCAGTTGATGGTTTTATCACAGGCCAAGTACTATTTGTTGATGCTTGACCAGTAAGTCATAGAAATGAGCTTAACGAACTGCTCGTTAAGCTCTTGTTAACTACATTTTCAATTCAGTATGTCTGCTTTTCGCTCTTTGCTGCCCTCCAGAAAAGAGGCATTTCCAACTACTGGTACCAATCCCCCATTAGGGCGCGGTTCCGGTACTTCGCTGAGCTCAGTACGTTTATTCGGCGGCAAGCCAAACTATTGGCTTACCGAAATCCCGAATAAACCCAGAAAAAACTGGGTGGCCAAGGTTTTAAGGCTGGGAGTGTTTGAGTGAGGAGTCGGTAGCGACGAGCGAGTTGCCCAGCCGCCTTGGACGCACGATTTTGGGCCGGGCTTTATACTCACTTCGTTCGTACCCCTGCGGGACCAGCTAAAGCTGTTCAACGCAAGCGTTGTCGCTGCGACCTGGGGTCGCCTTTTATGAATTACATCCATGTAATTCACCCTGCGGGCCAGCCTTCGGCTGTTAGAAAGTGCTTCCTGCACTTTCTTGCTTTGGATACTTTCTTTTGGCGAAGCAAAAGCAAAGTATCTCGCCTGCGGCGAAATGCTTTTAGAAGCAAGTCTAAAAGTCTGAAACCCCAACCATCAAACTTTCCCCAGCTTCTCCTGCCTCTTCACCATCTCCCACAACCCATCCATCTCAGCCAAATCACTTTGTGCCGGACTAGAGCCTTGCTCCACCAGTGCCTGTTCCACCTGCCGGAAACGTCGTTCAAACTTTTGATTGGCCTGACGCATGACTTTTTCCGGGTCAAAACCTTGTTTACGCACTACATTGACCAGCGCAAACATCAAATCGCCCAGCTCCTCTTCCAGTTCAGCCGCGCCAGTTGGTAGTTCGGCCACTTCCTGAATTTCTTCCTGCACTTTATCCCAGGCACCTTGTACATCAGGCCAGTCAAAACCCACCTGCGCACAACGCTTTTGCAGTTTGTAAGCGCGACTTAAGGCTGGCATAGCCAGCGGAATATTATCCAGCACTGAGGTTTTGCCGGAAGCAGTACGTTCTGTGGTTTTAATCGCTTCCCAGTTTTGCAGTACCGCTTTGCTGCTCTCTAAATTCATATCGGCAAAGACGTGAGGGTGGCGGCGAATGAGTTTGTCGTTAATAGCGGCAGCGCAGTCGTCAAACTCAAAACGGCCTTCTTCTTTGGCGATCTGGGCGTAAAACACCACCTGAAACAACAAGTCGCCCAGTTCGTCTTTTAGCTCGGCATAGTCTTCGCGCGCTATGGCATCCGCCACTTCATAAGCTTCTTCCAGCGTATAAGGCACTATGGTCTGGTAGGTTTGTTCTTTGTCCCAGGGACAGCCGTTTTGTGGGTCCCGCAGTCTGGCCATAATGGCCAATAGTTGCTGAAGTGGTTGTGACACAATCTCTCCTACAGAAAGGGCACCGGAGTTTTAACTCCAGTGCAGATAGGTATCAAAATAGAGGTGAAAAACTAGTGAAACCGTTTCGCTTCAATCACATCATCAATCTGGCTGACTTTGGTCAGCAGCTTGTTCAGTGAGTCCAGGTTATACAGCTCCATCGTCATAATGATGGTGGCGGTTTGCTGCGAGATGTCCGAATTACTGCTCATCCGCAACACGTTAGCTTTTTCATTCGCCAGAATGCTGGTGATATCGCGTAACAAGCCATTGCGGTCATGCGCCACAATACGAATAGTCACTTCATAACCTGAAGCGTATTTATCGCCCCAGGTTGCTTCCACCACCCGTTCACGATGCGCTTCCTGCAGCACTTTAAATTGCTCACAGTCGTCGCGGTGCACAGCAATGCCGCGGCCTTGGGTGATATAGCCAACAATAGCGTCACCCGGCAGCGGCTGGCAGCAACCGGCCATATGAGTTAATAAGTTACCTACGCCCTGCACTACCACATGGCTTTTTGGCTGATTCGAAATAGGTTTGCTGATCAGGCGCGGGTCGATCTCAGGCTGCTGCAATTTGCCCGACTGGCTTTGTATGTAATGCACCACTTGGGTGACTTTAATTTCACCGCCGCCAATACCAGCCAAAATCTCTTCCATGCTGTTGACGTTAAAACGCGCCAGCACCTTAGGAATATTGTCGATACTCAGGTTCAGGCGGTTTAATTCGGTATCCAGCAGCTCTTTACCAGCCGCTATGTTTTTATCTCTGTCCTGCAGGCGGAACCAGTACTGCACCTTCGACCGGGCGCGGCTGGATTTTAAATAGCCCGAGTTCGGGTTAAGCCAGTCGCGGCTTGGGTTAGGCTCGCGGCCTGTTAAAATTTCAATTTGATCGCCGGTTTTCAACTGATAGGTAAAAGGCACAATACGGCCGGAAATCTTCGCGCCTATGCAGCGGTGACCCACATTAGAATGCACATAATAAGCAAAATCCAACGGTGTGGAACCCACAGGCAAATCGACGATATCGCCTTTCGGCGTAAAGACATACACCCTGTCTTCTGTGACCTGATTTTTAAGCTCTTCAGCTAAATCCGAGCCGTCGACCAGCTCTTCCTGCCAGGCCAAGAGTTTGCGTAACCAGCCAATTTTTTCATCGAGCTGGCCTTCTTTACCCGCATGGCCTGCGCCTTCTTTGTAACGCCAGTGTGCCGCTACACCTAACTCAGCGTCGTCATGCATCTGATGAGTACGAATTTGAATTTCGACAGGGCGACCGGCAGGACCAAGTACGACTGTATGAATTGACTGATAGCCGTTTTGTTTTGGCGTGGCTATATAGTCGTCGAATTCTTTGGGCAGATGGCGCCAGGAGGTATGCACTATGCCCAAAGCGGCGTAACAGTCCTGCACCTTGGTGGTGACAATACGCACGGCACGAATATCGTACAGCTGATCAAAAGCCAGCTGCTTTTTCTGCATCTTTTTCCAGATACTGAAAATATGTTTAGGCCGGCCGTACACTTCGACCGAAATGGCGGCGTCCTGCATTTTTTGCCGCACTGAGGCGACAAAATCCTGCATATACTGCTCACGGTCTAAGCGCTTTTCTTCCAGCAAACTGGCAATTTGTTTATAGGTTTGTGGGTGCAGGTAACGAAAAGCTAAGTCTTCCAGCTCCCATTTGATTTGGCCTATCCCCAAACGGTTCGCCAGTGGGCCAAAAATCGCATTGGTTTCTTTGGCGGCCAGTACGCGGGTTTCTTCGTCGGCGTTTTTTACCGAGCGCAGGTAACAAATTTGTGCCGCCAGCTTTAACACCACAGCGCGCACATCTTCCACCATGGCCAATAACATACGGCGCAGGTTGTCGGCTTGTTGTGGATTGCTGCTTTGATTGGGCCCAACAGGAATAGAACGAATAGCTTCCATCTGGCGCACGGCGTTCAGCATCGCCAATACGGCTGAGCAAAACTGAGTTTCCACCTGCTCCAGTTCAATCAGTTTGGCGTCCACTAATGGAAATAACAGGGCTGCAGTTAAGGCATCTTTGTCCATACGCAAATCAGCCAGAATTTCGACCATTTCCCAGCCCGTTTGTACTTCGGGTTCCTGATCGGTCAGATTCTGCTGATGTAACCAGAGTTCAGCATCCAGCAGCGCACTGATTTTAGCTTCAGGTAAACCTAAAGCGCTTAACCAGCTCTGAGTGCCGCCTGGGTGGTATTCGGCGCTATGTGATTGCCTTACCGTCACCATTCGTTACTTTCTCCTGTAAAACAAGGCCATCAACTCCAGATGGCTGGTTTGTGGAAACATGTCCATTGCACTGATTTTATCCAGCTGATAGCCACAAGCCAGTAATACTTTTGCATCCCGGGCAAAAGTAAGCGGATTACAGGACACGTACAATATCCGTGCCGGACTTAAGCCCGCTATTTGTTCTATGGCTCCAACAGCACCAGCACGTGCCGGGTCGAGCAGCACTTTTTGGTACTTCGGCTGATTCCAGTCGGCTTTTGGCCATGGCAGATGCAAGTCAGCCTGGCTAAAACTCAGGTTGTTCAGGCCATTGAGCTCTGCATTGGATTCTGCTCGTTGCACCATAGTGGTGACACCCTCCAGTCCATGCACCCATTTAACGCGCTGCGCTAAAGCCAGACTGAAATTCCCTATACCACAATACAGCTCCAGCACCTGATCGTCAGGCTGCAGACTGAGCCAATCCAGTGCCTGCTGCACCATTTGTTGATTAATACTCTGATTTACCTGAATAAAATCAGCGGCAGAAAACTTAAGCTTTAAAGCCAAATCAGGCAAAGCGTAGCAGGGTTCTGCAGTTCCGACTTGCCAATGCTGATAAAGTTCAGGCTCTGCTTCACCTATCCACACAGCTTCTGGCCAAGCCTGGATCAAAGCCTGTTGATCGGACGCTGGCAAAGGCCGGATATGCCGCACTATTAAATACACCTGACCGTCCGCATCCAGCGCTTCGACATGCGTAATGGCTGCGCCTTGTTGCAGTGTTGGCAATTGCTGTTGCAACACATTAAATACTGGCGCTAAAGCCGGGCTTAGCACCAGACAGTGCTCAACAGAGGTAATAACTTTGTCATTGGCTTTCCGAAAGCCCACAGTAAATTGCTGCGTTTTTTTATCAAACCAAACGCCAATACGGGCTTTACGTCTATAACCCTGCCCCTCGCTTTTCAGCGGTGCCTGCCAGGGTAAGCTGGTTAAGCCAGTTTGATGGCGGATCAGTTGGTCCACCCCTTGCTGCTTTAATTCCAGCTGGTGTTCTGCCGACAAATACTGCAGCTGACAACCGCCACAGTCAGCAAAATGCTTGCATGCTGCTGTCTGGCGCAAAGACGAAGCCTGCAGCACTTTCACTACTTTGCCTTTGGCTGATTTGTCTTTTTGCTCGGTCAACTGCACTTTAACCCGCTCGCCGGGCAAAGCGCCACTGACGAAGACAATACGCTTTTGCTCAAAACCTATGCCCTGAGCTTCGTGATCCAGACGTTCAATCTGTACTTCGATTTGTTTTAACTGTTGAGGTTTATCTTTGGCGCCTTTGGCTGCCTGATAAATTTTGACCATCTGGACTTAGTACCTGTGGTGGGCTTTTTGTAAGCCTTGTGTCATTATCAATTCGCTCCGGACTATTCTATCAAGCAGCGCTACAGATGACGAAAATTGGTTTAAGAGATTGGGTCTTGTTGACCACCCTGGTGCCGACCTTACTGGTCAGTTTATGCCTTGGGGGTTATTTTAGCTATGCCCGCTATCATGATTTGGCCCAGTATCTGGAAGAACAGGCTGAAAACATTGCAGTACCCTTAGCTATCGCCAGCGAACATGCCTTATTACATAACAGCAGACAGGACGTCAAACGTTTGCTGGATGTCAGTCACAGAAAAAACTCAGCGCTGGTGAAAAGTATCGCCATTTTTAATGCCGACCATGAGCTTTTTGTCACGACCAACTATCACAAAGACTTCGCCATGCTGAAGTACGAGTCCAGCAGCGCTATTCCACAGCAAAGCACTATCACGGATCTGGGCAACTGGCTGGTGATCCGTACCCCTATTCTGCCGGAACAGGCCGATTTCAGCACAGCGCCAGCCGATCAACCTTTGGGTTATATCTCAGTTCAGGTGGCTAAAGATAAAGTTATGCTGGCCCAGCAAACTTCTTTGCTCAGCAGTTTGCTGATGATTTTATTAGGCCTTGCTGCCTGTGTGTATTTCAGTTTGCGGCTGATAAAGAAAGTCAGTCAGCCTCTGCAACAAATGGGAGATGTCATAGCGCAACTGCGTGAGGGCAACTATCAAAGCCAATTGCAACAGCCATTTTTAGGTGAACTAGAGCAGTTACGTACCGGTATTAATGCACTGGCTACTGCGCTGAAAACGCACGATGAAGAAATGCAGCAAAGCATTGAACAGGCCACCAGCGACTTACAACAAAGTATGGAACAGCTGGAAATGCAGAACATTGAGCTGGACCTGTCACGCAAAAAAGCGATGGAAGATAACCGCAGCAAATCTGACTTCCTCGCTAAAATGTCTCACGAATTACGTACACCGCTGAATGCGGTTATCGGTTTTGCCCGGCAGCTCCTCAAAACTAACCTGACCCATAACCAGCAGGACTATCTGGCCACTATTCAAAAGTCTGCCAACAGCTTACTCAGTCTGGTGAATGATGTATTGGATTACGCCAGGCTGGAAGAAGGCCGGATGCCGATTAATCCTGAGCCTTTTTCATTACGTGATTTGCTGCACGATGCGGTGGAGTTATTGGCTTCGAATGCCTTTGATAAGCAGCTTGAATTGGTGCTGTTGATCGACAACAGCTGTCCTGACGATTTAATTGCCGACCCGATGCGGATTAATCAGATCCTGACCAATATTGCCGGTAATGCGATTAAATTCACAGAACAAGGCAGCGTGGTGATCCGCGTTAGCGGTCGGCCTATGCCTGATGAGCAATGGCAACTGCGTTTTTCGGTGCAGGATACCGGCATAGGTATTTCTGAAGAACAACAAAAAAGTTTGTTTGGTGGCTTTACCCAGGCCGATAACAGTATTGGCCGACGTTATGGTGGCACAGGTTTGGGTTTAGTGATTTCTCAGCGCCTGGTGACAGCCATGGGCGGCAAAATTGGTTTTGAAAGTAAAGCCGGTGAAGGTTCAACCTTCTGGTTTACCTTGCTGTGCAAACGCCATCACTTATCCATAGCCGAGCCTTTACCCCTGGCGGAATTGAAGCAGAAAACTATTTTGTATTTTGAACCCCAACAGTATTCGCGAGAGGCCATGTTGGCCCAGTTGGATCAGTGGGGGATGAATATCATCAGTTGCAGCAATATGAGTCAGTTAAGTCAAACTCTGGCTTTGCAGCCACAAATAGATGTGGCACTCATTGGTCGTTCTATATCCCTGAATCAGGTGAATCAGGTGATTGAGCTACTGCAGCAGTTACAACTGCATAGTGACCAGCTGTATTTGCTGGTCAATACCTTATCGCCTAACTTACGTGAAGTACTGCAGGCCTCTGGCGCCAAAGCTGTGTTATCCAAACCTGCGCATTACCGCAAACTGGCCATGACTCTGGCGCAGCCTTATTTAGATTTTCCTGAGCAAAACCCCTTGCAGGACAAACCCAAAGCTCGTTTACGGGTGTTGTCAGTGGACGATAATGAAGCCAACTTAAAGCTGATTAATACCCTGCTGTCTGAAATGGTAGAGCAAGTGGATTCAGCCCGTAATGGCGCCGAAGCCTGGCAAAAAGCCAACCAGCAGCATTATGATCTGATTTTTATGGATATTAATATGCCTGTGATGGACGGCATTCAAGCCTGTCAGCGCATTCAACAAAGCTCGCTGAACGAAGCGACACCTATTATAGCTGTAACGGCACATGCCTTAGAGGGCGAACGTGAGCGGCTTCTCTCTTTAGGCTTTTGTGAGTTTTTAACTAAACCTCTGGATGAAAAACTGCTGCATTACACCTTGCGTGAATGTTGCCCTGATTTTCAGCAAGCATTAGCCGCCTCAACCAGTGAAAATCAACTACCGCAAAGCAAACAACTGGATTGGACTCTGGCTTTGCAAAGAGCGGGCGGAAAACTGGATTTAGCCAAAGAAATGTTATGGATGCTGGTGCAGTCTTTACCCGACAGCTTGCTACTGATCCAGCAGGCGATGCAGCAACAGGACGCTGAACAACTACTGCAGCATATCCACAAACTGCATGGTGCCAGTTGTTATACGGGCTTGCCCGTATTGAAGCAACTGACAGAACTGATTGAAACTGAACTTAAAAAAGGCAAACAAACCGAACAACTGGAACCGGAGTTGTTTGAATTGCAGGACAGGATCCAGTCTTTATTACAGGACGCGAAAAACTGGCCGCCATTGGTGACAGAGCCCACACCGACAAAAGTGTCAGGCTAATCCTTAGCGTATGTACGGCGTTTCAGCAAAATGTCGTTGATTTGCTCTACAGTGGTATCGGTTTCACAGGGCGTGCTGGTCATTAACCAGATTGCGCCCTTACGTGACTCCGCTGGCGGAATTTTCCAGCAGCCATGCTCACCTTTCATCAACTCAGAGCCATCGGCATAAGTTTTTACTGTTTTTAGCATGGCCGGAGCAAGCTCACCTTCTGCTGCACTGCCGGACCTGCTCACAACCTCAGGTTGTTGTTGTCTTGGCACTGCTGGCTCCAGAGTTTTCGCGGCAACAGCAGCGAAAGCGCGATCAGCCAGCGACATGGCAGCTGTAGGTTGAGATGGTTTTGTTACTTCTGGTCGCGTATTTGTGGCAGGCTCAGCACTGACGATGCCTTCAGATCCGCTTATCACCTTGGATTGGGTCGTTTTACTGCGGACAGCAGATGGTTTTGCAGGCGGAGCAATGACAGGCTCAGGCCCGCTGTGTTGGCCAGCGGGCAGCGTTTCATGCTGGGAAACAACTTTTGGTTTTTCGCGGACCTGTGTATAGCTGTATGTCTGGATCACCGCAGAAGAAGCTGGCTTTTCAGGTACAGGAAGAATGATAAGAGTCAGAGCCCACAGCAATAACGCATGCGCTACAACAGAAAATATCCATATTTTCAAAGCAAAACTCCGATGTCAGACTGAAACCTCTGACATCGGAGTCACTCGAAAATTCAATGGTACGGCACAACGCATCATCTAAAACTCTGATAGATCAGCCCTGAAAAAACTGGACCTTATTGCGCCCTTGTTGTTTGGCCTGATACATAGCGGTATCCGCATCTTCAATCAACTTGGTTAAGTGGTAACCGGAGATTTCAGCTGAAGTCACACCAAAACTGGCACTTAACTTAAACTCATACCCCGACGCTGCAGTATCAATATTGCTGATAGCGTCACGACAAATATCCGCCAATAAATGCGCTTTATCACTCTGGCAACCAGGTAATAAGATGGCAAACTCTTCGCCACCAATACGGCCAAACACATCGTTATTGCGCATAAAATTACGGCAGGTATCCACGGTCTGGCGCAACGCCCAATCGCCTGCAGCATGGCCATGCTGATCGTTAATCTGTTTAAAATGGTCCAGATCAAACACAATAAGCGCAGCAGGTAACTGACCTTTTTCACACAAAGCCAAAGCCCCTTTGGCTGAAGTGGAAAAGTGGTATCTGTTGCTGATAGCGGTTAAATCATCATACTCAGCTAAAGCTTTAAAACGCTGGCGGGCAATAAAACTTCGATAAGCCATCACAGCAAAACCTAACACCAACACAGCTAAAGCAATAATCAATAGTTTATTCAAGGTCGCCTGATGTCTCAGTGTGGTTTGCTCGTACTGCAACAGTTGATTGTCTTTGTCCAGTAAGGCAATTTTTTGACTCTGCGCCAAAATCTCTGAGTGAGCCGTATGGTAGGCCATCTGTTGGGCCGACTTATCATCCATAAAAGCTGTGAACGCAGCAGTATACTGTTCATGATAACCAAGTGCCTGCTGGTAGTCTTTTTCTTGTTTAGCGGCACGATACAAAACCTGATAAGAGTGGACTAGTGGAAAGTAGTTTTTAAAAGACGCTGCCTCAGCGACCACCAGGTTGGCGTATGCTTTGGCCTGGTCCAACTCACCCAGCATTAAGAAGCTCTCAGCCAACAAATAATTGAATTCTGTGATTAAGCGCAGATATTTAGTATCCGCAGCTTTTTTATGTTCTTTAAGCAAAAGCTGCTTACTCTGCTCATAAAGTCCCTCTTTGAATAATAATTTTGCCTTGGTCACCATAATAAGTTGCCTCCACAGCGGCTCATTATGGTCTTCACAGTAGCGGATACCTGAGTCTATCTCACGCTTCAACAACTCTGTCTGATCACTGGAATACCAGGCTTCAAGACGCAGTTGATAAGCAGCACATACTGAATTTTCACTGGGGTTCTCTGCGATAAGCTGGTCTAGATAAGAAACAGATAAGTCATAACGTTCAATCATGGTATACATCATAGCTATGACTCTTAAACCATGCTCTCTGGCTATAGGCTGGTGTACTTGAGGCAATTGATTGATCAACTGTTCAAAATACAAAAATGCGTCGAGATACCTTCTGACAATGATAAGACTATTGATTGATAAAGCTTTGGCGCGAAAAGAGATGGCCAGATCTGAGTTTGCAGTCAATGGCTGTAATATCAATAGCGCTTGATCTATATCGCCAAGGTAACTGAGCTTATATGCCTTGAGTAACTGCAGATAATCAGTTTCGAAAGGTGATAATTGCGTTCCACTCTTCGCTAAAACATCAATACCTTCGCTGAATTCTGCAAATTTTGAACTCTTGATTTTATCGAGATAAGTTAACTGCTCTACTGACGCCTGCAGAGCAGTTGGCAGGATAAACGCAAATAAAAGTAGAGGCAGCCAGAATATCTGCCGCCTGTATCTTCTTGTATCGCCAAAAATCACTGGCAAAACTAACCAACCTTCAAGACGGAACTAATCTCTTTTTCAGGCTGATCTTCAGGCTCATCCTGTGGTTCTTCTTCCGGCTCTTCTGCAGGGTGAAGTCCACACACCACATTAGTCCTGGCTCCTAACAAATGCTCAAGCCGGACTTGATCGCCCGCGATGACTGCATCAATTAACGCAGGATCCGTGTCCGTCATTAAGGTTGCCAACTGTTCAGCATCTGCATGACGAAACTCCGCGTTTTGGCCCAACTTCTCTAACAAATTGATAATATTTGACATCATAACTCCACAACAATAAAACTAAGCATCAATCCAAGCTTGATACCAGAAGGGCTCACGCAAGCCCACTTTAAAGCGATAAAATTAAAAGCACAAGCGCACAAAAAAGCTCTTGATTTAAATTTTTATCAGAATGGTACTAAAGCATCATTATGTTTCACCCAGTAGGTTCTGGGGCAGATTAAATCAGGTTGAAAACCGGTTTTTACGACCAGTTGCACTGCGGCTTTATTTTTAGGATCTAAATCACCTTTGATCACTGCACCCTGAAATTGGAGCTGTACCCGTTGAATGAGTGCGGCCAAAGCTTCCCTTGCATAGCCCTTACCATGCCAGGGGCGCAATAACATAATACCGACTTCAACTTCTGTAGTTTGACTATTCCATTGATTGATAGCGCACAAGCCTGCGCTTTGCCCGTGCGCCACAATGGTCAGAAATAATCGTTTAAAAGGAGTTTTGGCATTAAGACCTAAGGCTATCTGAAAGCTATGTTTGGCTTTTTCAGGCAGCAAAGGCTTACCAACAAAAGCCATAGACGCAGTATTGGTATACAAATCCAGATACAACTGCAGGTCCTGTTCAGCTAAAGGCCGGATCAGCAAACGTGAGCTGCTGATCACAAAATGTTCTGCTGTTGCAGCGTACAACCACTCTGTTGCCATGTTAATTTTCTTGAGCAGCCAGAATGTTCAATTGATCCAGAATCACCCTATTGGCTTTAGCAACAGTAGCAGGCGGTATTACTAAGGTCGTTTTTAAGTCCATCTGTGCTTTAGGTAAATCAGATAAAGCAATAGGTTCAATCCGGGGCTGCTGAATAGGTAAAGTAACGGCTTCGTATAAGATGACCTGATGATCCAGTGGATACCATTGACTCAAGAGTTCAACCAAAACCTCACGATATGCACTGCCTGTGCTGAATTTCGCCAGCGACTTATCCCCAGCCACACCGGGTTGCCATAAAATTAAGTAGGCTGCTGTATCTATAGTGCGCTGATAAAACATCAGATTACTGGCTTCATAATGCTGGCAGCCATAAGTGCCCGGGTCCAGACCCAAGTCGGCATACAAACAATCTTCGGCTGAAATACCGGGCTCCATATGAGCCCTGTAACCTGCCGCAACAGCTTCTTTTATCGCCTGATGCGGTACCCAGGCAAACACGCCGGGATGGCCGTAAAAAGCACCACAGACTTTTTTACCTGCATGCACTTCAGCCAGTATAGCTGCCACCATTTGCTGATAGGTGATCATGCGGGATTGGCCCTCACAGTAATACGGCTGCAGGCTACGCACATCGGCATTCATACTCTGGATCCAGAGTTCGGTAGTACCATCTGCGACCAGTACAAACACCACATCAGCCTGTTCAATATAACTACGGGATAAAGGACTGATATGAGAACCCAAGGTCATACCTGTGCCTACACAAACCAAACTACCTTTTTGCATTTACTTCACTCCTGCCGTAAGTGAAGTACTTATACCCTAATTAGTTAGAAAATTGGTAGGGCCGTGGGTTTATCCCCGCCCGCAAAGATTAGGATTCAAGGATCACGGTAGCACAGGCGTAGGCTTGTTCGTCACTGATAGACAGCCAGACTGAACGCACTTGCATGGAATCAGCCAGTTCTTTAGCCGGACCTGTCAGCTCAAGTTGCGGGCGACCTGAAGGGTCGTTGCTGACAATAAAATGTTGAAAGGAAATACCCCGGCCTATGCCGGTACCCAAGGCTTTCGCTGCCGCTTCTTTCGCAGCAAAACGTTTGGCGAAATATCGGGCTGGCTGACCATGAGCAGCCAGAATCTGCTGCTCAGATTCAGTCAATACCCGTTGCACTAAACGGGGTGAGCGCGCCAGACTGTGCTCGATACGCGCTATTTCAATAATGTCGGTACCTAAACCAACAATGGCCATTAACGGCGCGCCTCGACCATCAGGCGCTTCATTTCAGCCACTGCCGGGCCTAAACCAGAGAAGATAGCGCGGGCCACTATCGCATGACCAATATTCAGCTCGTACATTTGTTCAATTGCAGCTATAGGCTGCACGTTATGGTAATGCAGACCATGCCCGGCGTTGACTGTTAAGCCCAACGAAGCGGCATAAGCGGCAGCTTCAGTGATCCGCTGCAGTTCTGCTTTTTGCTTTTTCGGATCCGTCGCTTCAGCGTACTGGCCTGTATGAATTTCAATATAAGGTGCACCCGCTTTAGCAGCTGCAGCTATTTGTTTTTCATCGGCGTCGATAAACAAGGACACTAAAATATTGTCTTGTTGCAGGCGAAGCACAGCATCCTGAATTTTATCGAACTGACCTGCCACTTCCAAACCACCTTCTGTGGTCAGTTCCTGGCGTTTTTCCGGTACTAAACAGCAGAATTCAGGTTTCAGTTGTGCGGCTATGCCTAACATTTCATCAGTCACAGCCATTTCGAAATTTAAACGGGTGGCTATGGTTTGACGCAACACAAATAAATCGCGGTCCTGAATATGACGGCGATCTTCACGTAAATGCACCGTAATACCGTCAGCACCAAACTGCTCCGCCAATAAAGCCGCATGCACAGGTTCAGGGTAATAAGTGCCACGAGCCTGACGTAAAGTGGCAACGTGATCGATATTGATACCTAAATAAATGGGGCTCATAACTAATTCCTGATCGATTGAAATAATGCTCTGCTGCTCAAAGGTTTGCTGCCAAGCAAAGGCGCTAACCATAAACGGCTCAACTGCTTGGCGGTTTTTAATACGTTGTCCTGCTGCCAGTGCTGCTGACCTATGGCTTTCAGAGTTTCACCTTTCCAGCCTTTGCCTGCAATTTGCCAGCCTTGCTCGGGCCACCACTGATACAAAGCGCCGTCCTGTAAAGCCTCACCTGCAGAATCGTAATCCCAATCTACCGGCTGGCCTAACTCAGTCAGTAAGGAAAATTCAAACTGACGTAAACAGGGTTCCAAATCATCAGTGAGCAATTGCTGCAAAGTCTGCAGATACAACTCAAATAACGCATCTGAACCGACGCTTTGTGGCCATAACCGGCAAATCAGCTCGTTTAAATACATGGCGCCAAACAGCTTTTCGCCTTGTAGCAGAAAAGCTGGACCTGCTTCTTCCGCTTTACTTACGGTTTTTAAATCAGAACGGCCCACCAGTTCCAGCTGTAATAGCTGAAAAGGTTGCAAGGATAGACGTTGTTGTTTTTTACTGGCAGATTTGCGTATGACGGCGCTGACCCGACCCAGTTCAGGCAGCAGCAGTTGCACTAACAACTGCTGTTCCTTAAAAGCGCGGCTGTGCAGAATAAAAGCTGGCCAGCTGCGATTGTCCATCTAGTCTTCGCCGTAACCTAAGCTACGTAAAGCACGCTCATCATCAGCCCAGCCAGATTTCACTTTGACCCAGACCTGCAAAAATACCGGCTGTTCAAATAAGGTTTCCATATCTTTACGGGCTTCAGTGGCAATAGTTTTAATACGTTCGCCTTTTTTCCCTATCACCATCTGCTTTTGAGTATCGCGTTCAACCAAAACTAAAGCGGCGATGTGGTAATGTTTTTCTTCCCATTTAAAGCGCTCAATTTCAACTGTCACCGCATAAGGCAATTCGTCACCGAGAAAACGCATCAGCTTTTCCCGCACTATTTCAGACGCCATAAAACGGCTGCTGCGGTCCGTGACATATTCTTCCGGGAAGAAAAACTCACAAGGAGGTAACTGCTTTTGCACTAAGGCCCGCAGCTCCTGCACATTAGTACCTTTTTCTGCAGATAAAGGCACTATTTGCATAAAGTCAAGCTGACTGCTCAGCCACTGTAAATGCGGCAATAACTCTTCTTTGTCTTTGTATAAATCGACTTTATTCACCACCAGCAACACTGGTTTTTTCGCTGCGATCAAACGATTTAATACCATTTGATCGTCGTCTGTCCAACGGGTACCTTCGACGACAAAAATAATCAGCTCTACATCCAGTATGGTGCTGGCTGCAGCTTTGTTCATCAGGCGGTTAATGGCACGTTTTTCTTCGATATGCAGGCCAGGAGTATCAACATACACCGTCTGGTAATTATCCTGAGTGTCTATGCCAACGATACGGTGACGGGTAGTCTGGGGTTTACGCGAAGTAATACTGACCTTCTGACCAACCAGCTGATTTAATAAAGTGGATTTACCCACATTTGGACGGCCAACTATGGCAACCAGTCCGGCAAAAGTCTCAGTGGTCATTTTTTATCTGTTCCAACAACATTCGTGCTGAATCCTGTTCAGCTTTACGTCTGGAATTGCCAGACGCGATCACAGGGGCTCTGCCCTGCACAGTACAACGCACGGTAAACACCTGATCATGGTCTTCACCCTGGGTATCAATGACTTCGTACAAAGGCAAAGCTAAACGCCGACCTTGCAGGTATTCCTGCAGCTGGGTTTTACTGTCTTTTTGCACACCGGGTTGAATGCCAGTTAGACGGCTGCCAAACCAGCTTAAAATCCGCTCTTTGCAAGCATCAATACCAGAATCTAAAAAGATAGCACCTAAAATAGCCTCTACGGCGTCAGCCTGAATAGATTCACGGCGCAGGCCACCACTTTTCATCTCACCAGGGCCAAGCCGCAGGTATTCAGCCAGCTCCAGCTCTTTGGCTATTTCTGCCAGAGTAATGCCTTTGACCAAAGAAGAACGCATGCGGGTTAAATCGCCTTCGCGGGCTTTCGGGAAATGCTTGTATAGTGCTTCGGCAATCACCATGCTGAGCAGGGCGTCACCTAAAAATTCCAGCCGCTCATTGTGCTCACCTTTGCAACTGCGGTGAGTCAGGGCTTGTTCGAGTAAAGCGACCTGCTGAAACTGGTAACCCAGCTTTTTCATCAGGCCGCTGACAGGTTTTTGCATTAATTAATTTTGCCTAAACGTTCAAAACGCACACCGACAGGTACCCAGGAAGGTAACCAGTTGTTCGGATCGTCACTAAATTCAAAACTCATCCAGATAAACACCGCTTTACCGACCAGATTTTCTTCAGGTACAAAACCCCAGAAACGGCTGTCACGGCTATTATCGCGGTTGTCACCCAAGGCAAAATAATGGCCTTCCGGGACAATAAACTCTTCAATAGCTGTACCTGGTTGCTTGTAGTACTGCATCAGGTTTTCCGACTTAAACGGATGCTGCAGTATGTCGTGTTTGTGCTCGCCAAATTGCTCTGAATAACGCTTGGTTGGCAATTCGCCATCCATAAACTCGCCTTCGGCTTGCAAAGTTAAAGGCACAGCTTCTAAACCAGGGCAGGTACTTTTATCCGCTGCGGTACAAGCAGGCTGAATAAACAACTGTTTGTTCTTGTAGACGATACGGTCGCCCGGCAAACCTACAGTACGTTTAATAAAGTCGACTGTTGGCTGCTCCGGGTATTTAAATACGATCACGTCGCCGCGCTCTGGGCGGCCAGTCGTGATCAGCGGCTTACGCCAGACCGGATCTTTCACATCGTATGAAAACTTTTCCACCAGAATAAAATCACCGACCAACAAGGTAGGCATCATCGAGCCTGATGGGATCTGGAACGGCTCGTACAAAAACGAACGGATAATAGTAATAGCCAGAATGAGCGGGAAAATTTCTTTGGCTGTTTCTGCCAGATAAGACGGCTTTCCCAGTTCTTCTACCACATTTAACGGCAGGCCGCCGGCTGCAGCAGCCTGAGCGGTCGCAACTTTAACTTTACGCTTAGGCGCAAATACCAGTACATCGATCAGCCAGATTAAACCACTGGCCAAGGTCAATACTACGAGGAAAATTGCAAAATAACCTGCCATAACTACCCTTGTTATTATTTACCGACTTTAAGAATAGCAAGGAAGGCTTCCTGCGGAACTTCCACATTACCTACCTGCTTCATACGCTTTTTACCGTCTTTCTGTTTCTGTAACAGCTTTTTCTTCCGGCTGATATCGCCGCCATAACACTTGGCCAATACGTTTTTACGCAACTGCTTGACCGTAGTACGAGCAATGACGTGTGCACCAATGGCAGCCTGAATCGCAATATCGAACATCTGACGAGGGATCAGATCTTTGAGTTTTTCAGCCAGTTCACGGCCACGGCTTTGGGCAAAGTCTTTATGACTGATGATCGCCAAAGCATCGACCCGCTCACCGTTGATCAGAATATCAACCCGTGACATCTCGGACGCCTGGAAACGTTTAAAGGCATAATCCAGCGAAGCATAACCACGGCTGGTTGACTTTAAGCGGTCGAAGAAATCCATCACCACTTCAGCCATTGGCAGTTCATACACCACTGCAACCTGACGACCATGGTAGGTCATGTTGACTTGCACACCACGTTTTTCGATACAAAGGTTAATCACGTTACCTAAGTATTCCTGTGGCACCAGAATATGAGCTTCGACTATAGGCTCACGAATTTCGTCGATGTTACCTACAGGCGGCAATGCACTTGGGTTATCCACCATCACGGTTTCACCGTTTTTGGTGATGACTTCGTACACTACGGTAGGCGCTGTGGTGATTAAATCTAAATCGTATTCACGCTCTAAACGTTCCTGAATAATTTCCATATGCAGCATGCCCAGGAAACCAATACGGAAACCAAAACCTAAAGCACTGGAGCTTTCTGGTTCATAAAATAGTGAAGAGTCGTTTAAACTAAGTTTTTCCAAAGCATCACGGAAATCTTCGTAGTCGTCGGAAGACACAGGGAATACGCCGGCATACACCTGAGGTTTAATGCGCTTAAAACCAGGTAATGGCTCAGAAGCAGGATTTTTGGCTAAAGTTAAAGTATCGCCAACAGGCGCACCTTTGATTTCTTTGATACCACAGATGACAAAACCTACTTCACCTGTACTTAAAATACCTGTGTTGTTGGCTTTAGGCGTAAATACACCTACTTTGTCGACTTCATACACCATGCCGGTCGACATCACTTTGATTTTGTCTTTCAGCTGGATTTTGCCGTGTTTTACACGAACCAGTGACACGACGCCCTGATAAGGGTCGAACCAGGAGTCGATAATTAAGGCCTGAGTAGGAGCATCTACATCACCCTCAGGGCAAGGAATATTAGCGACTATAGTTTCCAATACATCTTCAATACCTAAACCTGTTTTGGCAGAACATTGCACTGCACCCACAGCTTCAATGCCGATAATGTCTTCAATTTCTTCAGCAACGCGGTCTGGATCGGCTTGCGGTAAGTCGATTTTATTCAGAATTGGTAATACTTCGAGGTTCATTTCCAGCGCTGTGTAGCAGTTGGCTACTGTCTGAGCTTCTACGCCCTGACCGGCATCAACCACTAATAAAGCACCTTCACAGGCCGCTAAAGAGCGGCTGACTTCGTAAGTAAAGTCGACGTGACCTGGTGTATCGATAAAGTTCAGCTGATAAGTTTCGCCATCTTTAGCTTTGTAATGCAAAGTCACGCTTTGCGCTTTAATAGTGATGCCACGTTCACGTTCCAGATCCATTGAATCTAAAACCTGCGCCTGCATTTCACGATCGCTTAAGCCACCACAGTGTTGGATCAGACGATCCGACAAGGTAGATTTGCCATGGTCGATGTGGGCTATGACTGAAAAGTTACGAATATGAGTAATTTTTGGCATTTTTTCCGCTAAAGCTGCTATCAGGTGGCCCCTGTCTGACCCTTATGGTCACAAACCGGGCGAACACCAAAGTTGATTCAGATAAATTTGCCGCGAATTGTACTCGATCTCTGCATTGGTTGCTATGTGTTCAGATGTTACAGCGAATTTCAGCGCAGCTTTAATCTGTGATCCGGACATGTTGCACAGCAAGCTCCGGCAATATGGCGAGGATTTCTATTTGCTCTTGCGCGGTCGCTGGTCCAGTGAAAAAACGCGCAACGACAAAACCAGCCAGCAAAGCGGTTAAAGAGCCCAGCACTACGGCCGTTTCGGCCAGTTGCAACCGACTAAGCAAAGCGGCCACTGCAATAAGACAAAATAATGGCAGCAAATACAACAAAGCGGCAGCAGACAACAGATGCTGTTCGCTGACGGCAATTTTAACTTTTTGCCCTTCTAATAACTGCAACTGGCTTTTGACAAAAAACAGGTTTTCACGTGGAGTTAAGGCTTTAGCTACAACTCCTGTACCGCAGTCATTGTTGGCCTGACAGGAGTTACAGCTGCTGACACTTTGAGTTTTTAGCCAGACACCATCGCTCTGGCTTTTCATCACTGTAGCAATTTCTTCCAGCATTTAGCGCACCGACTCAGCAATTTGCCGTGCATTTTCAATAGATACGGGACCTATCACTGTGACGTCAAATTGATTTTTAGGCATCACAAAGATGGTTGTAGCGCCATCCCGGAAAGCCTGAGCTGGCAAGCTGGCACTGGGCTGCACAAACACAGACACCTGATGCAAACCGTCAGACAACAGCCATTGCTCCAGCACTTGATTTGGCACCATAGCAGCGGTCACTGCAACTTGTTGATACCCTTCAGGTAACCAGGACAATTCCAGAGGACTTTCAGGCAAAGCGGCAACAGGCATAGGTTCGGCTATAGCAGGCAATTCAGCTTTAGCCGCGATACTTAAAGTTTCAGGCAAAGCGGAGTGTGGCAGAATATGGGTCACCACCCAACGCTCTAATACTTCATTCTGTACAGTCAGGGTATCTATTTTTAACGGAAACCCCGTTTCACTGTCCAGCCACAACCAATAACCAGGTCTGCCGTTTTGTAGCGGAGTTAAACGCAGCAGTTGGGCTGAACGACCAGATAACTGAGTGGCACCACCTGGCACTGCGTCATACAGCGCTTTAATAGACTCAATATCACGGTACAACAAGGCTGGTAACTCTTTAATTGTACCGCTATTCGTTGCTAACGGCGTTTTCTCAGGGGCAATGTAATACACCATCTGATTGCGACGCAGTATTTCAACACCACTTTGTTCCAGCGGCATTAATTGTTCTATTTCGGCCTCATTTTGTACGCCATGGACCCACCGATAGCTATCTACCTGGTTAGGTTTAATCACCACAAAGGAAGCTTCGAAGTTAAATTGGCGAACTGAGCTTTGACTACGCTCAAACCATTCCCAACCCGAGACTTCAGCGAAGCTCAGGTTGGAGTAAAACAAGATGATCAAGGCACTACTTAAGCCTTTCCAACTCATATTTATTGCTCTTGAACTGGTTTCTCAGCAGGGGTTTGCGGAGCTTTCTGCTGTGCAGTGTCCATCACCCGGATTTGCTGACGATGTGCCTGCAGCAGTTGCTGCAAACGTTTTTGTTGTTCTAACATGGCCTGACGCTGTTCCTGTTCAAAACGGGAATCAACTGAGGTCTGGCTCAGGCTAACAGGAGTTGCAAAACCTGCCACTGGCTGCGTTTGTAACACAGGAAGAGGTGAGTTCAGATCTGCATCCTGAGTTGTGCCCTGAAACTGTTGTACACCTAACACTGCAATTAATGCAACGCTGGCCGCAACCGTACCCTGCAAACCAGTTTTGAACCAACCGGTATTGGCCGCTTCACCCAGTTTTTTCCAGAACGACACTGGCGTATCTTGTCTCTGTACTGCAGGGCTGCTTTCTAACTGATAAGCAGGTTCCTGATCCAACAGGCTGGCAAAGTTATCTGCAAACTGCATATCCAGTTGAGCCGGCAATTCATTACGAATAGCAGCACCAATCAAATGATAACGCGCGAAGCTTTGCTGTAATTCAGCGTCTTGCAGTAAACGGTCTAATTGTTCCGGACTAATCGCTTCGTTATCGCTAGCAGCCGAGAGCCAATCTGATTTTTCTGACAACATACCGATTCCTGTTTAGTAGAGGTTCAACTAATGAGCGGCTTTAACTGCGCATCAATAGCTTCACGTGCACGGAAAATCCGACTTCTGACTGTCCCTATAGGACAACCCATCACTTCCGCAATCTCTTCGTAACTTAAACCATCCAATTCACGCAGAGTTATAGCTGTGCGCAATTCGTCAGGCAACTTTTCGATGGTATCGAACACTACATGCCGGATCTCTTCAGATAACAAAAGCTTTTCCGGAGAATCCTGCTCTTTTAACGCATCGCTGCCGTCATAAAACTCGGCATCATCAGCATCTACATCTGTAGATGGTGGTTTGCGTCCTGTCGCTACCAGGTAATTTTTAGCGCTGTTCACAGCTATCCGATACAACCAGGTGTAAAATGCACTCTCCCCACGAAAGCCAGGAATAGCACGGTAAGCTTTAATAAAGGCTTCCTGAGCTACGTCTGCCACATCGCCATGGTTAGAGACATAACGTGAGATTAAGTTCGCAATTCTATGTTGGTATTTTTTTACCAACAGATTAAAGGCTGCTTTATCCCCTTGTTGTACCCGCTGGACAATCTGCCAATCCAATTCTTGCTCGCTCATCCGAGCCTTTCCCCTAATGCTAAATACTACTTTCTTTTTGCAACTGGCGCTCGTCAAGCGTACCCTTATGACTGGAAGCTATATGAATAGTTCTGCAAATAAGTAAAAAAAGTTACAATTTGCCGCAAATCAAACGGCCAGTTGCCGAAAAGTAGCGTATAAAGACCCAAATTACAGACATTTATGTGTTTTTGACTGAATAAGTGTATCCCATGCAACAACAAAAAAAACATCTTTGTGACGTATTAATTATTGGCAGCGGTGCTGCAGGTTTATCGCTGGCTTTGCATCTGGCTGACAACGCCAAAGTGATAGTGCTGAGTAAAGGCCCCTTACGTGAGGGTTCTACTTTGTATGCTCAGGGTGGTATCGCTGCTGTTTTCGATGAAAACGACAGTATCGCCTCCCATGTCGACGACACTTTAATAGCAGGCGCAGGCTTGTGCGAAGCAGCAGCAGTGCAATTTACCGCCGAGCATGCCAAAGATGCGATGGAATGGTTAATAGCCCAAGGTGTGCCTTTTGATCAGTACAAAGACGAAGACGGCGTGCTGAAATATCATCTGACCCGTGAAGGTGGCCACAGCCACAGACGCATTTTACACGCTGCGGATGCCACTGGCCGCGCTGTGCAAATCACCTTAGTGGAACAAGTCAAAGGCCACCCGAATATTCAGTTGCTGGAAAACTACAACGCTATTGATTTAATTACCTCAAGCAAGCTCGGATTAGCAGGGCAAAAATGCCACGGTGCTTACGTCTGGAACCGTGATGAAGAATGTGTCGAAGTCATAGGCGCTAAATGTGTCGCTTTGGCGACAGGCGGAGCCAGCAAAGTCTATCTGTATACCAGTAATCCTGATGTGGCTAGTGGTGATGGCATAGCGATGGCATGGCGCGCAGGTTGTAGCGTAGCCAATATGGAATTTAATCAGTTCCATCCAACCAGTTTGTACCATCCTGAAGCGCAAAATTATCTGATCACAGAAGCCATGCGTGGTGAAGGTGCCTATTTAAAGCGGCCTGACGGCAGTCGTTTTATGCCTGATTTTGATGAAAGAGCTGAATTAGCGCCACGCGATATTGTGGCCCGCGCCATTGACTATGAAATGAAAAAGCTTGGTGCACACTGTGTCTATCTGGATATCAGTCACAAACCGAAAGACTTTATCATTGAGCACTTCCCGACTATTTACGCGAAATGTTTAAGTGTCGGCATCGACATCACCAAACAGCCTATTCCTGTGGTGCCGGCAGCGCATTACACCTGCGGTGGTGTCATGACGAATCTGAATGGTCAAACCGATATTGATAACCTGTATGCGGTAGGTGAAGTAGCCTACACAGGCTTACATGGCGCTAACCGCATGGCCAGCAATTCCTTGCTGGAATGTATCGTCTTTGCTCAGTCTGCAGCACGACACATTAAACAGCAACTGGAGTCTACCCGCTTAGTCACTGAACTGCCTTGCTGGGATGAAAGCCGCGTCACTGACTCAGATGAAGAGGTAGTGATTACTCACAACTGGCATGAACTACGGCTTTTTATGTGGGATTATGTCGGTATAGTCCGTACTGAAAAGCGTTTAGAGCGGGCGTTGCACAGAGTTGAATTATTACAGCGTGAGATTCAGGATTATTATCGTAACTTCCGAGTGAGTAATAATCTGTTGGAGCTGCGTAATTTAACTATGGTGGCTGAACTGATTATTCGCAGCGCCATGCAGCGCAAAGAAAGCCGGGGTCTGCATTACAATCTGGATTATCCGGAGCAGTTAGCCAAACCCACTCCTACTATCTTAACGCCGGTTCGCTGAACCGGCTTGTTGCTGCCATTTAACGCTCTGACAAACCCGGGCCAGACTGCGAAAATGCTCTTCCGATAAATTATCTCTATATACCCACAACTGCTGTGGTCGTTGATATATATCCTGCCAGCGCAACCAAATTCCTAACTGAGACACTAAAGACTCCGGCAACAACTGCCCTGCCGGCAGTTCATCCTGCCACCATTTCAGCTCGCCCTTTTCGCTTAAAAACAGCAGTCGCGCTTTGACGGGTTGTTGCCATTGCCGCAGCAGTTGATAAAAACAAAAGAACAACCAGGGCCATAGCACCAGCCACCACAAAGCATAAAAAGGTTGCAGCAGAAAAATAAGCAAAATAAACAGACTTTGCGCCAGATAGACAATCCGGCGCATACGGGATGGCACAAAGCTTAGGTTATACCCGTACTCTGTTAACAATGATAGTCACCATCTCCTGCAACTCTGGATCTGCAGATTTACCATGCCCCATAAACCAGGCAAATAAATCCGGATCATCGCAAGCTAACAGAGTTTCAAAAGTATGTTTTTGTGCATCGGTTAACGCGTCATATCCTTCTTCAACAAAGGGGGCTAATAGCACATCAAGCTCTAACATGCCACGACGACAGGCCCAGCGCAGGCGGGGTTTACCCATGAGTTCTTTCATATTTACCTCTCGTTCTTGAAGACGCAACCGCGCTTACAGCTTTGGTATTGACCGGATTCTAACAAAAAAACCATATAGGGGTTGAGCTTTTGGCCAGATTCCCCAATGATCACTATAGTATTTTAAGAGACTTACCCTTATGCAAGCATCCTGGATCAGTGCCGACCAACTCGCATCCTTAACTACCTTAGTGCAAGACGCCTTTATCAGTCCGTTGCCGGGCTTTGAAAGTCTGATTATTTCAGGGCCAGATAACCGTAAATATCTGCAGGGTCAGGTGACCGCAGATCTGAACACACTGACCAGCGACAATTTTCTGCGTGGTGCTCATTGTGATGCCAAAGGCAAAATGTGGGCCCAGTTTCATTTATGTGCTGAAGGCGAAAGCTTATGGTACATAGGTTTTCGCGACGAACTGCAGGCCTCAGCCACTCAATTGAAAAAATTTGGTGTATTTTCTAAAGTCAGCTTTGAGGCTGGCCATGACACGTTAGCTATTTTAGGTATCAGTGGCACAGGTACAGCAGCTTTACTGGAGAAATTGGGTTACACACAGCCTGCCGCTGCCGGCCAGTTAAGCTCTGTAGCGGGCGGGAAATTGTTGCGTTTGGCTGATGAGCATTACCTGTTAATACTGGATTTTGCTCATGCCAGACAATTATTGGCGGAACAATCGGCTTATCTGGCGGCGCCAACCTTGTGGTTAGCTCAGCATATTCAACAAGGATTCTCCTATTTAGAACAAGCTGTAATTGGCGAATACGTGCCACAGATGCTGAATTTACAAAGTATCGACGCCATTAGTTTTACCAAAGGTTGTTACATAGGCCAGGAAACTGTGGCCCGAATGAAATATCTGGGTAAAAATAAAAGAGCAGCTTATATCCTCAATAGTCAAACAGAGGAAACTCCGGCCAGCGGTACAGATATTGAAGTACAATGGTCGGAAAACTGGCGTCGGGTTGGCCAGGTCATTAATGCGGTGAATATTCAGGGGCAACTTTGGGTGTTGGCGGTGTTACCAAACGATATAAACCCAGCTGATCCTCTGCGATTAGCAACTCCGGATGCATCGGTTTTAGCGATATCACCTTTGCCCTATTCACTTGCGTAACTGAGGTTTGCATGAGCATACAAGCAGAAAAAGTAGTCGCCATTCATTACACTGTGGCTGACAAAGCAGGCAACGAATTAGACAGTTCAGCTGGCGGCGAACCGCTGGTATTTATTTTTGGTACTGGTGCCTTAATTCATGGTTTGGAACAGGCTTTATTAGGTAAAACTGTAGGCGATAAATTCAAAGCTGAAGTACCAGCGGCAGAAGCCTACGGTGATCGTCATGATGAATTAACTCAGGCGGTACCACGTAATTTATTCGAAGGCATGGATGTACAGGTTGGCATGCGTTTTCGCGCTGCAGGCCCGGACGGCCGTGAGCAGTCTGTCATTGTATTAGACGTGACAGAAGACGAAGTGGTGGTCGACGGTAATCACCCACTGTCAGGCATTGACCTTACTTTTGATGTCGAAGTGGTTTTAGTTCGCGACGCCACAGACGAAGAGCTGGCGCACGGCCATGTGCATGGTTTAGATGGCCACGCCGGGCACTAAAACAAAACACCAAAACGGAGCTATCAAGCTCCGTTTTGTTATCAAGGTTAATAAGGATGATGAACAATGAAAAAATGGCTTTTGATTGTTACCGCTCTCGGTCTTGCGGCTTGTTCTGACAAAGAAGTAGCGGATGTCAGCTTAGGTTTATTCACCACCAAAGACATTAAAATTCAGACCTTTAACGATCCGAAAATCCCTGGTGTGACTTGTCATATCAGCCATGTCGAAGCCAATCTGGACTTTGCTGACCCATCGGACATGTCCATTGCCTGCCGTCAGACCGGAGAAATCACCGCTGCCATGTTGCAGGGCATTGATCTGTCCAAAAATGGTGAAGTGATTTTCAGCACCTCAAAAAGTGTATTGTTTAAGCACTTAAAAATCCGCCGTATTCTGGACAGTAGCAGCCAAACCTTGTTGTATTTGTCGTATTCCACCAAAGAAAGCACCGGCAGCTATAAACATTCGCTGACCAGCGTGCCACTTTGGGGCACAGCTGCCTGGCAAGACAAAACGCCAGCTAAAACACCTTAAGTTTTTACCGGAAACTCTTTATCGGTCAGTACCTTAACTTTATCGCCTTGAGTTAAGGTGTCGCCGCCCCGGATCACGATTTGCTCACCCGCTGACAACTCTGCATCCACAGCGATGAGTTTGCCCATGCCCTGGCCCAACTGTACGGCTTTTTGTTGAGCCTTTTGCTCGTTATCAACCACAAACACAAACTGCCCCTCACTTTTGACTACCACAGCATCACGCGGCACTAACAACTGCTGACGAGCTATAGCTGTAGGTACAGCGACAGAGACTAACTGTCCGACCTGAAAGTTTGCCAGCAGTTGCTCTGGTACTTTGATGCGGGCTTCAAAAGTTTGCGAGCGCATATCAGAGACCGGGATCAGATTGCGCACTGGCAACTGACTTTCGCCGCCGCTATGAAACACTTGAAGTAGCTGATTTTTCTGTAAAAAAGCGGCATATTTCAGCGGCGCGAATACCACTACTTCCAAGTCGCTTAAATTCACCAGCCGCACCAGCGCGTCTGTCCTGCTGATGTCTTCACCATACTGATGAAAACGCTGCGCCACCACACCGGCAAAAGGAGCTTTGACTGAGCTGCGGTCAATTTGATCCTGTAGCTGCGCCAGTTGAGCACGCAATAATTTCAGTTCAGCTTCGGCGCTGTCGCGCTCAGCACTGATCTGATCCAGTTGAGTCAGAGCTACACTATTGTTTTTACTCAGCTCCAGCAAACGGGCAGCATCTTTTTGCAATCTCTTCCACTGAATATCAGCTCTGCTGATGCGGGCGTTCATCTCATCAACGCGCAGTTGCAAAGGTGTAGTGTCCAGGCGGGCTATCACGTCATTTTGTTGAATTTGCGTACCAGGTTCAGCCAACCACAATAAACGACCTTCTACCCCGGCTGTCACATCCGCCTGATACCGGCTTTGCACCTGAGCTGTCACCATAGTATGTGGCAACATCACCTGCTGCTGCACCTGCGCCACACTCACCACTTTTTCCGGCGGAGTCTGCGCGACCAGGTAAGGAGAACAAAATAAAGCCGTGGTCAGAACCCATTTATAAAGTTGCATCAGAGATCTCCATAGGAATGGCAGCCCGGTCGCTTTGCTGGACTGCAGAAGTCAAACGTAATAAGGCCGGAATCAGGATCAGACTAAACAGCATGCTAAAGGTCATACCGCCGACAATCACAGCCGCCAAACCCCGGTATATTTCCGAACCTACACCAGGCACCAGCACCAGTGGCAACATGCCAAAAATACTGGTTAAGGTGCTCATAAAAATAGGTCTGGAGCGGGTCAGAATGGCCTGATATAAGGCTTGATCCAGAGTCAGCCCCTGACGCTGGCTTTGCCGGCACTGGTCAACTAACAAAATGGCATTATTGACCACCAGCCCCAGCAAAATCACAAAACCTATCATGGTCAACAGATCAAGCGACTGAAAAGTCACCAGATTGAGTAGTCGCAGCGCCACCACACCACCCAAAATAGCCATAGGCATGGTCAGAACCACCAGTACACTGTCCCTGGAAGAACGAAATAATGCAGCCATCAACAGGAATAGGATAAATACAGCCACCGCAAAGTTTTTCCCCATCTCCGTCATTGCATGCGATAAACGGTCGGCATTGCCGCGAAACTGCACTGAAATTTGTTCCGGCATGTCATCACGCAACGGGGTCATCAGCTCACGCTGTAAAATTTGCATGGCTTCATCCAGTGGCATAGTGGCAGGTGGGGTGATTTGTAAACTGATAGTCCGCAAACCATTGACCCTCTGCAATGACGTGGGACCTGTAGTGTAATTCAGCTCACTTAGCTGGCCTAAAGTCTGGCTACCTGAGCCAGGTGTGTACAAAGGTGTTGCCGTCAGTTGCTCCGGAGTTTGCCAGCCCTGGCCTTTAAGGATAATGTCCATCCGTTCATTACCATCAAAGTACTCGCCGATATAAATACCGTCGGTAACAGCACGCACCATATTGGCAACGGTGAAACGGTCTACCCCACTTTGCGCTATGCGGTTTTCATCCGGCAGTAAGCGCAGTTCTGGCTGAGCAAGGGCTAAATCAGGTACAGGTCGTACTGTGGCTCCAGGCAGTAATTGCTCGATTTTTGGCATAGCGTCAGCGGCCTGCTGCATCAGTTGTGGTACATCCGGGCCTTGAAAGTCTAAGTTCAATTCACGGCCACTGCCAAAACCAAAGTTAAATAACGAGCCTTGCACGCTAAAAGTATTGGTATCAGGCAAACCAACCAGAATTTCTTCCCGCAATAATTTGATCATATCCTCTATGCTGTCAGGGTCTTCGGCATAGACAAAAAGTACGTTAAAACCTCTGTTGATCGACAGGTTATAGCCCTTAATCGCCGGGTATTTTTTCTCCTGATAATAAGGCCGTAAGCGGCTGACCAACAGATCACCAATCTCCTGCTCCAGAACCTGCATATTAGCGCCCGGTGGTAATGAGAAGCCTGAAAACACAGTATCAATAGAGGCCTGAGGCAAAAAATCAGCCTTGGGTAATAACAACCCAATAAGCAGCACAGCACCAGGCACAAACAAACCAACCCATACCAAAGCCTTTTTCCGGCTCAGGGTCAGATAGCTCATGCGGGTTGCCAGTCTTTGCCAAAACAGCAGCACTGTGTCCTGACCGGCTTGAGGTTTTAACCAATACAAAGAAGCAACAGGTAAGACTGTTAAAGCCACCAATAAAGAGGCCGTTACAGCCACAGCCAAGGTCAGAGCTAAATCATAAAACAGCTGCCCTTCGACGCCCTGCATAAACAACACCGGAACAAAAATAGCTATTGTAGTTGCCGTGGAGGCCCAAAGCGCACTACTGACCTGAGCTGTGCCTTTTTTCACCGCCTGCTCCAGCGCTAAACCCTGCTGCAATAAGCGTACTATGTTTTCTTGCACTATGATGGCGGCGTCCAACACCATACCGACCGCAAAAGCCAGTCCGGCCAGGGACACCACATTCAAAGAGCGGCCAAACAAATCCAGTACCATAATGGACATCATTAACGAAACAGGAATGGTTAAACCAATCAGCAGAGTGGCCTGCCAACCACGTAAAAACAGATACAAAATACCCAGAGCTAAGGCGATACCCAACATCAGATTGCCGTTGACCAGCTCTATAGCTCTTTTGATATGGACTGAAGCGTCAAAACTCAGCACTATTTCAATGCCTTTGTTTTGCAACTCGTTTTGATTTAAGTCAGCTATTTCCTTATTCAGCGCATCCAAAATTTCGACAGTGTTCGAACCTGCAGCGCGCTGCAAAGTAATATAAAAGGCCGGATAACCGTTACGTTTGGTAAAACCAGCCTGTTCAGCATAATCAATTTTTACTTCGGCCACTTCATGCAAATACACAGGCCTGTCATTCTGATAGGCCACCACTATTTGCTCGTACTGCGCCGGATCATACTGCCCAACAAAGCGTACTGTGTACTCGCGACGACCTACTTCAGCAAAACCACCAGAAACGTTACTGGCACGACCTATCCGTGCACTCAGTTGATCGACCGACAAGCCCAGAGCAGCCAGACGATAGGGGTCAAAGACTATATGTAATTCTTTAGCACGGCGGCTGGCTAAATCGACTTGGGACACTCCTGCTATAGCTTTTAATCTTGGATAGACCACATCATCAATCACCGGTTGTAAGGCGGTAAAATCTGCGTCCGCATTTTCATCAAGCTTGCGGATCAACAAACTGGCGACAGGTCCGGCGCCACTGTTAAGTGAAACTACAGGTTCGGCTGCTTCTCGTGGCCTCGGAGGTGCCTGATTTAGCGCATTAATGACATTCAGCATGGCTTGCTGCATATCCTGACCTACGTCAAAAGTCAGGGTGATAAAACCAAAACCAGCACCAATAAAGCTGCTGCTTTCGGTGACACCAGGCACAGTGCGCAGTGCAGCCTCCTGGGGCTCAATAATGGTAGATTCCATTTCTTCAGGAGCAGCGGCCCGCCAGCCATTTTGAATAAAAATTTGCGGTTGTTCTATTGAAGGTAAAAGCTGGACTGGTAACTTAGCTACGGCAAGCAGACCAAATAACACCATAATCAGACTGACCACCACCACAGCGGCCGGATTTTTTATACTGCTTCGGGTTAAGTTCATCACTCTGTTCTACTCTATTCAGGGACAAGATAACTGATTACCAGTGTACCCAGCGCTGTGACAGGCTCCACTGAGCTGTGACCAGCGGTGGTGAATACAGGTTGGCATAGCGTTTTTCCAGTCAATTCAGTTTTGGTAAAGCAGACAGTTTTTAAACTACGGCACAATACATTGCCCTGCACGACGGACAGATGGAGAAAGTTTATGATAAAACCAGTGATACTCAGCCTGAGCGCCTGCCTTGTTTTGGTGGCTTGTGGACCTGCACCAACAGAGACCTCGGTGCCAACTCAACCTTTGACTCAGAGCCCAACAGCACAGACAGACACTGCAGCTGCACCAGATAAAAGCAACAGCGCTAACTCTTTGGATTGGGCTGGAGAATACAAAGGTGTAGTGCCTTGCGCCGACTGTGAAGGCATTGAAACTTCGTTAACCTTAAATATGGACCAAAGTTATCAGCTCAGCACCATATATCTTGGCAAAGATGCTACAGCCTTTAAACAACAAGGTCAGTTTGAGTGGGATGCCAATGGCTCTGTGATTCGTTTGCTCAACCAGAAAGATGGTCCAGCTTTGTATAAAGTAGGTGAGAATCAGTTGTTCCAGTTGGATATACAAGGTCAGGTTATCAGTGGTGACTTGGCCGAAAACTATAAGCTGAAGAAACAAAAT
This sequence comes from Rheinheimera sp. KL1, assembly GCF_001275035.1. Lineage (NCBI taxonomy): Bacteria > Pseudomonadati > Pseudomonadota > Gammaproteobacteria > Chromatiales > Chromatiaceae > Rheinheimera > Rheinheimera sp. KL1. The sequence goes on from NZ_LAMX01000009.1 coordinate 129,687, forward strand.
AAAACAGAACCGACTCTGACAGGCGTGCGCTGGAAACTAACGGAAATCATGGGACAAAGGGTCGCAGCGACAGAACCGGATATGACACCTTATCTGCAGTTTGGTGAAGATGGCAGGGTCAGCGGCTTCGCTGGCTGTAATCAGTTCACCGGAGCTTATGAAACAGAAGGGCTGCGACTGACCTTTAAACCTATGGCTACGACAGAAAAAGCCTGTCTGAACGCTTCGGTCGAGCAGCAGTTTTTGACCACCCTACAAGGTGTGGACAACTACAGTCTGAATGACTCTGGTTTAGCCTTTTATAAAGCGCGTACTGCAGCATTATTGCGTTTTAGCGAAGCCCAACCTTAGAACCAAAGGGGTGCTCAGAATAAAAAGGCCATTGTGCAGCCCAAAAGGGTTTGCGATGATGGCCTTTTAGCTGATGGATCTACCCTGATGTCTTACCACGCTTTCACTCCAAAAGACGCCGCAGTTTTCGCCGACAAGCATAGCGATTTATTTGGCGATCACAGCCAGTTGAGTGCAGAACAACTGGACACCACAGGTCTGAATCAAGTGTTCCGGGTTAAAAACAACAGAGGCACCAGCCTTATCGTCAAACAAGCCCTACCCGAACACTCAGGGTTAACCCAACATTGGCCGGTCAGCTTACACAGGGCTCAAATTGAAGCTGATGTTTTAAAACATCATGCCAAAATTTGCCCTGAGTATCTGGTAGAAGTTTTCTATTATGATCAGGAGCTTGCAGCTTTATTGTTAGAAGATTTATCCGACTGCGCTGTGCTTCGTAACGTTTTTCATAGCGGGCAACAACCCGAACATATTGGGCTACATCTGGGCCGTTATCTGGCAAAAACCAGTTTTTACAGCAGCGACTTTGTGCTGACTGGTCCGGTAAAAAAAGCACGACAACTGCAGTTTAACAACCCGGAACTTTGTTTGGTAACCGAAGATCTGGTCTTTACCGATCCCTACTGCAACCATGAACGCAACAGCCTGAGCGTAGCACAACTGCCAGAATTGCGGGAGCTATGGCTGAATGAGGCACTGCAGGCCGAAGTAGCTCAGTTAAAAGCAGACTATCTGACTAAACCTCAAGTCTTACTGCATGGAGATTTGCATTGCGGTAACCTGCTAATTAGCCATGAAGAATATAAAGTGATAGGTGCAGAATTTGGCTGTTACGGTCCAGCTGGCTTTGACACTGGTACTTTTATTGCCAGCCTTATTTTGAATTTCATGGTGCAAAGCACCGCCAAAAAAACTCAGGCTCAGCAATATTTCTCCAGTCAAATTCACTTATTTTGGCAGGAGTTCTCGACTGTATTCAACGCTTTGATGCAAAAGGAAACCAAGGATCAGAGTTTTCAGAATGCCATGTATCAACAACATTTCTTACAGCAGTTATGGCAGGACACTTTAGGTTATGTTGGCTGCGAGTTGATCCGCCGGACCCTGGGCTGGGCACAGGCTGAGGAGTTGAAAAAATTACCGGATAGCAGTTTTAAAATTCAGACTCAGCGACAACTTTTGGCGCTGGGTCAGGATTTCATCATGCACCGTCGGCACATGACACCAGAGCAGTTGCTGGCAAAACTAGCTCAACAGATTTGAACTCTGGCGGCCGAAAAACTAAGTCACGTCTGCACGACGAAGTGACACAGTTGCAGGATGAAGCTGCTGAAACTCTCGGGTAATATCGGTCAGTTGGCCTTGCTGTAGTAATAAAATTCGATCTGCAGTCAAAATAGTCTCAGGCCTGTGAGCCACTATGATGCGACTGATCTGCAACTGACGAATAGCCTGATTCACACGAGCCTCCAGCATCACATCCAGGTGACTGGTGGCTTCATCCAGCACTAAAACCCTGGGCTTGTGATACAAAGCTCTGGCCAACAACAAACGCTGTTGCTGGCCACCAGACAAAGCTGAGCCCATATCGCCAATCAGCGTATTGTAGCCCATGGGCATAGCCACAATATCCTGATGAATAGCGGCAAGTTCGGCACAATGCATCACATGCTGCACCTCAGGTTTTGGGCTAAAGAAGCTAATATTGTCCATGATCGAACCTGATAACAGCTGATCATTCTGCATCACAGCCGCAATTTGACTACGATAATGTTGCAGGCCGAAGCTGGTTAACTCCATACCATCCACCAGCACTTTGCCCTGCTGCGCACTGATAAATCCAAGAATCACTTTAGCAAACTAGTTTTGCCTATACCTGAAGGACCAACGATAGCAATACTTTCACCGGGTGATAGCTTAAAATTTAGCTGGTTGAACAACCAGGGCTCCTGCTCCGACTGACGAAAACTCAAATCACGCAATTCAATATGGCCCTGTAACGACAAGTACGGCTGGGTTTCGCCTGACTTTTCAGTTTCAGTAAGCGCAATATCGGCCAGACGTTGTAAATGCAGCTCCAACATCCTGAACTCAACCCAATGATCAATAAAAGCGGAGGCTCTTTGAGTGAACTGACTTTTGTAGCTGGCAAAAGCGAACAACATGCCAACGCTAAATGTATGACCAAGCACAGCCAACGCCGCCAGATAAATCACAATAATATGCTCAATACCAAATAACAGCTGATGTACTGCTTGCAGCGATATTTGCCAGCGGCCCAGCCTGAAGTGTTGATCTACAGATGTTGAATACTGATTTTGCCACAAGCTTAAACGTTGGCTTTGTTTTGAAAACAACTGCAACGACTGAATGGCCCTAATACTCTCCATAAAGCTAGATTGTTCTTTCGCCTGAGCGACAATACTTTGCTCTGTGCATTGTTTTAGTGGTGCGTAAAAAATTAATCTCATTAAGGCATAAAGTAACACCGCCGTTAGCACCACAGCAGCTAGTACAGGCTGATACACAAAAAGTAACACCAATACCGCAGATGCCATCAAGCCATCAATTAAAGCCTCTATCAGGCTAGTGGTCAGTAATTCCCGTAGTTGCTGTAATGAGCCAAAACGCGACACTATATCGCCCATATGGCGCTTTTCAAAAAAGCCAAGCGGCAAATGCAACAAGTGCCGGAACAGATTGGTCGCCAGTTGCAGATTCAGTACAGAACCTAAATGCAGTACCAGCCAGCTGCGTAGTATATTGGTCAGTATTTGCAGGAACAGTAATAAGCCGAAACCAAACGCCAACACATACAATAAATCCAAATCCCGGCTTACTAACACTTCATCAACAACCAGTTGCATGTAATAAGGCGCGACCAGCAGAAAAAACTGCAGCACAACCGACATGAACAGGATCCGCATTAAAGCAGGCCATAATCCGGATGCAGAGGACCAGAACTGCCGAATACTTAATGTCTGCCGATGATCTGTTTTTTCAAACCCAGCTGTGGGAGTCAGCTCCAGTGCAATACCAGTAAAGCATTGATCAACATCAGAGGACTTTAAATCTCTCTTACCAAAAGCCGGATCAAGAATTTGGATAGCCTGACCTTTCACTTTGATCAGCACCACAAAATGACTCATCTGCCAATGCAAAATACAAGGCAGTTTCAGTTGTGACAGTTCATCAGGTTCCAATCGTAAAGCGCGGGCAGCCAACCCTAACTGATCAGCCAACTGCATCAGATGCTGCAAAGTCGCACCTTTGAGAGAGAGTGGGTAACGCTGACGCAAACTAGCCATATCGGTCTTATAACCATAAGCACCAGCCACCATGGCCAGACAAGCCAAACCACATTCTGCGGCTTCAGATTGATAGATGATTTGCATAACAACAGTTCCACTGATAAAAAACTTATAAATGCGTTGTGTTAATGGCCTGATTCATTCCGAAAGTATGTCTCTAACTACCTCGTACATGAGTAAAAAAGAACAATGTAAAAGCCTACGATTTGTCCAAGTTTGAACACAGGTATCAGCTTAAGCTCTGCAAATCTAATGACTCAATGCGATATAGTTATCCATGGAGAACTCTCAGAACCAAAATATATATATTTACAGCACCCTAGCTATGAAAAAGCTCTTTATCTCTCCATGTTAAGGTCCGAATAAAGTCAGGTTCTGTTAGAAAAATAATTTCCCTATCAAGCCAATAACTATGAATATAAAAGCAACACTGGTAATTGCACCTGATAGAGCATCCGTCGAATACGAGATATTGTTTAAATCATCCAATCTTTTAATCGGCGATCTATAAAAATCTGGGTCTTTTGGTCCTAGAGCTAACACCAGTGAAGTCCCTAGAGAGGACAGAAATCCCCATATATCGTTTGTTGATATGGCATGTATCGAAAGCAAAAACATAGCAAATGCCGCGCTATAAAGGATGACGAGGACCTCTTTTTCAGTCATTTTAGACTTTAAGCTTTTCATAATTCCTCCTCTCTAAAAGGGAGATGAATGTCTTCATCCTCCAAGCCAAAACTAAAAGAACATTGAGTCAATCAAACTGGCGATCTTCTTCTGAATAAGAGTATTACTATTCAGAAATTCACCAATCATATACCCAGCACTAAAGGCTCCACCAACAGCCCCCCAACCTTTAAATGTAGTCAGGGCCAATCTAGCAGACATACCGGGCCATATATCTGTTGGGGGTTTAAAGCCACCACTTACTTCGTTCACTTGTTCACATGTTAACTCTTTCATTTTTGAGCTCCTTTCATTAATTAGACTCTGACATCGCCAGAGCCATCATTCTGTGCCTCACTGCAAGTACACAGCATGATTTAAATCTGAAAACGACCTTTTAAGCTGACCAATGGTTCCAACAACCAACTCAATACTGAACGCTGTTCCAGTACGATATCTGCATTTAATAACATACCGGCCTGCAATGGCAGTTGCTCACCGTAAGCCTCAATAAACTGTTGGTTCAGGCGCACTTGCACTTGATACACAGGTTCCTGAATACGTACAGGGCTATCAGGGTCTTGTGCCATCAACACGGCTTTTGACAGCTGACTTACTTCTCCCTGATACAAACCAAAACGCTGATAAGGAAAGGCATCAAATCGGAGCCAGGTTGTCTGGCCAGGCTGGATAAAACCAAAAGCACGGGTTGGAACTAATAATTGAGCGTACAAAACACCAGCTTCAGGTAATAGCTGCATCAGCACCTGAGAACCCTGTAATTGCTGCCCCTGAGCTACCACCAAATTAGTCACCCGACCTGAAACCGGAGCCGTTAACAGCACTTCCCCCCGGGCCATTAGTTCGGTCTTTTGTTGTTCAAACTGCAGTTGTTCGACTTTGAGTTGTTGCAACTGGCGCTGGAGATCCACAGGCAGAGTCTGACGCTGGTGCTCCCACTGGATTTGTTGTTGGCGAATAGATTGAGCTAAAGTTTGTACCTCGGCTAGCTGTTGCTGCAGCATCAGATGTTGATCTTGTTGTTGCTCTAATTGCAGCCTGGGTAAATGCCCTTTGAGCGCAAGCTTCTGTTGAGAAGCCAAACGTTCGGCTTGTAAGCCGATACGCTCAGTAAGTAACTTCTGCTGGCGTTGATTATCTGATAATTGCTGTTTGACGTTATTAATTTGCACCGCAAGTTGCTGGTCTTGCTGCTCAAAACTCTGAATCAGTTCCTGCTGCTTTTGGCTGTTTAATACCAGTTGACGTGTCAGGCTACTTTGCAAATGACTCGTCAAGCTCTGCCCTGCGGCCAGAAATTCATCACTGCTCAATAAAGCCAACTTTTGACCAGCCTCAACCTGAGTTCCATCCTGCACATAAAGTTGGGTAAGCACGGCTGAACGTTGACTCTGAATACGGACCACACCAGTAGAAGGCTTTAGATATCCCTGTACCGTCTCTTTACGGGAAAAATTAGCCTGATGTAAAAACAACAGCAGACTAGACACAATCAAAATTAAGCAAAAGCACAAAACCGAGCTGCTGACAGGCTGAACAACACTGACCTTCCCCTCGAGCCGCTGTTGCTGCGCCTGCACAGCTTTAACTCTAAATAAAGCTTGTTCTGTCGCCATACAGTGAAACTCCATGCAGTTTTTACACTGCCAAAAGATTTTCCACTTTGTGTCGACAGGCTTACACCCAACACCGCTGAAAACTGAAATTAGACGTAAAAACCAAGTGTAGTAGAGTCAAAAAAATAAACAAATAATTAACATAGAATATTCTATTAGTGCGGGGCGGAAAAAGCTGAAGCTTCCGCTCTGTCTGTCACCGGATACGAAAAAGTATGGACCAGCCCGCAGATATTGAATAATCAAAGCGAAAAACTAACAGGAATACTAGCTTTACTTGCGGCTGGATAGCTCAGCTATACAAGCCTGATAGTCGGTCACAATCCGCTTCTGCTCCGCTCTCCCTCTCACCAAACTGGTAGCACAACTAATACCGCCCTTTTTCAGCTAAAAATATCAACCTGACGAAGTTATCATCAGGTAAACCAGACCTTGCTTAAGTAGATAATGTACAAATAACCTACAGCAAACTGATGATTATTAGCCATTTTATCCACCAAATCGGCAAAAGTAGCTGCAAAATGCTATAGTAGCGTACAAGTTATCAGGCAAACACTGTGGTCACTCCAGAGTTTGTAGGGTTCGCTTTGATAACTATCCGCAGGACGCACCAGAAAATACATAACAGCCTAAAACTAAGGTAAAACATTGATGAAAACATGCAAAAAGTCTGTTCTGGCATTGAGTATTCAGGCCAGTCTGCTCGCTGCAGCCATGGGTCTTTCTCCTGCTTTATTCGCGCAGGAAAGTGACAAAGATCAGGCTGCTGAAGAGACAAAATTGGAACGCATTATGGTGACGGCACAGAAACGTGTGCAAAGCACCCAGGAAGTTCCTATCTCTATTGCAACTTTAAGCGGTGAGAAATTCGACGCTTTGTTTGCAGGTGGCGAGGACATTCAGGCTTTATCTGGCAAGATCCCAGGTTTATACGCTGAGTCATCAAACGGCCGTGCTGCACCACGTTTTTATATTCGTGGTTTGGGAAACACAGATTTTGACCTGGCCGCTTCTCAGCCAGTTTCTGTGATTATGGATGACGTGGTGATGGAAAACGTGATCCTCAAAAGCTTCCCGTTATTTGATATCGAGCAAGCTGAAGTGATCCGTGGCCCGCAAGGCACCTTGTTTGGCCGCAATACCACAGCAGGTATTGTGAAATTTAATTCAGTGAAACCGACACAGGACTTCGAAGCTTATACCAAAGCAACAGTGGGCAGCTTCGGCACTATTAACCTGGAAGGTGCTGCAGGTGGTGGTTTAACGGACGAGTTATCTGCCCGTATTTCTTTGATGAACCAAAACCGTGATGACTGGGTCGATAACGGTTTTACCGGTGAAAAAGATTTCACTGGTGGTCACGACGAAAAAGCAGGCCGTCTGCAGTTCTTATATGACACGGATGCCTTTTCAGCCTTGTTGAACGTACACGGTCGAAAACTGGATGGCACCTCATCTTTATTCAGAGCCAATATCCTGACTCCGGGCAGCAATGAGCTGAACGAAAATTATGATCGCGATACCGTCTATTACGACAAAGGCGATGGCAACTTCCAGAAATATGACAACTTCGGTACGTCGTTAACGTTCGAATTCGCGTTAAAAGACATGACCTTGACCATGATTTCAGCAATGGAAAAAGCCGACGGTAAAGGCAAAGGTGATATCGATGGTGGTCACCGTATCGATGCTAACTTTGACAACATCCCTGAACAAATGGGTCCAGGTTTTATTCCTTTTGATGCCGTAACTGAAGATCAGTTGAACGATTTAGAGCAGTACACTCAGGAAATACGTTTAGCCAGCGATACCAACGAGGCTTTAGAGTGGCAGGTGGGTGCTTTCTACTTTGACTCTTCTTTTGGTGTGACTAGTGTTGATGGTTACTACGGTGCAACCACTGTCTACCATGGCAACGAAAGTTGGGCTGTATTTGGTCAATCTACTTACAATCTAACCGACCGCTGGGATATCACTGGTGGTGTTCGTTACACTTATGATGAAAAAACCTTCTGGGTCGGTCAGCAAAACGTGGATGGTTTTGCGTTAGTGACTGGAGATGCCAGTATCCAGAATTACGATCCTCTCAAAGTCGACGATGGCCAGGTGAGCTGGGAATTAAGCAGCAACTATCGTCTGACCGATACCACCAGCGTTTTTGGTCGTGTTGCCAGCGGTTTCCGTGCTCAGTCGATTCAAGGTCGTGATGTTGCCTTCGAAAAAGCGCCTTCAGTCGCTGATTCAGAAACTATCACTTCATTTGAAGTAGGTGCTAAGTCTGACTTACTGGACGATTCACTGCGTCTGAACGGTGCGCTGTTTTATTACACCATTGACGATATTCAGTTATCCGCTATTGGTGGTGAAACTCAGGGCAATCAGTTGATTAATGCCGACAAAGGCGTGGGTTATGGTTTCGAAGTGGATGCTGAATGGCGTGCCACCAAGAGCCTGGTGGTAGGTGGTGGTTTCAGCTACAACAATACAGAGCTGAAGGACCAAAACTTACTGGTTGCTCCGTGCGGTTCAGGTGCCTGCACACCAACAGACCCAGCTGGTGGTAATGGTTTAGTCTTTATTGACGGCAATCCGTTCCCGCAAGCTCCTGAAACTATTCTGACGGTGAACGCCCGTTACGATATTCCGGTTAGCACAGGTGAGATTTATATTTATGGTGATGTAGCCCGTCAGGGTGATACCAACCTGTTCCTGTATGAATCTATGGAATACCGCACCAATGGTAACTTCGAAGCTGGTTTACGTATTGGTTATCTGAACTTCGATAACAACTACGAAGTGGCTTTATTTGGCCGCAATATTACCGACGAAGAAAACTTAAAAGGTGCTATCGATTTCAACAACCTGACAGGTTTTGTTAACGAACCTCGTATCATCGGTGTTGAGTTTAAAAAGAACTTTTTCTAAGTTGTAATTTTAGACAAAAAAGGGCATACATTGTATGCCCTTTCTTATTTGAAAACAGTCTCTTAACCCGAGTTACGCATACCAGCTGCTATACCGGCAATAGTCACCATCAAAGCGCGTTTAATACTGTCGTTGACCGTTTCAGGCGCATGCCGCACCCGGTTTAACAATTCCACCTGCAGTATATGCAGCGGGTCGACATAAGTATTTCGTAGCATAATAGACTCACGGATCCAGGCTTCATTGGCCATCAGCGTATCGCTTTGGATAAGCTTTAACAGCAAAGCAGTATCTGCAGCCAGCTGCTGACGCAATTGTAAACCTAAAGGCAACAAATGCTCAGGCACCAGTTTTTCATCATAATAAGCGGCAATTTCTGCATCCGCTTTTAAATACACCATTTCCAGCATCGACAAACGGGTGGCGAAAAATGGCCATTGTGCCCGCATCTGAGCCAATAACTCAGTTTTTCCTTGCTCAACAACAACAGCCAGCGCATTACCAGCACCCAACCAGGCCGGTAACATCAGGCGGTTTTGCGACCAGGCAAAAATCCATGGAATAGCACGCAAGCTCTCGACGCCGCCATTTGGATTCCGCTTAGGCGGACGACTGCCCAGTGGTAACTGGCCCAGCTCCAGCTCAGGAGTGGCAGCACGGAAATAAGGCACAAAATCCGGGTGATGGCGCACAACTGCGCGGTAAGCTTCACAAGACACTGTTGCCAATTGTTGCATCAACTCACGCCAGCTTTGCTCTGGTACCGGTGGCGGTAACAATACCCCTTCCAGCACAGCACTGGCGTACAAGGCTAAACTACGCTGTGCCAGGCCATTTAAACCAAACTTAAAGCGGATCATTTCGCCTTGTTCAGTCACCCGCAAACCACCAGCCAATGAACCAGGTGGCTGAGATAAAATCGCGGCATGCGCCGGACCACCACCACGGCCTATAGTGCCGCCACGGCCATGGAATAAAGTCAGTTGTACTTTGGCTTGCTGGCAAATAGCGACCAAAGCTTCCTGCGCACTGTACTGAGCCCAGGCGGCAGCAAAAGCACCGGCATCTTTGGCTGAGTCAGAGTAGCCAATCATCACTTCCTGACGGCCGTTGATATAACCTCTGTACCAATCAATGGCCAGCAACTTACTGATACACTCCGGCGCATTGGTTAAATCGGCCAGGGTTTCAAACAGAGGAGCTACCCGCATTGGGAAAGTAATACCAGCATCTTTCAGCAGTAACTGCACAGCCAGTACATCTGAGGGTTTACCAGCCATTGAAATCACATAAGTAGATAAAGCTTCTGGCCCGTGACGAGCCACTATGTCGCAGGTATCCAGCACTTCTTTTACTTCAGGGCTTGGCGACCAGTTGCGGGGAAACAAAGGTCTTTTACTGCTTAGTTCATTCAGTAAAAACGCCTGACGGGCCGGTTCATCCCATTCAGCATAATCACCAATGCCCAGATAGCGGGTAAATTCGCTGAATACCGCAGTATGACGACCAGATTCCTGCCGCACATCAAGCTTCAGCAAAGTTAAACCAAAGGCATAAGCACGACGAATAGTGTCTTTTAATAAGCCTTCAGCCACCACCTGCATTTTGCAATCGAGCAGAGACTGATAGCACAGCAGCAAAGGCTCCAACAACTGCTGATTATGCCAAATCAGTCCCTCAGGTCGTTGCAATCTGTCATGTTTTAACGCTTCGGTTAGCCAGTCTCTGGTATGCAGTAACTTATAGCGGACATCATTCAGCAACTTACGATAAGGCTCTGACGCCTCCCCCACGACGGCACGTAACGCATCGTTGGCTTGATTCATTGACAGTTCGTTCGCCAGTATATCCAAGTCACGACTAAATAAATCCGCAGCTTTCCAGCGACTTAACAACAGTACCTGACGCGTGACCTTTGCTGTGACAAAAGGGTTACCATCCCTGTCTCCTCCCATCCAGGATGAAAAACGAATAGGAGCAGCGTCTAACGCCAAACCATGACCCAGCACAGGGATCAAAGCAGTATCCAAATCTCGGATAAACTCCGGAATAGCGTCCCAGAGTGAGGTTTCAATCACAGCAAAACCAGACTTAGCCTCATCTACTGGCGTAGGTCGTTGTTCGCGGATTTCGTTGGTGTGCCAGGCCTGAGTGATCAGCTGATACAAACGGTTTTCCGTTTTTTCCTGCTGCGCAGGCGCTAAATCCTGCTCCAATTCTGCCAGGCAAGATGCAATCTCAGTCAACTTATGGATAAGGGTACGGCGAGTGACTTCTGTCGGGTGAGCAGTCAGCACCAGCTCGATGGATAAATCGGCCACGGCCTTCTCAATCCGGCTTTTGCTGACATTTTTATTCTGCAACAGCTGCAATAACTCAGCAACAGGCTCAGGCTTTTCAATAGAAGCACGACCAGCTTTACTGATGGTATGGTGCTGCTCGGCTAAGTTAGCAAGATTTAAGAACTGTGCAAAAGCGCGGGCAACCGGCAGAATTTCCTGATCCGTTAAACTGGCCAGCACTTGTTTCAGTTGCTGATCCTGCAGCTCTGTGCCCTGCCTTGCTTCTTTGGCTACAGCACGAATTTGCTCAATACGTTCTAAAACCGCATCACCTAATTGATTGCGGATGGTGTCACCCAGCTGGGTACCCAACAATCCGACATTTGCCCTCAAGGCAGCATATTGCGACATGTTCCACTCTCCTCGTTGCACTGCCTGCAGTTTCGTACTGCGGTTTCTATCCCCTTCATACTTGAAGCCGTAGCTTTGTTGACTTCGCACTCTCGCCCCAGTCACATAGCTCAACTATGCTCCTGAAATCTCTCGCACTTGTCGTCTGTCTGCTACTCCAATTACTTTGGGTATTTTTTTGTTCAGACCCACCCTAACGGGTATTTGTTTAGTGCTCAAGCCTGATAGATTACAAAACCACCAACAAAATAGAAAGCCAGAAGTTTAGAAGTCTAAATATTCCATCAAACATGGTTCAGAATTTTAAAAGTGAGGAAGCTATTAAGCCATAGAGTTTGCTCACCCTGTCACAAAGTGAGCAAGAGTCAGCGCTGGAGATCACCAGCGCCAGAATTTAAATCTTTTGGGTTCAGCGTGTTCTACTAACACTGCATCTGTAGGTTCAGGCGCATGCAAAGCAGACAAATCCAAAGCTACAGTGCCATCGGCCTGCCACGGATGCTGTAACTGATGGCCAGCCACAGCTGCTGACGCCTGAGCTTCTGTTTCGCCGGCAAGACGAAAGGCATAAGAGGCTATAGGTGGCCCTATAGTTTCAAACACTGTAACAGCGCCAAGCACTATGGCACTGATCACCGCCGCGTGTTCCGGCACCAGTTGGCTGGAGCTTTGCACTAAACCTATCGCCAAGCCGGCCATTGGGATCAATAATAAACCCGAAGAGGCCCCGGTCCGGACTGTTTGCCCCAACAACACAGAACTGACACTGACACCAAACCACTTGGCAGCACAACGCACCGCCACCAGAGCCATAATAACAGGGGCAAAAGCCACTAGTTCGGCGAAGTGCAAATTGGCACCAGCAAAGACAAATAACACAATAAAAAACAGCTCAAAAGCACTGCCAAACTCCAGCGCAGACACCACCTCTTCGCGTTCCATACTGCGCACAACAATACCCACTACCAGTGGAGCGAACAGCGCAGAGAGTTTTAATTGCTGAGCCAACCCCAGACATAACATCAAAGCCCCAACCACCAGGGCCAGCTTGTATTGCACGGCAGTTTGCGTTCGGCTGGTCAGAAGATGCAAGCCATAAGCAATAGCTCCTCCCAACAAAGCAGAGCCTAACAATAAATACATAGGCTGCAACACAATCTGTTGCCAACCTGCGTCCTGTTCAGCCAGCAAGACAGGCACAACAAAAGCAAAAGCGAGGAAAGACAGCAGGTTATTCAAAGCAACTAAGGACTTGGCAGTCTCAGTGACCGGACCTTTAGCTCCAACTTCATGGGCAACGTGCAATAACACTGCTGGGGAAGAAGACACCAAAATAGCGGCGATGAGCGCGGCTAAGACGAGTGGAATTTGAAATAACCACAACAAAGTAAAGACCGCGCTGAAAGTTAACGTACTTTCTACCAGAGCAATCACCAGCAAACGCGGTGACTGACGCAGAAAGCGTAAATCAAGCGAAGAACCCAGCCTGTATAAAATCAAAGCCAGCGCAATATCGATCAGAATGCGGGAATCTTTCAGCACCGATTCAGTCAACAACCCCAAACCACTAGGGCCGACTAAAAATCCTACCAACATAAAACCTGTGATACTGGGCAACCAGGAAATGCGGTGTGCCAGATATCCCCCTAAACTGCCAATCAACAGCAGCAGACCAAAGGATGACAGCGGCGTAACAGTCAATGGCCAGGCCGGTAAAAATTCCATCCCAAACTCTCCATGGCAAAACAAAAAAACAAAATCAACCGATTAGCTTATCATAGCCCCATGACTGCATTGTGTGTTGATGTGGCCAAAAGATCCAAACTGCAATTTCAGCTCCGTATCAGACGGCACCTGCACTACGCCAGCGTAAGAGCCAGTGATCACCCATTCGCCTTGTTTTAAACCAATACCCTGACTACTTAAATGGTTCACAAGCCAATACAAAGGCGATAAAGGATCATGATTGGGGTGCTGAGCAGCAAACTGACGTTGTTCACCTGAATGCTGCACCAGCAGCTCAAATTCTTGCGGAAAACAATCAAGTGGTAAAGCGGGACCAATATATAAACCCTGATTAAACAACCCTGCCGCCAGTTGGTCGAAAAACTCTGCACCGGCATCGGCTTTGTAAGGCCTGATAATCAGCTCCAATGCCAAATGAGTAGCAGCTATCGCCGCTTTGATCTCAACCTCGCTATAAGGTTCATTACGGGCAGGTAAATCAGTCGCCAACCTAAACGCCAGCTCAGGTTCAATGCTGTACTGCTCTGACTGTTGTTCAAACAAGCAAAGCTCGCCTTGTTGCAGATTAGCTATAGGCGCCAGCACCCATTTATCCGGAGCAGGCAGTCCGGCTTTCCACCCCACAACAGGCCAATCCAATTCAATAAAGAGCCATTGTTGAATCGCAAAAGCTTCAGCCAATGAAGTTGGACGCAGTTCCGCTGGTAATAAAGGTGCAGCTTCACCACAGCGACGATAATCTGCCAGCCAGGTCGCAGCCTGTTCAATTTGTTCAGGTGTCACACTAATAATCCTTCAGGTATTGATTGACTTGTCTCTATAGAGCTTTGTACTTTAAGCCGCAGGCGGGTGTAGTTCAATGGCAGAATGAAAGCTTCCCAAGCTTTAGATACGGGTTCGATTCCCGTCACCCGCTCCAATTTCAGACGACTCTAAACAAAAAAAGCATCCGAAGATGCTTTTTTGCAAACAGACAACAGCCTTAGATTTGCGACTGAATATAGTTGGGTAAACCAATCAGCTTGATCAGGCGCAGCTGTTGTTCCAGCCAATGAGCGTGATCGTTTTCAGTATCGTCCAGCAAGGTCATCAGTAAGTCGCGGGTGACGTAATCCTGCACAGATTCACACAGAGCTATGGTCTTTTTCAGTAAGGCGCCTACTGCGTATTCCACGTTTAAATCGTTTTGCAACATGGAAGGCACGTCAGTACCGACCTGCAGCGGATCACGCTTGGATAAATCCGGTGTGCCTTCTAAAAACAAAATGCGTTCAATCAACGCCGCCGCATGCGCTTTTTCATCCGTCACTTCGTGATCGATACGCTCAAACAGTTTGCTTAACCCCCAGTCATGGTACATGCGGGCATGGATAAAATACTGATCCATAGCACTGAGTTCGTTCGACAGCAGCTCGTTTAAGGCTGCGATAACCTGTGTATTACCTTTCATTGTTAGTCTCCTGAACCCATTTGGCTTTGTAGGTAATTTTCCAAACCTACTAAAGCAATTTGTTGCTGCTGAGTGTCAATCCAGTCGACATGCTCTTCCTCATGCTCCAGAATTTCCTGCAGTAACTCGCGGCTGACATAATCCTGGTGCTGTTCACATAACTTGATGGCGTCACGTAATAACGGCAGCTGGTCGTGCTGAAAATCCAAATCACACTGCAGCATTTCTTCGGTATCTTCACCAATACGTAATTTGCCTAAAGCTTGCAGGTTTGGCAGGCCTTCGAGGAATAAAATACGCTCAATCAGCTCATCCGCCTGCTTCATATCTTTGATCGATTTTTTGTAACACACTGAATTGAGCTGAGCCAAACCCCAGTTTTTATAGATACGGGCGTGCAAGAAATACTGGTTAATAGAGGTTAACTCTGAGGTCAGCACCTCGTTGAGCTTAGCGAGCACTAAAGGTTGGCCTTTCATAGCTGGTACCTGCAGATTCAAAATTTGTGTTTATTCTAGCCGAAAACCCATCGAAATCAACAAAAAACCAATAAAATCAATGAGATGCCATTGATAATGGTTCGCTTTAGTGCCAGAGTTCTTGCTAAGTTTTTGTAATGTCCCACAAATCAGTCACTTAAAGTTTTTATCCGCTGGTTGCGCTTCTGTTCTTTTCATCGGCCGAATACAACTGTTCAGCCTGATACTGCGTAACCAGAGTTAAATCAGATATACTCGGCGTCACACTGAGCCGTTGTGACAACAAAGCAGGTAGTAAGGCTGGAATTTATGAGTCAAACAGAAAAGAAAAAATCATCAGGTTTTTTAGTGAATCTGATATTCAATATTATTATTCCTACGCTGATTTTGAGTAAATTAAGCGAAGATCATCAATTAGGCCCGCTGTGGGCTTTAGTGGTCGCTTTAGCTTTTCCATTGGGTTTTGGGTTGTGGGAATTGCAACAAAGTAAAAAGGTCAACTTTTTATCTGTACTGGGTGTGATTAGTGTACTACTGACTGGCGGTATTAGCTTATTGCAGCTGGACCCAGCCTATATCGCGATAAAAGAAGCTGCTGTGCCAGGTATTATTGCGCTGCTGGTGTTAGTTAGCCAACGCAGTAAATATCCTTTGGTGAAGAAAATCTTGTTGAACGATGAACTAATGGATTTAGCCAAACTGGACGCCAGTTTAAAAGCCCACAATGCAGAGCAGTTGTTTGCGAGCAAACTACAAAATTGTGCCTATTTGGTGGCGGGATCTTTTGTTGTATCCTCGGTACTGAATTATGGTCTGGCGAAGTACTTATTGGTGAGTACACCCGGTACTCCTGCTTTTAATGAAGAGCTGGCAAAGATGACAGCTCTGAGTTTTCCGGTTATCGCTTTGCCTTGTACCGTGATGTTAATGGTGGCTATTTGGTATCTGTTTAGTCAGATAGGCAAAGTGACAGGCGAAAGTATTGAATCCTTTCTCCGACAATAACAGACAACAACATCAGGCGCTGTGATTACAGCGCCTGATTAAAGCGCCCGAATGCCGCAATTAAATCGGCAATTAAATCGTCGGTATCTTCCAGACCTATATGTAAACGGATCAGCGGGCCTGAATAAGGCCATGGGCTGGCGGTCCTGAGTTTTTGAATACTTAAATTCGGAATAATCAGACTCTCGTATCCCCCCCAAGAAAAACCCATCTTAAAATGTTGCATACCTTCAATAAACGCAGCCACAGCTTTGGCATCACCTTGTTTTAGTACAAAAGAAAACAAGCCATTGCTGCCAATGAAATCACGCTGAAAAATCTCATGTCCTGGGTTTTCAGGCAAAGCCGGATGACGTACAGTCTCGACTTCAGGTCGTTGTTGTAACCATTTTGCCACTATGAATGCATTAGTTTGATGCTGAGCTAAACGTACCTTCAGAGTCCGTAGACCACGGCTGGCTAAATAGGCATCATCCGCCGACGCACAGTAGCCCATCAGGTAGCTGTACTCACGCAGCTGTGGCCAGTGTTTTTCGTTGGCCGTGGCGATACCCAGCATGGCATCGGAGTGGCCCACTATGTATTTAGTGGCCGACTGAATACAAACATCAACACCCAGACCATAAGCATCCAGCAGCACAGGAGTGCCCCAGGTATTGTCAAGCATCAAGACTATATGATGAGCTTTGGCAACAGCACTGATAGCCGGAATATCCTGCAACTCCATGGTCAGAGAACCAGGAGACTCCAGGAAAATCACTTTAGTATTGGCTTTGATCAGCGCACTGATGCCTGCCCCAATCAACGGATCGTAATAAGTAGTTTCAATGCCTAAACCAGCCAATAACTTATCGCAGATAGCTCGAGTGGGCTCGTAGACAGTATCGACCATCAGCAGATGATCGCCTTGCTTTAAAAAGCTCAATAAAGCCGCGTTAATAGCAGCAGCGCCACAAGGATATAAAGCACAGCCGGCTGAATCTTCCAGATCGCAAATGGCGTCCTGTAACGCAAAATGAGTGGCTGTACCACGGCGGCCATAATAAGGCACTCGATCGCCACGATGCGCTGTCGCATGCTTTAGCTCGGCCATAGTATCAAATACAATAGTGGAAGCTCGTACTACGGGCGGATTAACCGCAGAGCCAGTCCATTCTTTACCACGGCCCGCATGGATTAGTTGAGTTGCTTTTTTCATCAGAAAAACCTTAGACATCCAGATGTCTGACAATCTACAGCGAATTGATAATTAACGCCAGACCTGGATCTCTGAATGACTCAGTAGTTTTTCCAACTGCGGTTTAGCAAAGTAATACCCCTGAAACCAGTCAATACCTGCATGAGTCAAATAATCCAGCTCCGCCTTTGTTTCGACGCCTTCAGCCAATACTCTGGTTTTTAACTCGCAACACACGGTCAAAATCCCCTTCAGGACAGCTTGTTTTACAGTGTCCTTGTCAATATCCCGGATCAATCCCATATCTAACTTCAACACAGCTGGTCGTAACGAAGTCAGCCAGGCTAAACCGGCATAACCAGAACCAAAGTCATCAATCGCAGTAATAAAACCACGTTTGGCGTAGCTTTCAAAAATACGTTTTAATTTAGCCTGATCGGTAATTTGCTCGCCTTCCGTCACCTCAAACATAATTTGAGTGATATCAAAGCCGAACATATCGCCAGCCTCAATAGTGGCGCGAATGCAGGTTTCAGGGTTATAAACAGCGTTAGGTAAAAAGTTAATGCTGAGCAATTTTTTAAGCCCAAGTTTAGAGGCTGTCTCGATCGCTTTCACACGGCAAGCCTGGTCAAAGTAGTATTTATTGTTATCGTTAATCTGCTCAAAAACCCAACCTGCACCTTGCCCTTCAGGTCCACGCACCAAAGCTTCATAGCCAACAATCTCTTGCGAAGACCAATCGATGATCGGCTGAAAAGCCATACGGATCTCAAAACCTAAAGATTGGCCACTTAAGCAGTCCATGCAGCTTTGTTGTTTGATTTGTTCTGGAAAATCCATAAAAGTAACTCAAAAAGCAATGGTTTAGCTATCACATTAGATGACCACAGCTAGTGAATGCAAGTTAACTGCGCTCAGTTCGACAAAAAGGCTGGTGAAATCAAATTGGTCTTAGTTTGCGTTCAGGCCGTATTGGCCTTACTGCAACCACAGTACAGGCTGGTTTGCCCAAGTCAGCCATGTATAATAGTCCCATATCAAGCAGAGCCAGAGCCTTATGAAATACAAAGACCTGCGTGACTTTATCAGTCAGCTGGAGCAACGCGGATTGCTCAAACGAATCTCTATGGAAATCGACCCTTATCTGGAAATGACTGAAATAGCGGACCGTACCTTGCGTGCTGGTGGCCCTGCCTTGTTATTTGAAAACCCTAAGGGCTTTGATGTGCCAGTACTCGCGAACCTGTTTGGCACACCAGAACGCGTTGCTTTAGGTATGGGTCAGACTGACGTGGCCGCTTTACGCGAAGTGGGTAAATTACTGGCTTTTCTGAAAGAGCCCGAGCCACCAAAGGGCTTAAAAGATGCTTTCAGCAAGTTTTCTATCTTCAAACAAGTGCTGAATATGCCAGCGAAAGAAGTCAAACGCGCCCCTTGTCAGCAAGTGGTGCTTTCGGGCGACCAGGTGGATTTAAGCAAAATTCCAGTGATGACCTGCTGGCCTGGCGATGCAGCGCCTTTGATTACCTGGGGTTTAACAGTCACCAGAGGCCCTCATAAAGAGCGGCAGAATCTGGGGATTTACCGCCAGCAAGTGCTAGGTAAAAACAAAGTTATTATGCGCTGGTTATCCCATCGTGGCGGTGCCTTAGACTTTTTAGAATGGCAAAAAGCAAACCCGGGCCAACGCTTTCCTGTCTCCGTTGCCTTAGGTGCAGATCCAGCTACTATCTTAGGTGCAGTAACTCCTGTACCTGATACTTTATCTGAATACGCCTTTGCCGGTTTATTACGCGGCGACAATACCGAAGTCACCCGTTGTATCAGCAACGATTTGCAAGTACCAGCTTCTGCAGAATATGTATTAGAAGGTTATATAGAGCCAGGTGAAATGGCGCCTGAAGGCCCTTATGGCGACCATACAGGCTATTACAACGAGGTCGACTCCTTTCCTGTCTTTACTGTGACTCATCTCACTCACAGAGAAAAGCCGATTTATCACAGCACTTACACTGGCCGTCCACCAGATGAACCCGCGATTTTAGGTGTGGCGCTGAACGAAGTTTTTGTGCCTATTCTGCAAAAGCAGTTTCCGGAAATTGTCGATTTTTATCTGCCACCCGAAGGTTGCTCCTACCGTATGGCGGTTGTGACGATGAAGAAACAATACCCAGGTCATGCCAAACGCGTGATGATGGGCGTTTGGTCTTTCTTACGGCAGTTTATGTACACCAAGTTTGTGATTGTCTGTGACGACGATATCAATGCCCGTGATTGGCAGGATGTGATCTGGGCTATCACGACCCGTATGGATCCGGCTCGTGATACCACCTTAATCGAAAATACGCCGATCGATTATCTGGACTTTGCTTCACCAGTGTCGGGTTTAGGCTCGAAAATGGGCTTAGACGCTACCAATAAGTGGCCAGGCGAAACCACTCGCGAGTGGGGCGAACCTATAGTGATGGAGCCGGCAGTTAAAGCCAAAGTAGATAGTATCTGGGCTGAACTGGGTATACTACCAGCTGAGCAGGTCGCTCAAACACTTAAAGTACCGGGTCAGAAATGAGTCATCAGGTAACGATACAACCCAGTGGCCTGAGTTTTCAGGTGAACAGTAACGAAACCATTCTCGAAGCGGCTTTGCGCCATGGCATCGACTTTCCGTTTCGTTGCAAGCAGGGCGTTTGCACCTCCTGCGTCTGCCGGCTGCGCTCTGGCTCTGTATCTTATCTGCCACCCGAACCTTTGTCTGATCTGGATAAAGCGCAGAACTTTACCTATTGTTGTCTGGCTTATGCCGAGTCAGATTTGACCTTACACCACCCTTTTATTCGTGGCTAAGCCGCAGGATTATTCATGACCAAAGTGATTTGTACCGTCGATAAAATTCAGCCGTTGACCTCTGGAGTGCATCAGGTTCTGCTGACGCCACAACAAAAAGTAGAGTTTAAAGCAGGACAATATTTACAGTTGTGCTTAACAGAGCAAGACAAGCGGCCTTTCTCTGTCGCCTCAATTCCTGGTCAAACTCAACTTGAGCTACAAATTGGCGGTGCTGTGGCTGATCAGTATTCAGGTCAGGCTCTAGCCCATCTGCAAAGCAATGATCAAGTGACTGTAGAGCTAGGCTTAGGCCAGGCCTTTTGGCGCGAAGACAGCCATAACCCTATTTTGTTGCTGGCAGGTGGCACAGGTTTTTCGTATGTCTACAGCATAGCTCAAGCGATAGCAGCAGCTGGCGTGAAAAGACCGGTATTTTTATACTGGGGCGTGCGTCATGAGGAAGCCTTGTACCATATGCCTGAATTGCAACAATGGGCCTCTACCCATCATGACTTTAAGCTGGTGCCCGTAGTGCAAAGTCCATCCGATAACTGGCAAGGCCGCTCTGGTTTAGTGCATCAGGCGGTGCTGGAAGATTTTGTCTCACTGGAAGCTTACGACATTTATATCGCAGGCCCTTTCCCTATGGTCGGTGTAGTACGGGATGCTTTCCTTGAGCAAGGTGCAAGACGCGAACAAATGTTTGCCGATGCTTTTGCTTATATCTGAGTAACCCACTCATTAATTAAACAGAAGGGCCGCTTTATTTAAGGCGGCCCTTTTTATTTATGACAGCAAAACGCTATTTCTTGTATTTATTAAACCAGTAGGTGATATAAGCTGGCTTAGCCATCATATTACTGGGTCTGATATGGATGCCATGCGAAGCGCCAGGGATCCGCACCATAGCGGTTTCAACACCCCGTAATTGCAGCGCCTGATAAAACTGTTCAGTCTCAGAAATAGGTGTTCGGTGATCAGATTCTCCCGTCATCAGCATGGTTGGCGTTTTGACATTACCGACGTAGCTGATAGGGGAATATTTCAGGTAATGTTCTGGTTTTTCCCACGGCATACCAGGGAACCAGTACTGGCTGAAGTAGTTGTACATATCGGCATTCAGCACAAAACTAAACCAGTTAATCACAGGATTGACCGCCACTGCAGCCTTAAATCTGTCGGTATGACCCACTATCCAACTGGTTAATAGGCCACCACCACTGCCCCCAGTGACAAATAACTGCTCTGCATCGATAAAACCTTTAGCGACTGTCGCATCTACCACATCCATCAGATCGTTATAGTCTTCACTTGGAAACTTATGGTGGATCAGATTGGCGAATTCCATACCATAACTAGTGCTGCCACGAGGGTTGGTATACAACACCACATAACCCTGGGCCGCCATCAACTGCAATTCCATCGCAAAGACAGGACCATAGGCGGTGTGAGGGCCACCGTGAATTTCCAGAATTAACGGATACTTTTTAGTTTTATCGAAGTTTGGCGGCAAAATCAGCCAGCTTTGTAACTTGCGTTGATCGACAGAAGACGTCACCCAAAACTCTTCCACTTCGCCTATATCACGGGATAACTGCAAGTCTTTGTTCAGTTCGGTCAGTTGCTTCTTTTTACCGTCCTGCCATAAAGCAAGCTCAGCTGGTGCCTGAGTCGACATCTGGGTATAGGCAATGTCACCATCCTGCGACACTGTAAAACTGCCGCCGGTGTAAGGACGGCTGTACGAGCTGCCACCGACCTGATCAACCAGCACTTTGCGTTTACCGTTCAGAGGCTGTAAGGCAATTTTACCCTGAGCCTCGTCGTCGTACTGGATATAAAGTGCATCGCTATCGCCACTCCAACTAAAGCTATCAATAGCCCGGTCTAAATCTGCAGTAAGGGCTTTAACTTCACCAGACTGCAGATTTTTCACGTAAAGCTGGTCGGCCTGATGCGCCAACTTTTTATCGTCATAGCCTAGATAAGCCAGCCATTTACCATCAGATGATAGAGCTGGAGAGTGATCTGGGCCAAAACGATCGGTGACTTGAGTCAGGTTTTTGTCGGCAATAGTCAGCTTGTACACTTCACTATTCTGGGCCTGAGCTCTTTTATCTGATTGACGATTGGCTGAAAAATAAAAGGCTTTGCTGTCGTTTTGCCAACTGATTTCACCACCGTGATCAAAATCTCCGCTGGTCAGCTGTATAGGCGTGCCACCCTCAGCTGCCATCAGATAAATGTGTCTGTATCCGGCAGGTAAATAACCACGGCCATCTGCACGGTATTGCATAGTGTCGATATAAACAGGAGCTTTGGCCCAATCATTTTTCTCAGGCTTACCAGGTAAAGTCACCGGATTAGCAGCTTTTTTCGGCGTAAACATGGAAAAAGCAAGCCATTTTCCGTTTGGTGACCAGCTTAAACCGGCAGGAGTTGCTGGTAAATGACTGACCTGACCGCTTTGACCATTGTCCATCCAGCGAATATGGATCTGTTGCTTACCAGAAGCAGATGAAATAAACGCCAGTTTTTTGCCATCTTCTGACCATAACGGTGAGCTGATATCGGCTTGTTCTGATACTAAAGGTCGTAGTTGGCCTGTCTTCGTCTCACTTAGCCATAAAGAGCCAATACGTTTGTCCAGCGCCTGATCAAAACGGTTACGCACAAAGACGACCTGGTCGCCGTCACTGCTGATCTGAGGCTCTGATACAAACTCTAACTGGAAGACATCTTCATACTGCAAGGGTTGTTGTGTTGCTATTGCACTCAGACTGATACCTGAAATGGCTGCAAAAACAGCAGTTTTGATAAATAAATGCACCTGGACCTCGTTATTCTGATTATGGGTTGAGCAAATACTAGGTTGGGTTGGATGGCTATTGCCAGAGTGATGCGGCTAATGGGGGGATTGGTGGGGTGTTTTGGTGCTAAATAGAGGGAAATGTAGGGTCAATCGCCGGAGGCATTGTGCCTTTGGGGTATTTGTTGGTTAGTTTAAAAGCATTTCTGCTCTGAATTCGGGCGGTGAACTACAGTGCTCACCCCATCCTGGGGTTCTGGGTCAGGCGACAGCGGACCGTCTTGTCCGGCCTTTCGCAGAGCTCAAGGCGTGAAACAGGCGTGACGCAAAACTATTTGCGTCCCGTTTTCCCTGTTTCACCCTGGCGACCGCCTGTGGCAATGCAAATAAAAAACCCCGCTCACTGAGCGGGGTTCTGTATTTGGGAGCCTGGCGGTGAACTACTCTCGCATGGCATCTGCCACACTACCATCGTC